>JAEUPJ010000091.1 GCA_016790285.1 Roseateles sp. | reverse complement strand
GGGCGACCTTCTTTTTGAGCGACCAAAAAGAAGGCAAAAAGTCGCCCCCGTTCCGTCCGGCCCTTTGCTTCGCAGCGGGCTGCCCTGCGCTGCTCAGGCCTTGAGGGCTCGCGCGGAACTCGCTTCGCTACGCTGCGCTCAAACAACCGCGCGAAGTCAGAGGTTGAAGCGCGCTGCGCGCGCGCCCTCAAGTCCTTGCGCTGCTCGGCGGACTCCAAGGAGGAGTGAAGGAACAGCCACGACCGCATGGGCGCTTTCTTTGCCTACTTTCTTGTGCGCACAAGAAAGTAGGTCGCCCGCCGGGGCGAACTCCCGGTGTGCGCCTCGGCAGAACCCCATCGCACGCAGAAGCCACCGCGTCAGCGTCGGCGCCCCACCAGTCACAGCGAAGCCATTGACATGAGCATCCACGTCGCCCTCAAGCACGTCACCCGCTACAAATACGACCGCCCGGTCAGCCTGGCCCCCCAGGTCGTGCGCCTGCGCCCCGCACCGCACTGCCGCACGCCCGTGCTCAGCTACTCGCTGCGCATCGAGCCCGCCAACCACTTCATCAACTGGCAGCAGGACCCCTTCGCCAACTACCTGGCGCGGCTCGTCTTCCCCGAGAAGACCACCGAGTTCACGGTCACCGTCGACCTCGTCGCCGAGATGGCGGTCTACAACCCGTTCGACTTCTTCCTGGAGCCGCACGCGCAGACCTTCCCGTTCGCCTACGACGAGGCGCAGCAGGTCGAGCTGGCGCCCTACCTGCAGGTCGAGCCGCTCACGCCGCTGCTGGCGGCCTACCTGAAGGACATCCCCCGCACCGAGCGCGCCACGATCGACTTCATCGTCGAGCTGAACCAGCGCGTGCAGCAGAGCGTGTCCTACCTGATCCGCCTGGAGCCCGGCGTGCAGACGCCCGAGGAGACGCTGCAAAAGGCCTCGGGCTCCTGCCGTGACTCGGGCTGGCTGCTGGTGCAGATCGCCCGCCACCTGGGCCTGGCGGCGCGCTTCGTGTCGGGCTACCTGATCCAGCTCACGCCCGACGAGAAGGCGCTGGATGGCCCGAGCGGCACGGAGGTGGACTTCACCGACCTGCACGCCTGGTGCGAGGTCTACCTGCCGGGCGCGGGCTGGATCGGCATGGACCCGACCTCGGGGCTGCTGGCGGGCGAGGGCCACATCCCGCTGGCTGCCACGCCCACGCCGAGCAGCGCCGCACCGATCAGCGGTGCGGTGGACAAGAGCGAGGTCACGTTCGACCACGAGATGAGTGTCACGCGCATCTACGAGTCGCCGCGCGTCACCAAGCCCTACACCGAAGCCCAGTGGGGCGAGATCCTGCAGCTCGGCGAGCAGGTCGACCGCGAGCTGGCGGCCGGCGACGTGCGGCTGACCATGGGTGGCGAGCCCACCTTCGTGGCCGTCGAGGACCGCGACGCGCCGGAGTGGAACACCGACGCGCTCGGCCCCACCAAGCGCGTCTACGCACAGCAGCTCACCCACCGCCTGCGCGACGAGTACGGGCAGGGCGGCTTCCTGCATTTCGGCCAGGGCAAGTGGTACCCGGGCGAGCAGCTGCCGCGCTGGGCGCTGTCCATCTACTGGCGCGCCGACGGCCAGCCCTGCTGGCGCAACCCCGACTGGTTCGCCGACGAGCGCGAGCGCCACCGCTACTCCAGCGAGGACGCGGACGTCTTCATGAAGGCCCTCACGCGCCGCCTGGGCCTGCCCGACACGCATGTGCAGGCCGCCCATGAGGACACCTGGTACTACCTGTGGCGCGAGCGCCGCCTGCCAGTCAATGTCGACCCCTTCGACTCGCGGCTGGACGACGAGATGGAGCGCGCCCGGCTGCGCCGCGTGTTCGAGCAGGGGCTGTCGCAGGTGGTCGGCTACGTGCTGCCCATCCGGCACAGCGGCGACTCGCCCGCGCTGGCCGGCGCCCGCTGGCAGACCGGGCCGTGGTTCTTCCGTGACGAGCGCCTGTACCTGCACCCCGGCGACTCGCCGATGGGCTGGCGCCTGCCGCTGGACTCCCTGCCCTGGGTCAGCCAGGGCGACTACCCCTACCTGATCGAGCAGGACCCCTTCGCGCCGCGCGGCATGCTGCCGGCCTCGGCCGCGCTGCGCGCGCAGGTGCAGGGCGTCACGTCGGCCGGCCCGACCCCCGGCCTGCGCAGCGGGGGCGGGGCTGCGGGCGGCGGTGCGGGCGGCATGCAGGCGCCAGGGCGATTCGAGAGTGCCCCTGGCATCACGCGAACCGCGCTGTGCGTGGAAGCCCGCGACCCGCGGCGCGCCAACGGCCCGTCGGCGGAAGCCAAGGGCCAGGCCAGCGGCGTGCTCTACGTCTTCATGCCGCCGCTGGAGAAGCTGGAGCACTACCTGGAGCTGCTCACGGCCGTGGAGGCGGCCTGCGAGGACACCGGTTACAAGATCGTGCTGGAGGGCTACCCGCCGCCGCGCGACCCACGGCTGAAGGTGCTGCAGGTGACGCCCGACCCCGGCGTCATCGAGGTCAACATCCACCCGGCTCACAACTGGCGCGAGCTGGTGTCGCACACCGAGTTCCTGTACGAGGCTGCGCGCCTGACGCGGCTGTCGACCGAAAAGTTCATGATCGACGGCCGCCACACCGGCACCGGCGGCGGCAACCACTTCGTGATGGGCGGCGCCACGCCGGCGGACTCCCCCTTCCTGCGCAAGCCCTCGCTGCTGGCCTCGCTGCTGGCCTACTGGCACAACCACCCCAGCTTGAGCTACCTGTTCAGCGGCCTCTTCATCGGGCCGACAAGCCAGTCGCCGCGCGTGGATGAAGCCCGCAACGACCAGCTGCGCGAGCTGGAGATCGCGCTGGGCGAGATCTTCAAGGCCGAGGAGCGCTATGGCGACGCGATGCCGCCGTGGCTCGTGGACCGCACGCTGCGCAACGTGCTGGTGGACGTGACGGGCAACACGCACCGCAGCGAGTTCTCCATCGACAAGCTCTACTCGCCCGACTCCGCCACCGGGCGGCTCGGCCTGCTGGAGCTGCGCGCCTTCGAGATGCCGCCGCATGCGCGCATGAGCGTCGTGCAGCAGCTGCTGCTGCGCGCCTTCATCGCACGCTTCTGGAAAGCGCCCTACAAGACGCCCCTCGTGCGCTGGGGCACCGAGCTGCACGACCGCTGGCTGCTGCCGCACTTCATCCGCGAGGACTTCGCCGATGTCATCGAGGACATGGCCGAGGCGGGCTATGCCTTCGATGCGGCCTGGTTCGCGCCGCACGTCGAGTTCCGCTTCCCCAAGTACGGCGAGTTTGCCGCGCGCGGCGTGCACGTGACGCTGCGCGGCGCGCTGGAGCCCTGGCACGTGATGGGCGAGGAAGGCTCGGCCGGCGGCACGGTGCGTTATGTGGACTCGTCGCTGGAGCGGCTGGAGGTGCACGTGAGCGGCCTCGTGGACCCGCGCCACCGCATCACGGTCAACGGCCAGCCGCTGCCGCTGCAGCCGACGGGTCGAGTCGGCGAGTTCGTGGCCGGCGTGCGCTACCGCGCCTGGCTGCCGCCGTCGGCCCTGCACCCGACGATTGGCATCGACGCACCGCTGACGGTGGACCTGGTGGACACCTGGCAGCAGAAGTCGCTCGGTGGCTGCCGCTACTTCGTGGCTCACCCCGGCGGGCGCAACTACGCGACGCTGCCCGTCAACGCCTACGAGGCCGAGAGCCGGCGCCTGGCGCGCTTCACCTCGCACGGCCACACGCCGGGCCGCGTAGAGGTGGCCGAGCCCAAACGCAGCCTGGAGTTCCCGTTCACGCTGGATCTGCGCAAGGCGGGGTGATGTAGCACAATTGCGCTACACCCTCCGGAGCCGCCCATGCCCACCACTACGATCCGCCTGGAAGACGACCTGAAAGAGCGCATCAGCGAGGCTGCCGCGCGCGCGGGCAAGACCGCGCACGCGTTCATCCGCGATGCCATCGTCGAGTCCGTCACCCAGGCGGAATTCGATGCGGAGATGGACCGCATCTGCGAGGAGCGGTGGGGGGAGTTCTTGAAGACGGGTGAGGCGGTTAGCCTGGACGCCATGGACTCTTACCTGGATGCCAAGCTGCAGGGCAAGAAGGTTGCGTTCCCCAAAGCCCGCAAGATCATTGAATGATCTCCGTCGAGCTGACCCTCGCTGCGGCGAGGGATCTGGACCGCATCACCGACTTCTTGATGGCGCATGACCCAGACCACGCCGTCGAGCGGAAAGCGGAGCTGATGGCCTCGATGCGGGTGTTGACGTTCGCGCCCGAGATCGGCCGCCCGGTGCCAACGGGCGCGCGTGAGCTGGTGGTCGGCAAGGCGGCACGCGGGTATGTCGTGCAGTACCGTTACCTGCCGCGTGTCGCCATCGCGCTGATCATTGCCATCCGTCACCAGCGCGAAGATCGCTGACCTCCGCCATGCACATCGAAATCCAACCGGGCGTACGCCTCTTCGTCGACATCGAAGGCCTCGGCCACGTGCCCGAAGGCCCCGTGCTGCGCGAGAAGCCCACGCTCATCCTCATCCACGGCGGACCGGGGTTCGACCACAGCGCCTTCCGGCCCTTCTTCAGCCGCTTCACCGACCTCTGCCAGGTCGTCTACTTCGACCAGCGCGGCCACGGCCGCAGCAGCCCGCGGCCGCTGGGTGAGTGCCGGCTCGACACGCTGGCCGATGACGTCGTGCGCCTGTGCGAGTGCCTGGGCATCGTCAAGCCCATCGTGCTCGGCCAGAGCTTCGGGGGCTTCGTCGCCCAGCGCTACCTGGCGCGCCACCCGGCGCACCCGGCCAAGGTGGTGCTGTCCAGCACGTCCCACCACTTCGGCCTGGCGCGCAAGATCCATCACTTCGGCCGGCTCGGTGGCCCCGAGGCCGCGGCCGCCACCCGCGACTTCTGGGAGCGCCCCGGCCCCGGTACCTGGGCCGCCTACGAGGTGCACTGCCGGCACCTCTACAACACCCAGCCCAAGAACCCCGACGCCGGCGGCTGGATGCTGCCCCGGCCCGACATCCTCTTCGAGCACACGGCCACCGAGCTGCCCGGCATGGACCTGCGCCCGGGCCTGGCTGCCGTGCAGTGCCCCGTGCTCGTCATGGCCGGCGAAGAAGACCCGGTCACGCCGCCGGAGGACGCCGAGGAGATCGTCGCGGCGCTGCCTGCGCAGTGGATGAGCTTCGAGCGCTTCCCTGGCGTCGGCCACGGCGCGTGGCGGGACGACCCGGCCGCGGCCGAGCGTGTGCTGCGGCGCTTCCTGGCCGGCTGACCGCCCGCCCTGCCGGACAATCCGCCTTTTGCTGCTTCGCCCGCGCCGCGTGCCCCTTCAGCCGACATGACCGAGCCCACCCCCAGCCAGTGGAGCCTGCTCCCCGACGAGCCGGACGTCACGCAGGCGCCCGACCCGCTGGCCATGGCGCTGTCGGCGGCCTTGCGTAGCCGGGATGGCCACTTCTACGAGCTGACGGGTCACGTGAACCAGCCGGGCGAGCCGCAAGGGGGCCTGGCCGAACGTTGGCGGCGCTTTTTCGCAGCGGGCGGCCCGGCCGGCTGGCAGGAGCTCAGCGCCAAGGCCCTGCGCGTGCAGCGCCGCGTGCTGGAAGACGGGGCCAGCTACAACGTGCACAGCGACGGCCCGCCGCTGCCGGGCCAGGAGAGCGAGAGCAGCGCACCGCTGGCCCGCCACTGGCCGCTGGAGCTGCTGCCCATGCTCATCGAGCCGCAGGAGTGGCGCCACATCGAGGCCGGCATCGCGCAGCGCGCGCGGCTGCTCGAGGCCGTCATGGCCGACACCTACGGGGAGCGCAGCCTGCTGCAGCAGGGCTTGCTGCCGGCGTCGCTCGTGCTGGCCCACCCGCAGTACCTGCGCGGCATGCACGCCGCGCGGCCGGCGGGTGGCGTGCACCTGCACGTGCTGGCCTTCGACCTGACGCGCTGCGCCGACGGGCAATGGCGCGTCGTCGGCCAGCGCACGCAGGCGGCTTCGGGCCTGGGCTATGTGCTGGAGAACCGGCTCATCATTGCCCAGCAGTTCCCCGAGGCCTTCCGGCAGATGCAGGTGCAGCGCCTGGCCGCGAGCTACCGCGACTTCATCCAGGCGCTGATGAAACTCTCGCCCGCGGGCGAGCGCAGCCGCGTGGCGCTGCTCACGCCCGGCCCGCGCAACGAGACCTACTTCGAGCAGGCCTTCCTGGCGCGCTACCTCGGCATCACGCTGGTGGAAGGCGCCGACCTCACCGTGCGTGCCGACAAGGTCTACCTGAAGACGCTTGCCGGCCTGGAGCGCGTGCACGTGCTGCTGCGCCGGGTGGACGACACGTGGCTGGACCCGCTGGAGCTGCGCCCCGAGTCCATCCTCGGCGTGCCGGGCCTGCTGCAGGCGGCGCGTGCGGGGGAGGTCGTCATCGCCAACGTGCCGGGCGCAGGCTGGCTGGAGAGCCCGGGGCTGGCCGCCTTCTGGCCCGGCGTGGCCGAGAAGCTGCTGGGCCAGACGCTGCTGCTGCCCGCCATCCAGAGCTGGTGGTGCGGCGAGGAGAGCGCCTGGCGCGCGCTGCGGCCGCGCCTGGCCGAGTTCATCGTCGTGCCCACGTTCGCCGCCAGCACCACCACGCGCAGCTTCAGCCCCATCGTGGCGGCCGAGCTCAGTGATGAGGCCCTGTGGGAGCTGGCCCGGCGCATCGACGCCGACCCCACCGCGTTCACGCTGCAGGCCCGCGTGAAGCCGACCAAGCAGCCGGTCTGGACACGCGGCGCGCTGGAGCCGCGCGTGGCGGTGCTGCGCGTGTTCGCCATGACTGACGGGTGCGGCGGCTGGAAGGTGCTGCCAGGTGGCCTCACGCGCGTGGCCCCGCGGCGCGACCCGCTGGCCGACGCGTGGCTGTCCATCCAGCGCGGCTCGCTCAGCGCCGACACCTGGGTCATGACTGACGGCGAGGTGGACGCCACCACGCTGCTGCCCCAGCCCCTGCAGGCCGCCGACCTCGCCCAGGTGCACTGGACGGTGACGAGCCGTGCCGCCGAGAACCTTTTCTGGCTGGGCCGCTACACCGAGCGGGCCGAGAACAGCGCGCGGCTGGCGCGCCATGTCATCGAGGCCAGCGTCATGGTGCAGCGGGGCGCCATGCCGGCGCGCATGATGCCGCTGCTGGACGCGCTGGCGCGGCGCCACGGCCTGGTCGGCGCCAAGGCGCCCGATGCCGAGGACGACCCGCGCGCCTTCGTGCGCGCACTGCTGGCTGCGCTGCTGCCGGGCTCCGGCGTGACCAGCGTGGGCTGGAACCTGCGGGCGCTGCAGGGCTGCGCGCAGGCGCTGCGCGAGCGGCTGTCGCCCGAGTCCTGGCGCCTCATCCACGAGACGGCCGCGCAGTTCGAGCAGCACCAGCGCGCGGTGCTCGACCGCCCCGGCCCCGGCACACCCGTGACCGACGTGCTCAACGTGCTCGCGCGGGCCGACACCCACCTGGCCGCCATCACCGGCGCCCAGACCGACCGCATGACCCGTGACGACGGCTGGCGGCTGCTGTCCATCGGCCGGCAGATCGAGCGCCTGTCCTTCCACGCCGAGGTGCTGGCCGAGACCTTCGAGCAGGGCCTGGCCCTGACGGAGGACGGCTTCAGCCTGCTGCTCGGGGTGTTCGACTCCACCATCACCTACCGGGCCCAGTACCAGGCCCGCCGCGAGGCTCCGCCCCTGCTGCACCTGCTCGTGCACGACACCGACAACCCGCGCTCGCTCGCGTGGGTGGCGCGCACGCTGCGCGAGCGCTTTGCCAAGCTCGCGCGGCACGACCCCGAGTGGGCCTCCGAGATCGCTTCGCAGCTGCCCGTGCCGGAGGCCTGGCCGCTGGTCGACCTGGCCGCGCCCGGGCCGGCCCTGGTGGAGCACCTCAAGGCGGCGGCGGCGCAGGCGGCCGAGTTGTCCAGCCTCATCAGCCAGCGCTATTTCGCGCATGTCATCGGCGCCGAGCAGCGGGTGTGGCAATGAGCGTGCGGCTGTCCGTCCATCACGTCACCGAATACACCTACGACGCGTCGGTCGAGTGGGCCCACCATGCGGCCTGCCTGGCCCCGTGCGACACACCCTGGCAGCGCGTCAGCGGCTGGCGGCTCAACATCGACCCGCTGCCCGATGGCTGGGGCGTGGAGGGCCTGGAGCTGGACGCCGCCATGCTGGCACGCCACCTGCGCCGCGACCCCTGGGGCAACCGCCACCTCACCTTCGGCCATGCCCGCGTGCATGAGCGCCTGGTGGTGGACAGCCGCTTCGAGGTCGAACTGGGCGACCGCCCCGCGCCTGACCCCACCCGCGGCCCGGCCTGGGAAGCCGTGGCGGCAAGCCTGCGCTACCGTGCCGGGCGGGCGCTGCAGGAAGCCGACGAGTTCGCACTTGCCTCCACCTACGCGGCGCCTGACGAGGCCCTGGCCGCCTACGCGCGCCGGGCCTTCACGCCCGAGCGCACGCTGGCTGCGGGCGGGCTGTCGCTGATGCACCAGATCTACGGGGAGCTGCGCTACCTGCCGCAGAGCACGACCGTCGCCACGCGCGCGTCCGACGCCCTCGCGCAGCGCAGTGGCGTGTGCCAGGACTTCGCCCACGTCTTCATCGCCGCCTGCCGCTCGCTCGGCCTGGCCGCCCGCTACGTGAGCGGCTACCTGCTCACGCGCCCGCCGCCGGGCCAGCCCAAGCTGGTGGGCGCCGACGCCTCCCACGCCTGGGCCGAGCTGTGGTGCCCGGAGCAAGGCTGGCTGGCCCTGGACCCGACCAACGACGTGGCGGCGGGCCTGGACCACGTCACCGTGGCCGTGGGGCGCGACTACGCCGACGTCGCCCCGCTGCGCGGCGTGCTGCGCGGCGGTGGCGTGGCGACCCTGCGCGTGGGCGTCACCGTGGAGCCCGTGGCGGCTTGATCAGGCGCGCAGCAGCGGCAGCACCGACACCACCATCAGCCCGGCCGCCCCCCAGTTGAAGACCTGCAGCGCGCGCGGACGGTGCAGCCAGCGGCGCATCTGCTGGCCGAGCAGCGCCCACGAGCCGCAGCAGGGCAGGTTCACCAGCACGAACACGGCCGTCACCGCCGCCACGCCGAGGCTGCCGTAGGCCGTGACCGCCGTGAGCGCCATCGCCCAGGCCTTGGGGTTGACCACCTGGAACAGCGCCGCCGCGGCGAAGCCCATCGGGCGGCCGCCTGGGGCACCTGCGGCGTCCGGCGGTGGTGCCGTGGCGACCTTCCACGCCAGGTACAGCAGGTAGGCCAGGCTGACCCATTTCAAGGTGTCGTGCAGCCACGGCGCGCGCTCGAATGCCTGGGCCAGCCCCAGGCCCACCAGCAGCAGCATGACGCCGAAGCCGAAGCTGATCCCCAGCAGGTGCGGCAGGCTGCGCCGCCAGCCGAAGCGCGTGCCCGAGGCGAGCAGCATCAGGTTGTTGGGCCCGGGGGTGATGGAGGTGACGAAGGCAAAGCCGGCCAGGGCGGCGAGCAGGCTGGGGGTGGTGTCCATGGCACGCAACTCTAGGCAGCTCAGCGTCGAATGGGCTTGCGTCTTGCCGTGCTGCAGCCGTGCTTCGTGCAATGATCTGCGGCCATGGACGCGATCGACGAGAAGATATTGCGCGAGCTGGTGGCCGACGGCCGCCTGACCAATGCGGAGCTGGCCCAGCGCATCGCGCTCAGCCCGTCGGCATGCCTGCGCCGGGTGCAGGAGCTCGAACGGCTCGGTGTCATCAAGGGCTACCGGGCGGTGCTGGACCCGGCGCGGCTGGGCCTCGGCTTCGTGGCTTACGTCGCCATCGGGCTGTCACGGCACACGCTGGGCGAGCAGACGGGTTTCGAGCAGGCCATGAAGGACTGCCCTGTCGTGCGCGAATGCCACAACGTGACCGGCGCCTTCGAGTACCTGCTGCGCGTGGAGGTGGCCGACCTTCCGGCCTACAAGCGCTTTCATGCCGACGTGCTGGGCGGGCTGCCGCAGGTCAGCATGATCACGAGCTACATCGTCATGGACTCGCCCAAGGATGGGCGGGGCTGAAGGGCCGCCTCAGCGGCGGACCTTGCCGTCGCCCGTGAGCATGGACAGCTCGACGAAGTTCGAGCCCACGTGCTTGGTGGGCGAGAAGCCCAGCCGGTAGCCGCGCGCCTCGTAGCCCGACAGCGTTTCCAGCGCGCCGATGAAGGCGTCCCGCGATGGCTTGGCGCCGGTGCGGCGCAGGGCGTCCACGACCACGCGCGCCGCGAGATAACCCTCGATGCTCGTGTAGTTGGGTTCTGCCTTGGGATCCAGCCGGTGCAGGGCCTGCTGGTAGTCGTTGACCAGGCCGGCGGCCGTGCCGAAAGGCGAGGGCATGACCTGCGAAACGACCACCCCGGCGGCGTCCTTGCCCAGCTCATCGGCCAGGGCCTGCGTGCCCACGAAGGACACGTTGTAGAACTGCCCGCCATAGCCGGCCTTGCGGGCCTCGCGGATGAAGGCCGCGCAGCTCTTGTAGGCGCTGATCTGCACGATGGCTTCGGCGCCCAGCGGCACCAGCGCCTTGACGGCCGCCGCCACGTCCACGCTGTTGCGCTCGACGGTGGCCACGCCCGCCGGCTGCAGGCCGCGCTTCTCGAGGGCGCGCATCACGCCCTTGAGACCGGCCTGACCGTACGCGTCGTTCTGGTGGAAGATGGCAATCTTCTTGAGGTCCAGCTGCGTGAGCTGCTTGACGATCAATTCCGTCTCGTCGTAGTAGGACGCGCGGATGTGGAAGACCAGCTTGTTGAACGGGTCGCGCAGCGCCTCCGCACCCGTGAAGGGCGCCACGAAGGGGATGCGCGCGGCGGTGGCCAGCGGCAGGGCCGCCAGCGACGTGGGCGTGCCCACATAACCGAACAGTGCGAAGACCTCGTCGCGGATGAACTTCTCGGTGTTGGCCTTGCAGCGGGCGGGGTCGTAGCCGTCGTCCAGCGTCTTGAGCACGATGGGCTGGCCCGCCACGCCGCCCGAGGCATTGACGGCGTCGAAGTAGGCCTTGGCGCCAAGCTGCATCTGCAGGCCGAGCTGGGCGGCGGGGCCCGTCAGGGGGACGGACTGGCCGAGGACGATGCCGCGCTCCTGGGCACGTGCAGGCAAGGAAGCCGGCAGGGCAAGACCGGCCAGCGCGAGTTGGTGGAAACGACGTCGGGTCTGCATGTCCCACATGATGCCCCGGCTGGCCGCTGCCGCATGTGAACGAAATCAGCTACGGGTGGCACTTGTACGCATCCGGGCGCCTTGCGTGCTAGGGCGTGCGGCTCAAGCCCGGCCGCGTAGGCCCCGAGCCGCTCGTTTGTTGGCAAACATGGCTTCGTCGGCATGGCGCATCAGGGTGTCAGGCGTGCGGCCGTCAGCGGGATAGTGCGCCAACCCCAGGCTGCTGCCCACCGCCACGGTCGCGCCCGTGCTCAGCGTGATCGGCTGGGCGAGCGCGTCCAGCAGCCGGTTGAGTACCGGTTCGGCCTCCGGCGGGGCCTGCTGCGGCGTGAGCAGCACGACGAACTCGTCGCCCCCCAGCCGGGCGACCGTGTCGCTGCCGCGCAAGCCGGCCTGCAGCCGGGCCGCCACCGTCTTGAGCACTTCGTCGCCGGCATCGTGGCCGTGGGTGTCGTTGACCTGCTTGAAGCCGTTCAGGTCCAGGTAGGCCAGGGAGAACACATGGCCGTTGCGCAGCGCTGCGGCAATGGCCTGGCGCAGGCGGTCGGCCAGCAGCAGGCGGTTGGGCAGCCCGGTGAGCGCGTCGTGCAGTGCGGCGCGCTCCATGCGCGCCTCGTGGGCCTTGCTCTGGGTGATGTCCACCATCATCCACAGCGACTCGCCCGCCCGCTCGTGCGTAGCGCCGGGCAGGTCCACGCCGGAGAGGTCGATCCAGATCAGCGAGCCGTCCTTGCGGCGCATCTGCAACTGGCTGCGAAACCGCCCGCCCGCGCGCAGCTGCGGGTAGGCCAGCGCTCCCAGGGTCTCGTAGGCCGTGTCGTCCACGTAGAGCTGCCGCGCCGCGGCCCCGAGCAGCTCGCCCTCCGCGTAGCCGAAGATGCGCTCCACCGCCGCGTTGCGCCAGACGATGCGGCGCTCGCGCAGCTTGAGCATGCCGACGAGGTCGCTTTGCAGCATGGCCTCCTGGTCGAGCGTCAGCTGGTGCAGCTGCTGGCGGATGCGGTGCGTCTCGCTGATGTCGAACATGGCGGAGCGGCTGCGCAGGAACTCGCCGTTGGGCCCGTGGACCGCGGTGGCCGAGAGGCTCACGCGCCGCGTCTGCCCGTGGCGGCCGACCACGTCGAACTCCAGGCCCGCAATGTGCCCTTCGGCCTTGAACCGCGGGAAAGCCTCGGCGAAGGCGGCCTGGCCCTCGGGCGACAGGAAATCCGTCGACTTCAGGCGGCCGATGGCTTCGGCCGCCGTGCAGCCGAACCAGGCCAGGCCCACCGCGTTGATCTGCAGGAAGCGCCCCTCGGCGTCGAGCGAGTAGTAGGCGCAAGGGGCGTTGTCGTAGAGGTCCTGCAGGCTTTCGCGGGCCTCGTCGGCCTGCGCCTGCAGGGCCTTGCGGGCGGTGATGTCCGACTCGATCAGCATGAAGCCCGTGAGCGTGCCCGCGTCGTCGCGCAGCGGCTGGATCTCCACGTCCACCCAGTAGTCCTCGCCGTCCTTGCGGCGGTTGAGCAGCTCGCCCTTGCAGCCCAGGCCCACGGCCATGGCCTCGCGCATGCCGTGCACGGTGTCGGCGTTGGTGCGCTCGGAGTGCAGCAGCTCGCTCGGCAGACGGCCGAGTGCCTCCTGGGAGGTGAAGCCCGTCAGGCGCGTGAAGCCCTCGTTCACCCAGGTGATGCGGCGATCGGTGCCGGTGATGAACACCGCATTGGTGGTGTGACTGGCCACCATGGCCAGGCGGCGCAGGTCGGCGGTCATGTTGCGTGCCAGCTGCTCGGCCCGGCTGCGGCCGACGGCCAGCAGATAGACCGTCACGGCCAGCAGCAGGCTCAGCAGCGCGCCGCCGGCTTCCAGCGCCATGCCCGACAGGCCCAGCAGTCGGACGGCGGCGCTGGGCGTCAACGCGGTGGTCAGCTGGAACTCACGGCCGGCGACGCTGAAGTGGCGTTCGTCCACGGTCGAAGCGTCGGCCAGCGTGAACGCGGCGGCCTCCTCCAGCGGCATGACGCGCCCGGACTGCACGGCCAGCAGCGGCTGCAGGCTGCCGTCGGGCATGCGGGCCGAGAGCTTCAGGTCCAGCAGTTGCGCCGCCGGCTCGGCCACGCCGCGCAGCAGGTCGCTGGCCACCAAGGGCGCATAGAACAGGCCCACCAGGGCGCTGCGCCGTTCGGCCGCACTGCCAGGTGCCAGCCCTTGCTCGTAGGCCGGAACGAAAAGCAGGAAGCCCGGGCCCTTGAGCGGATCCTGCACGAGCCGCACTGGCGCGGACAGCGCGGCTTCGCCTGAATCGATGGCCTGCTCGATGGCCTGGCGGCGCACCGGGTGGGCGCCGGAGTCGATGCCCCAGGCCGCGAAGTTGCGCGAGAACGGCGACACCTGTGTCACGACGTAGAGCGGGTCGTCGGCGCCCGAGCCGTGCACCTGAAAGCCCGTGCTGCCTTCGCGCTGGCGGCTGGCGATGAAGGCGTTGAGGTCACGGCGGGCCACCGGTTCGATGAAGCCGAAGCCCCGCACGCCGGGAAACTCGGCCGCCAGGTCGCGCGACTCCACGTAGGCGTCGAAAGCCGCGCGGTCCAGCCGGCCGCCCAGGGCTGCCATGGCGCCCCGCGCACCCTTGAGGCCGTATACCGGCAGCGTCAAGCGCTTGACGACATCGGCCTGCAGCCGCTCGACCTGCCGCTCCTGCTGGCTGCGGGCTTCGGCGCGCGCCGACTGCTGCTGCCAGATCGCCGCGGCCGCCGTCAGCGCCAGACCGACGGACAGCACCACTGCGGCCGCCACCCAGGCGGTCGTGCTGATCGTTTCTGGCCCGGTGTAGCCGTCTCCGATGCGCAAGCTTGTCTCTTTCGTTGTGGTGGCGAAGGCCTGCACGACGATTGAAGCATGGCGGGTGCGTGCGCCGCAACTGAGCGAATTGAGCACAATGGCCGGATGAACCTGCACCTCATCCAGGCCCGCGCCAACCGCCTGGCCAACCGCCGCCTGCTGGCGGCCGTGTCGCAGCTCTCGGACGCCGAGTTCCACGCCCCGCGCACGAGCTTCTTCCCGAGCCTGGCGCAGACGCTCAACCACCTGCTGAACGTGGACCACTACTACATCGCCGCGCTGCGGGGCGACGCGCAGATGCGCCACATCTGGGCCCGTTATGTACCCGCGACCACGGCGCAGGAGCTGGCGGCCCGCCAGGACGAAAGCGACGCGCAGCTGATCGACCTCTGCGCAGGCCTCGCCCCGGCGGACGACGAGCGCATCATTGCCTTCGACCGCGGCGCCGGCATCGAGGCCGGCCCCCGCGAGCCATTGGCCCGCGTGCTGGCCCATCTCTTCATGCACCAGACCCACCACCGCGGCCAGGCGCACGCCATGCTGGCGGGCACGGCCGTGAAGCCGCCGCAGCTGGATGACTTCATCCTGCTGGGCGATCGCGTCCACCGCGAGTCGGACATGCAGGCGCTCGGCTGGGCCGAGCCGGTCTGACGCTCAGAGTTCGGCCACGCCCTTCACGCGCACGGGCATCGCCACCGGCTGCGCCATCACCTCGGCCGCGCGGCCATGGAAGCGCTCCAGCAGCGCCTGCCATTGCTGCTTCACCGCCACGACGTTGGCGTGCTTGACATGCCCGTAGCCGCGGATCTTCTCGGGCAGGCGGGCGAGGTCCACGGCGGTGGCGAGGTTGTCGGCGGTCAGTGAGGCCAGGATCTCGTCGACGAGGGCCTCGTAGTCGCGGATCAGCTGGCGCTCCATGCGGCGCTCGGCGGTCTTGCCGAACACGTCCAGCGCCGTGCCGCGCAGGCCCTTGAACCTGGCCAGCCACTTGAAGGCGGTGAAGGTCCACGAACCCAGCTCGATCTTCTTCGCGCGGCCATCCGGCCCCGGGCGGGACAGCAGCGGCGGCGCAAGGTGGAAGCTCAGGCTCGACCAGTTCTCGAACTGGTCTTTCATCGCGGCCTCGAAGCGGCCGTCGGTGTAGAGGCGCGCTACTTCGTATTCGTCCTTGATGGCCAGCAGCTTGGCGTAGTAGCGCGCCACGGCCTGGGTGAGGCGCTGACCCTTGCCCAGCGCGGTCTCGGCGGCGCGCACGCGGGCGACGAGCGCGCGGTAGCGCCCGGCGTAGGCGGCGTCCTGGTAGTCGGTCAGGAACTGCGCGCGCCGCTCGATCAGGCCGTCAGGCCCATCGAGCTGGTCGAAGTTGAAGAACTTCACGACATTGACGTCGCCGGCCAGCCGCTGCAGCGCGTCGGGTGCGGCGATCGCCAGGCGGCCGAGTGCGAAGGCCGCCTTGTTGGCGTCCACCGCCACGCCGTTGAGCTCGATGGCGCGCATCAGCGCCGCTTCGCTCACGGGCACGAGGCCGCGCTGCCAGCAGGCGCCCAGCATGATGATGTTGCTGGGCAGGGTGTCGCCCATCAGGCGCTGCGCGATGTCCTGGGCGTCGACCGTGTCGAGGTCGCCCTGCTCGCCGACGGCGAACTTCATCTTGGCCAGCAGGGAGTCGGCCTGCAGCGAGGCATCGGGGTTGCGCACGAAGCCGGCGGTGGGCAGCTCGTGGGTGTTGGCCAGGATGACGGTGCGCCCGGCCTTGACCGTGCCGAGCGCATCGGGCGACGCGCCCACCACCATGTCGCAGGCCAGCAGCACGTCGGCCTGCTGGGTGTCGATGCGCACCTGGTTGAGCAGGTCCAGCGTGGGCGCCACGCGCACGAAGGACAGCACCGCGCCGCCCTTTTGCGCAAAGCCCATGAAGTCCAGCACCGAGGCCTGCTTGCCTTCGAGGTGGGCGGCCATGGAGACGAGGGCGCCCACGGTGACGACGCCCGTGCCGCCCACGCCGGTGACGAGCATGTCGAACGGGCCCGTCCAGTGCCAAGGCGTCGGCGCCGGGATGGCGGCGATCTCGCGGGCCAGGTCTTGCGCGGTGTAGCGGGCGCCGGCCTTCTTCTTGAGCACGGGGTCGTGCACCGAGACGAAGCTCGGGCAGAAGCCGTTCACGCAGGAGAAGTCCTTGTTGCAGCTGCTCTGCTCGATGGCGCGCTTGCGGCCCCAGTCGGTCTCGACCGGCACGACCGAGAGGCAGTTGCTGGCCACGCCGCAGTCGCCACAGCCTTCGCAGACCGCTTCGTTGATGAAGATGCGCTTCGGGGGATCGGCGAACTCGCCCTTCTTGCGGCGGCGGCGCTTCTCGGCAGCGCAGGTCTGGTCGTAGATCAGCACCGTGACGCCTTCGATCTCGCGCAGTTCGCGCTGCACGGCGTCCATCTCGCTGCGGTCGTGGAAGGTGGTGCCGGCGGGGAAGAGGCCGTGGTGGCCGTCGTACTTGCCGATGTCGTCGGACACGACCACCAGGCGCTTCACGCCCTCGGCCTCCACCTGCCGCGCGATCTGCGGCACGCTGGTGCTGCCGTCCACGGGCTGGCCGCCGGTCATGGCGACGGCGTCGTTATAGAGGATCTTGTAGGTGATGTTGGCCTTGGCTGCGATGGCCTGGCGGATGGCGAGATAGCCGGAGTGGTAGTAGGTGCCGTCGCCCAGGTTCTGGAAGACGTGCTTCTCCTTCGTGAAGCGGCTGTGCGCCGCCCAGTCCACGCCCTCGGCGCCCATCTGGATGAGGCCGGAGGTGCCGCGCTCCATCCAGCTGGCCATGAAGTGGCAGCCGATGCCGGCGAGCGCGCGGGAGCCGTCCGGCAGCTTGGTGGAGGTGTTGTGCGGGCAGCCCGAGCAGAAGTACGGCTGGCGGCGCACGCCGTCCGCGGCGTTGGACAGCAGGCAGGGCGTCAGGAAGTCGACGACGAGATGGCGGCGGTCCAGCGCCGGGTTCAGGCGCGCGAGCCAGTCGGCCACGGTGTTCATGATGCGGCTGGGGCGCAGTTCGCCCAGCGCGCTGA
Source organism: Roseateles sp. (assembly GCA_016790285.1). GTDB lineage: Bacteria > Pseudomonadota > Gammaproteobacteria > Burkholderiales > Burkholderiaceae_C > Pelomonas. Next base: position 146,951 of record JAEUPJ010000091.1, on the reverse strand, counting down.
GCACCGGGGCGCCGTGCTCGTCGGTCTTGCCCACCACGCGCGGGCGCTGAAACTCGGGCAGGTGGTAGAGCAGCTCCTTGATCTGGCGCTCGACGACCGGGCCCTTTTCCTCGATGACGAGTACGTCGGTGAGGTTGCTGCAGAACTCGACGATGCGCGTGGGCTCCAGCGGGAACACGAGGCCCACCTTGTAGACCCGCACGCCGGCCGCAGCCAGCGCGTTCGGGTCCAGGTCCAGCCGGCGCAGCACCTCCATGAAGTCGAAGTGCGCCTTGCCCACCGTGACGATGCCGAGCGTGGCGGCGGGGCTGGTGACGATGTGCTTGTCGATGCTGTTGACGCGGGCGAAGGCGCGCACGGCGTCGAGCTTGTGGGCCAGGCGCGACTCCAGGTCCAGCGACGGCAGGTCCACCGCCCGGATGTGCAGATTCGTGGGCGGCGTGTGGTCCACCGCATGCTCGAAGTCGAGCCGCACGGCGTCCAGGTCCACGGTCATGCCGCTCTCGACGACCTCCGAGATGGCCTTGAAGCCCACCCACGCGCCGCTGAAGCGCGACAGCGCCCAGCCGTACAGGCCGAACTCCAGGTACTCGGCCACGTTGGCCGGGTGCACGAGGGGCATGCTCCAGGCCTGCAGGGCCTGGTCGCTCTGGTGGGGCGTGCTGCTGGAGACGCAGCCGTGGTCGTCGCCGCACACCACCAGCACGCCGCCCTGGGTGCTCGTGCCGTAGACGTTACCGTGCTTGAGCGCGTCGCCGGAGCGGTCCACGCCCGGGCCCTTGCCGTACCACATCGCAAACACGCCATCGACGGTGCGCTGCGCATCCAGCGCCACGCGCTGCACGCCCAGGCAGGCGGTGGCGGCCAGGTCTTCGTTGATGGCGGGAAGGAACTCGATGTGCGCGGCGTCGAGGAACTTCTTGGCCTTCCACAGCTGCTGGTCGACCATGCCCAGCGGCGAGCCGCGGTAGCCCGAGACGAAGCCGGCGGTGTTGAGCCCGGCGCGCTCGTCGAGCTGCTTCTGCGCGAGCAGCAGCCGCACCAGGGCCTGCGTGCCGGTCAGGAAGACGGCGCCGCTGTCCGCGGCCAGGTTGTCGCTGAGGCGGTAGTCGCGCAGGGCGGGGGTGTCGGACATGTCGAGGGCTCCAGGTGCCGCAGGCGGGCGAGAGATTCTTCCCCCTGAGGGGCAGAAGAACTTGCCTCAATCCCAGGATGAGGGCATGGAAATGAGATGATTCTTCTCCAAAGAGGCGATTCATGGAAACAAACGAACTCGATCGCGCCAGCCGGCAGATCCTGGAGGCGCTGCAGGCGGATGCCCGGCTGTCCACCCAGGCGCTGGCGGAGAAGGTGGGGCTGTCGGCCACGCCGGTGTGGCGGCGTGTGAAGGAGATGGAAGAGCGCGGCCTGATCCGCGGCCACGTGGCGCTGCTGGACCGCGAGAAGCTCGGCCTGTCGATCTGCGTGCTGGCCAATGTGAGCCTGGTGCGGCACAGCGAGGGGGCGGTGGAGCAGTTCGAGCGGCTGGTGGCGACGCAGCGCGAAATCATCGAATGCCACGCCATCACCGGCGAGGCGGACTACGTCATCAAGGTCGTGGCCGCCGACATGAAGGCCTACGACGCCTTCCTGCAGCAGCACATCTTCAAGCTGCCCGGCGTGAGCAGCGTGCGCAGCAACGTGGTGCTGCGGGAGGTGAAGTACGAAACGGCACTGCCGGTTGCCTGAGTCGGGCTGCCCTGCCTACAGTCGGGCCACTGCACGCTGCGGATCACCATGGACGACGTACTCGCCGAGATCACCGCTTCCGTCACCCGGGCCCGGTCCCTGGAGGAGCTGACGCGACCGCTGCTGCAGATGCTGCAGCAGGTCACGGGCCTGGAGTCCACCTACCTCACCACGGTCGACCCCGCCACCGGCCTGCAGCGTGTGCTGTTCGCCGACAACTCGCAGGCCTTGCAGATCCCCGAGGGCGCGGTCGGGCCCTGGGACGAGGCCCTGTGCAAGCGCGCCATCGAAGACGGGCGCCCCTACACGGACGACGCGCAGACCTACTTCGGTGACAACCGTGCGGTGCGTGAGCTCGGCCTGCAGACCTACATCAGCACCCCGCTGCACACGGGCGAGGGGCAGCTCTACGGCACGCTGTGCGCGGCCAGCACCGCGCGGCGCCCGGTGAGTGCGCAGGCGGGGCAGGTGCTGCAGCTCTTCGCCGGGCTCATCCAGCAGCAGGTGGCGCGCGAGCAACTGCTGGTGCAGTTGCAGAAGGCCAACGCCGAGCTGCTGACGCAGGCGATGACAGACCCGCTGACCGGGCTGCTGAACCGCCGCGCGCTGATGGACGAGCTGGTGCGCCAGCTCGCGACCGCACGGCGTGCCGGCCACTGGCTGCTGGTGGCGGCCGTGGACCTCGATGGCTTCAAGCAGGTCAATGACGAGCATGGCCACGACGCGGGCGATGCCCTGCTGCGCGGGGTGACCCTGGCCCTGCGCAAGGCGCTGCGCGGCGGCGACGTGCTGGCGCGCATGGGCGGCGACGAGTTCGTGGCGGTCGGGCTGGGCCCTGAACGCGACGCCGACGGCGCGGCCGCGGCCGTGCTCTGGCAGCAGCGCCTGGCCGCATCCACCGTGGGGCATTACGCGGCGGGCGCGCAGGTCATCGCCTACGCGGGGGCGAGTGTGGGTGTCGTGTGCGTGGACCCGCGCAGCGGCGACGCCGAACAGGCGCTGCGCGAGGCCGACGCGGCCATGTACCGCGTCAAGGCCGAGCGGCGCGCGGGGCGCTGACGCTCAGAGCGTGCCGTAGCTGTGCAGGCCTGACAGGAACATGTTGACGCCCAGGAAGGCGAAGGTCGTCACCAGCAGGCCCACGAGCGCCCACCAGGCCGACACGGCGCCGCGCAGGCCCTTCATCAGCCGCATGTGCAGCCAGGCGGCGTAGTTCAGCCAGACGATCAGGGCCCAGGTCTCCTTGGGGTCCCAGCTCCAGTAGCCGCCCCAGGCCTCGGCCGCCCAGAAGGCGCCCAGGATGGTGGCGATGGTGAAGAAGGCAAAGCCCAGTGCGATGGCCTTGTACATGAGGTCGTCGAGCTGGACGACGTCGGGCAGGCGCGCCGTGAGGCGGCTGCGCAGGGCGACCGCGATGGCCAGGAAGACGGCCACGCCCGCGATCTTGCGGGCCCAGGCGTCCATGCCGGCGACCGTGGCGGCATCCAGCGAGGCGCCGAAGCGCACGGCCACGATCAGTGCAATCACGCCCACCGGCATCGCCACGAGGCCGATCCACAGCGCGCGTGTCTGCGCGGTCTTGAGCAGGTAGGCCAGGGCCACCATGGCCGCCAGCGCGAAGCAGCCGTAGCCGACGAAGTTGGCCGGCACGTGGATCTTCATCCACCAGCTCTGCAGGGCGGGCACCAGGGGCTGGATCTCCTGCGCGTCGCGGGCGACGGTGTACCAGAGCAGGAAACTCACCGCGGCGCTCACCACCAGCATCACGTAGGCGCCGAGCGAGCGTGTGGCGAAGCGGGCCTCGTAGTAGAGGTGAAAGAGGGTGGTCATCCAGCAGAACAGCACGAAAACCTCGTACAGGTTGCTGACCGGGATGTGTCCGATGTCCGCGGCGATCTGGTGGCTCTCGTACCAGCGCACGAGGGTGCCGATGAGGGCCATCAGCACGCCGCCCCAGGCGAGCTTGGAGCCCACCACCTCGGCCACGCTGTTGCGGCCGGCACCCGTGAAGAAGCCGCCCCAGTAGAAGAGGGTGCTCATGTAGAAGAGCAGGCTCATCCAGAGGATGGCGCTCTGGCTGGAGAGCATGTACTTCAGCCAGAAGACCTTCTCGCCGGCGGCGAGGTCGGCGCCGAAGCTGTCGGGCGTCTGCGCGTACAGGCCGATGGCCAGCAGCGTGGCGCCACCGGCGGCCACGCACAGCAGCCGCAGCGGCTTCCAGAACCAGCCCAGGGCGACGAGTGCAGGCATCGCGCACAGCAGGATGCCCTTTTCGTACACGTCCATGCTGGCGTGGTAGCGGCTGAAGGCGTAGGCGCCGCCGAGCAGCACGAGGGCCGCGAAGACCCAGTCCAGGGCGTCACGGCGCTGCAGCGCGTGGCGACGCGGCAGGTCGAAGGTGGTGGTGTTCATGCGTGTTCCTTCAGCAGCGCGGCCTTGAGCTGCGCGAACAGTGTCGCGTTGTCGGGCGATTCCCGCGTGCTCGACATGGCCATGCGGACCTGCGAGCCGCCCATGTCGGCGCTGGGGGCGATCCAGACCCACAGCCGGCGCTCCTTCACGTAGAGCATGGCGAAGACGCCGACGATGAGCAAGAGGGCGCCCAGGTAGACCAGCTTCTGGCCCGGGGCCCGCGCCACCTGGAAGACGCTGGCCTGCACCTGCTCGAAGTCCTGCAGCTGCAGCAGCATGGGCGAGGGGTAGTAGAGGCTGTCGGACAGCGACATGACGGCCTGCGTCATGAAGCCCTGGGTCGCGGCGTCCACTGCGGAAGGCTTGGCGCCGGCCTGCTCGCGGGCAAGCTGGTTCAGCTCGAACAGGCTGCCGTTGAGGATGCGCAGCAGCACCTCGGAGACGCGCTGGCGGTCGGCCTCGGGCACGTCGCGCTCGACGAACTGCGACAGCGCCGGCAGCCCGCCCTTGACCTCGTCGCCCGGCTTGGCGGCCGCGCCCGAGAAGAGCGTGAGGGCGCGCTGGGCCGTCAGCTTGAGCTGGGGCGCGAGCTGCGGCTGGGTGGGCGGCGTGGCGGCGTTGGCGTAGCGCTGGGCTGCCAGGTCGCGCAGGCCCGGGTCGGCCAGGGCCTGTCGCAGGCGCAGCCAGCCGGTGAGTTCGCCGTTTTCATCGGCCGGCATGCGCAGGTAGCGGAAGGCCTCCGCGGGGGTGTCGCGCACGCCGGCGAGGAAGAGCTTGTGACCGTCCAGTTCGACGGGCAGCATGTAGTTGTTGAACTCACGCGCCTGGCCGGCGGCGTCGCGCAGCTTGTAGCTGAAGCTCGGGCCGACGTTGTGCAGTGTCTTGTCGCCGCCGCCCTTTGCGCCGCTGCCCAGGTGCTTGCTCAGGCGCTCGCCCAGGTCCACCTTGCGCACGTCGACGCCGCTGGGGTTGCTGGCGTCGCCGGCCAGGTTTTCGACGTTGATGACACGAAGGCCGTCGAGCTCCAGCATCTGGTCGCCCATGGCCAGCCGGGTGCCCACGCGCCCCTCGATGGGGAAGGGCGTGCCGGTGCTGGCCAGCGGCTGGGCCAGCAGCTTGAGCTTGCTGCCGCCGTCCTCGAAGCTGCTCTGGTAGATGGCCAGGCCCTGGTGGATGACGGGCTCGTTGACCTTGACCGTGGCTTCGCGCGTGGTGCCGCCGTCATGGATGACGATGTCGCTGGCGAAGCTCTTGGGCATGCCGGTGGGGTAGTACTCGACGCTGAACTTCTTGAGCTCGATGTCGAACGGCAGGTCCTGCAGCACCACGCCGCTGGGCAGGCTCAGCACGGCAATGCCCTGGCGTTGCTTCTCGGACACCGACACGTTGCCGCGGAAGCTCGGGTTGGCGGTGGACAGCCGATGCTCCGGCTTGATCTCCGACACGAAGCCCGAGCCCGTGTAGAGCTGCTTGCCCTGCACCCACATGGCCAGCTTGACCATGGCGTTGCCGTCGAGCACGCCGCCCACGAGGATGAGCACGATGGCCGAGTGCGCCGAGATGTAGCCGAGCTTGTTGGCCGCGCCGCGGCGGGCGGCGATCATGGTGCCGTGCTCGCGCTGCTGCACGCGGGCCTTCCAGCCGAGCTGGGTGAGGGCCGAGCCGATCTCGGCCAGGGCCATGGCCGGGTTGCTGGGCAGCTCCGCGATCGCCTTGTGGTGGTGGGCGCTCAGGGACTGCTCGCGCACGCCTTCCTTGTAGTTCTTCAGGTCGGCAATGATCTTGGGCGCATTGCGGGCGATGCACAGGCTGGTGGACACCACCAGGAAGGCCAGGATCACGAGGAACCACGGCGCGCTGTAGACCGTGTAGAGGTTGAACGCCCCGAAGACTTCGGCCCAGAACGGGCCGAACTGGTTGATGTAGTTGCCCATCGGCTCGCTCTGGCGCAGCACCGTGCCGATGACGGAGGCGATGCAGATCACGCTCAGCAGCGTGATGGCGAAGCGCATGGACGCCAGCAGGTCCAGCAGTTCGCGGGCGACGGAGGGGCGGGAGGCGGCGGGCGAATTCATGGGTCGTGGAGTGTTGCCCAAGAAAAAAGGCCGGTGGGTGACACCGGCCTTCTTTCAGCGAGGCTGCTTGCGCAGGATCAACGCAGGCCCGCGACGTAGTCGGAGACGGCCTTGATTTCCTTGTCGTTCATCTTGGCGGCGATGGCCACCATCATCGGGCCGTTTGCACGGGCGCCGCTGCGAAAGGCCGTCATCTGGGCCTCGACGTAGTCGCCGTGCTGGCCCGCCAGGCGCGGGTACTGGGCCGGCAGGCCGGCGCCCGTGGGGCCGTGGCAGCCCGCGCAGGCCGGCACGTTGCGATCGGTGATGCCGCCGCGCCAGATCTTCTCGCCCAGCGGCACCAGGTCCTTGTTCTTGGCGAAGCCGGGCTTGGCGGTCTTGCTGGCGTAGAAGGCGGCGACGTTGCGCATGTCTTCCTCGGACAGCGGGGCGGCCATGCCGTTCATGACGGCGTTCTTGCGCTTGCCGGACTTGAACTCGGCCAGCTGCTTGGCGAGGTATTCGGGGTGCTGGCCCTGCAGGATGGGGTTGGCCGGGCTGCCGCGGGAGCCGTCGGCGGTGTGGCAGGCCGCGCAGACCTGCGAGGAGATCGTGCCGCCCTTGGCGAGGTCGGGCTTGGCCGGCGCTGCGGCGGGCTCGTTCGCATGAGCCGCAGTGGCCAGGAGGAGACTCGACAGGAGATAGGCGACAGTCTTCATGGATTTTTAGGGTCTCAAAGGGCGCAACCCGAGAATTTTACAATGCTGAATCACAGCGCCCGAGCTTTCCATGACCGACACAATCCCTGATGCCACGGCCGCCGAGCCCACCACCGAAAAGCTCGCGCTGTCCTGGACGCACACCGCGCGCTTCCTGACGACCGCCAGCCAGCTCGTGCACCTGCCCGCCACCGAACTGCCCGAGATCGCCTTCGTGGGCCGCTCCAACGCCGGCAAATCCACCGCCATCAACACGCTGGCGCAGCAAAAGCGCCTGGCCTTCGCTTCCAAGACGCCGGGCCGTACCCAGCACATCAACCTCTTCGAGCTCGGCCCGAAGGACGCGCCCGACGCGCTCTTCGCCGACCTGCCCGGTTATGGCTACGCGGCCGTGGCCAAGGCGGCCAAGCTGCGCTGGCAGAAGGTGATGGCCGATTACCTGGAGGTACGACGCAGCCTGTCGGGCGTGGTGCTGATGGTCGACTCGCGCCTGGGCCTGACCGACCTGGACAAGCAACTGCTCGAGTTCGTCGCTGCGCGCGTGGCCACCGGCGAGATCAAGCTGCTCGTGCTGCTGACCAAGTCCGACAAGCTCAACCGCAAGGAAGCCGACGCGGCGCTGCGCGCGACGGGCGAGTTTCTGTCCGGCATGACGACCGAGGATTCCGACGTGGCCGTGACGCTGTTCTCCGCCCTCAAGAAGAGTGGCGTTGGCGAGGTCGCCCTCGCGCTCCACGAATGGGCCCATGCCCCCAAGCCCGCTCCCGAAACCGCTGAGGCGACCTCAGCGTGAGTGGCCGACGCCGCGGCGCAGCCTGCGGCTCATCCAGCGGCCCTCGCTGAGCCGGCTTTGCCGGGCAGCCGCGGGCGCCCCCTCGAGGGGGCCGGCGCAGCCGGTACGGGGGGGAGCGAATCAGCCCCCGTCCAGGTCGCTCATGAGCGTGTCCACGGCACGCTGCACGACGCTGTCTTCCTCGAGCGCCGTGATCAGGCCGTTGGCGAGCAGTGCCTCGAGGGCGCGGCGCGTCAGCGGCAGGCGCACGTCCGACTCGCGGCCGACGAAGAGCATGAACTGCCGGCCTTCGCCGATCCAGGCGAGCTGCGCGGTGTGCCAGTCGCCCTGGATGAAGAGGTGATACCAACGGCCGATCTCCATGCCGTCGATCCAGCGTTGCAGCGCGGCGCGGGCGTCGGGGGAGTCGTGCTCGTTGTAGAGCTGCACCGGCACCGTCGGCAGCTCGCCGCGGTCGACGTCGGCGCTCAGCCAGTGCGAGGGCACCTGCGAATCGCGCTCCTCCATGAGGCGGCGCACGATCTCGTCGGCGGACACCGGCGCGGCGCTGGCGGCAGACGGCTTGGGCGGCGGCGGTCGGCGGTCGGCCGGATCCAGGGCCGGCAAGCCGCGCAGCAGCCGGCCGTGCTGGCCCATCAGTTCCGACAGCGGCGGCTCGCGCTTGGCCTCGGGCAGCTGGATGCTGTCGCAGCCCGTCACCAGGCGCTCGATGAGCACGGGCAGCCGCATGCGCAGGGCCTCCCGGTCGGCCATGTCGCGCGGTGTGATGAGGCTCTCCAGCACGGCGTCCACGACTTCCATCGCCGATTGCGCCTCGAGCGATTCGCGGCCGTGGCGAACCATGGCTTCGACGATGACGTCCACCCAGCTCGTCTGCAGGAAACGATGCATGCGCGGGCCGAGCGGCGTGTCGGCGATCTGGTGGTCGATCTGCTCGCGCACGAGGTCACGCCAGTCGCGGCGCAGGTGTTCGCGCTCAAGGGCCGCCATCGCGATGGCGTTGCGCTGGCCGCTCAGGCGGGCCTGCTGGTCGATGTGGGTGTCCACGCGGGCGAGCACCTGCTGGAAGAGCAGGGCGGTTGGCGTGGGGGCGTCCACCAGCAGCTGGGCCTCGGCCTCCATGAAGCGCAGGAACTCGACCAGGCGGGGGTCGTCCGCGCGCTCGAAGGCCATGCCGTGGGCTGCGACGCGGTTGAGCAGCGCCCAGGTGGGGTGGTCCTGGCGGCGCAGCAGCGTGCTGTCGGTGCGCGCGAGCCGCACGACGGCGATCTGCAGCCGGGCCAGCAGACCCTTGAGCGGCGGCAGCAGGCGGGGGTCGGCCAGGATCTGGTCGTAGAGCCGGCTGAGCATGTCCGGGCCGGTGGTGCGCACGAAAGGCGCGGGGGCGGCCGGGTCGCGCGGCGGCGTGGGCATGAAGCCCTGCGGCCGTGAATTGATGAACTCCACGCGCCGCGACAGGCCGTCCAGCGTGCCGGGTGTTGCGGGCGTGCCGGGGCGCTGGCCGACGCCGCGTGCAGCGGCCAGGCGCTGGTGGGCGAGCGGGTCCGTCTGGGAGTGGCCGTGGGAGGCGACCATGTCGCCGATGTCGGCCGCCCGCAGCGACGCGCAGGCCTGGGTGTAGAGCCGGTTCAGCGCCCTTGCCATGGGCGTGGCAGCCACACGCATCAGCTCGTACTGGGCCTCGGCGCCCAGCGGGCTGGCCGCCAGGGCATGGTGCAGCGCATGGGCGAAGAGGGCCGGGCGCAACGGGTTGTCGCGCTCGCGGGCCCGTGCGATGCCGCGCAGGGCGGCGAAGTAGTTGCCGATCTGGTGCAGCTCGGCGCGGCTGAGTTCCTCGGCCGCATGCGTGACGTGGGCGATGGCCACGTCCTGCAGGGCCTGGTGCTCGTCCACGAGGCTCAGGCTGTCCAGCCCGCCCATCTGCAGGCCAGGGCGGTGCAGCGGGTCTTCGCCACGGCGGCCTGACTGCAGCAGCTCGATGAGGCGGCCTTCGAAATCGGCCGCGAAGTGGTTGCGGACCTTGCGCCAGGCTTCACGCAGCGGGTAGTGCTGGGGCTTGGCGTCCAGCTCATCTTGCACCACGTTGAGAAGTTCGCGCGCCAGCGGGCCCGCTTCGGTGAGCGCGTGGTCCAGCAGGTCGTGGGGGTGCAGGCGAGAGAGCATGGAAGGTGGGTACTGCGAGATGCGATTATCTGGCGCCCGACTGGTGCGCCCCGGGGTCACGCACCCGCTTTCCCACCCCCGAATCACATGGCAAACGCCGGACTTCAGAACCTTTTCACGCTTTTTCAAGCGGCGCGTTACGCGGACATGGTGACGCAGGCCCAAGTTCTGGTGCAAAGCCACCCGAATGAGGGGGAGCTGTGGAAGGCTTTGTCGGTGGGCCAGCAGATGTTGGGCCAGGATGCCTTGCCCGCACTGCAACGTGCGCGGGCCCTGCTGCCGCGGGACGCCGAACTCGCCGCCAACCTCGGCGCGCTGTGGATGGCCCGCGGCGAATGGCAGCGGGCGCTGGACACCTTGCAGGAGGCCGTTCGCCTGCAGCCGCGGCTGGCGGGCGCCCACAACAACCTGGGCAACGTGCTGCTCTCGCTGCACCGCGCGGGTGAAGCCTTGGCGGCGTTCGAGGCCGCGCTGGCCCTGCAACCCGGCCTGGCCGCGGCCCTGGGCAACCGTGGGCGGGCGCTGCTGGCGCTGGGTCGGCACGACGCGGCCGCGTCGGCCTTCGCTGAGGCCGCGGCCGCGCGGCCGGGCGACGCCAGCCTGCGCGTGCATGCAGCGACGGCGCTGCGTGCGGCCGGGCAGCCCGCACAGGCGGTGGCCCGGCTGCGCGAAGCGGTCGGGATCGCGCCGGGCTTGGTCGATGCCTGGTTCGCCCTGGGCGAGTTGCTTCACGGGCAGGGTGACGCCTCTGGCGCGGTGCAGGCGTGGGCACGCGTGGTGAGCCTGGACCCCGGCCATGCCGAGGCCGCGTGCAACCTGAGCCTGCTCGACCCCGTGCGCGGTGAGGCCGCATTGAACGCTGCGCTAACCGCGAGCCTGACCGGCGAGCGGCGCGCGGCCGTGCTGGGCAACCTCGGCGGGCTGTGCCTGAAGGATGACCGCATCGGGCAGGCCGTGGTGGCTTACCGGGCGGCGGTGGAGGCGGCACCATCGTCGGCGCAGGCGCTGAGCAACCTGGCCCAGGCGCTGCGGCGCCAGGGCGCGCTCGACGAGGCCGACCGTGTGTTGACGCGGCTCATCGAGCAGCATCCCGAGGTGCTGAGCGCGCGCAGCGACCGGCTGCTGCTGCGCAGCTACCGCCAGGATCGTGCTGACCAGGCCGGCGCGCTGCGCGACGAGGCCGCCGCATTCGGAATGCAGGTGAGGGCGAGCCCCATGACCGTTCGGCCCTCGCGTGGCGGCGGTGTGCGCCTTGGGCTCGTGTCCGCCGACCTGCGGGGGCACCCGGTCGGGCGGCTTGCCCAGGCATGGCTGCCGGCCCTGGCGCGGCGCTGCGAGGTGGCGGTTTACGCGCAGGCGCGCGGCGACGATGCGCTGGCGCAGCGCCTGCGCGCCGCGGTGCCGCAGTGGCGCGACGTGTCGGGCCTGGATGACGCGGCGGTGGCGGCGCAGATTGCCGAGGACGGCATCGACGTGCTCGTGGACCTGAACGGGCACACCGGCGGGCACCGGCTGGGCGTGTTCGCGCGTCGACCCGCGCCGCGGCAGTTCAGCTGGCTCGGCTATGCGGGGAGCACGGGGCTGGTCGAGATGGACGGCTTCATCGGCGACCGCTGGCTGCTGCCGGCAGGCGCCGAGGCAGGCTTCGTCGAGCCGCTGCGCCGGCTGCCTCACAGCTTCACGGTCTACTCGCCGCCGGACGACGCGCCGGCGGTGGCGCCGCTGCCCGAGGCGCCTCGCTTCGGCAGCTTCAATGGCCTGCACAAGCTCAGCGATGCGGTGCTGACGCTGTGGTCGCGCGTGCTGGCGGCCACGCCGGGCAGCCGGCTGCTCATCCAGGCGCCTGGCCTGCAACACCCGGCCGAACGAGAGGCGTTGCTGGCGCGCTGGCCGGGCGACCCGGCGCGGCTGGACCTGGCCGGGCCGCGTCCGCTGGCCGAGTACCTGGCCGCGTTCGGCAGCGTGGATGTCGCGTTGGACCCGTCTCCCTACAGCGGCGGCATGACGACGCTGGATGGCCTGTGGATGGGCGTGCCTGTGCTGACGTTGCCCGGCCCGGCGCCGATCTCGCGCCAGGGGCTGAGCTTCCTGCAGGCGCTGGGCCTGGCGCAGGACTGGGTGGCGGCCGACGAAGACGACTATGTGCGCCGCGCCGTGGCCTGGTCGCAGGACCGCGCGGGCCTGGCCGCCATGCGGGCGGGGCTGCGCGAGCGCATGGCGGCGAGCGCCCTGTGCGACGCCGAGGCCTTCGCCCAGGCGTGGCTCGCGCTGGTGACGGCATGATGCGGGGCCTTGCATCTGCTGCCCTGCCCATGAAGCGACACCTCTGCCTCGGCCTGTCTCTGGCCCTGACCGGCCTGCAGGCCCAAGCCGACACGCCCGCGCGCGCCGACCTGCCCCTGTGGGAACTCGGCATGGCTGCCGGCGCCATCTCCCAGCAGGCCTACCCCGGCGCCGACGAGCAGGTGCACCGCACGCCGGTGCTGCCCTACGTCATCTACCGCGGCAAGGTGTTGCGCGCGGATGACGAGGGCGCCGGGCTGCGTGCGGTGCGCACGGACAGGTTCGAGCTGGACGTGTCGTTCGCCGGTTCGCTCAGTGCGGGCGGCAAGTCCCTGCGCGCCCGCGAAGGCATGCCGCGGCTGGGCACGCTGGTGGAGTTCGGGCCGGTGGCGCGCTGGTTCGTCAATGGCCGCGAGGCCTCGCACCGGGTCAGCGTGGAGCTGCCGCTGCGCGGCGTGTTCGAGGCGCGCGACTTGCGCCGGCACCGCGGCATGAGCCTGGAGCCGGAGGTGTCGCTGGACCACCGCACGCGCGGCGGCTGGAGCTACGGCGTGAGCGCCGGTCTGCTCATCGGTGACGAGCGGCTGGGCGCCACCTACTACCGTGTCGCCCCGGGCGAGGCCCTGCCGGACCGCCCTGCCTACGAGGCCCGCGCCGGGCTGATCGCCTGGCGTCTGAAGGGCGGCGTGTCGCGCCAGCTCACGCCGGACGTGCGCGTGTTTGCCTTCGGCCGGCTGGACAGCGTGGCGGGCGCCGCCAACCGCGACAGCCCGCTGGTGCGCCGCACGACCGGGGGCAGCGTGGGCATCGGGCTCACCTACACGCTGGCCCGCTCGGCGGCGCGCGCGAGCGACTGACGCGGGGCTCGCGTTTGAGGCGGGCATGAAAAAAGGGGCTGCTTGCGCAGCCCCTTCGTCAGTCCAGCGAATGGATCGCCGGGCGAGGACTTACATGTCCATGCCGCCCATGCCACCCATGCCGCCCATGCCGCCAGGCATGCCGCCGGCCGGGGCGTCGTCCTTCGGGGCTTCGGCGACCATGCACTCGGTCGTCAGCATCAGCGACGCGACGGACGCGGCGTTCTGCAGCGCGGTGCGGGTGACCTTGGTCGGGTCCAGGATGCCCATCTCGATCATGTCGCCATACGTGTCGTTGGCGGCATTGAAGCCGTAGTTGCCCTTGCCGGCCAGCACGGCGTTCACGACGACGGAGGCTTCGCCACCGGCGTTGTAGACGATCTCGCGCAGCGGGGCTTCGATGGCCTTCAGGACCAGCTTGATGCCGGCGTCCTGGTCGGCGTTGTCGCCCTTGATCTCGCCGGCGGATTGCTTGGCACGCAGCAGGGCCACGCCGCCACCGGCGACGATGCCTTCTTCAACGGCGGCACGGGTGGCGTGCAGCGCGTCTTCCACGCGGGCCTTCTTTTCCTTCATCTCGACTTCGGTGGCGGCACCGACCTTGATGACGGCCACGCCGCCAGCCAGCTTGGCCACGCGCTCTTGCAGCTTCTCGCGGTCGTAGTCGCTGGTGGCTTCCTCGATCTGGATGCGCACTTGCTTGACGCGGGCTTCGATGTCGGCTGCCGAGCCGGCGCCGTCGATGATGGTGGTGTTTTCCTTGCCCACTTCGACGCGCTTGGCCTGGCCCAGGTCAGCCAGCGTGACCTTCTCGAGCGAGAGGCCGACTTCTTCGGCGATGACCTTGCCGCCCGTCAGGATGGCGATGTCTTCCAGCATGGCCTTGCGGCGGTCGCCGAAGCCCGGGGCCTTGACGGCGACGACCTTCAGGATGCCGCGGATGGTGTTGACCACCAGGGTCGCCAGGGCTTCGCCTTCGACTTCCTCGGCGATGATCAGCAGCGGACGGCCGGCCTTGGCCACGGCTTCCAGCGTGGGCAGCAGGTCACGGATGTTGGACACCTTCTTGTCGTACAGCAGCACGAAGGGGTTGTCCAGGATCGCGGATTGCTTTTCCGGGTTGTTGATGAAGTAGGGCGACAGGTAGCCGCGGTCGAACTGCATGCCTTCGACGACGTCCAGCTCGTTGTTCAGGCTCTTGCCGTCTTCGACGGTGATGACGCCTTCCTTGCCGACCTTGTCCATCGCGTTGGCGATGATCTGGCCGACGTCGGCATCGCTGTTGGCCGAGATGGTGCCGACCTGGGCGATTTCCTTGGAGGTGGTGGTGGCCTTGGAGGCCTTCTTCAGCTCGGCGACCAGGGCTTGCACAGCCTTGTCGATGCCGCGCTTGAGGTCCATCGGGTTCATGCCGGCGGCCACGTACTTCATGCCTTCGCGCACGATGGCCTGGGCCAGCACGGTGGCGGTGGTGGTGCCGTCACCGGCGTTGTCGCTGGTCTTGGAAGCGACTTCCTTGACCATCTGGGCGCCCATGTTCTGCAGCTTGTCCTTCAGCTCGATTTCCTTGGCCACGGACACACCGTCCTTGGTCACGGTGGGGGCGCCGAAGGAGCGCTCGAGCACCACGTTGCGGCCCTTGGGGCCCAGGGTCACCTTGACCGCGTTGGCCAGGATGTTGACACCCTCGACCATGCGCGCACGGGCGTCGCCGCCAAAGATCACGTCTTTTGCTGCCATTTGATTCTCCAGGTACTTAAATTGGGGTCAGAGTCGAATTTCGACCCGACTTACTTTTGAACGACGGCGAAGAGGTCTTCCTCGCGCATGACCAGCAGTTCCTCGCCATCGACCTTGACGGTCTGGCCGGAGTACTTGCCGAACAGGACGCGGTCGCCAACGGCAACGTTCAGGGCCACGAAATCACCCTTGTCGTTGCGCTTGCCCGGGCCGACGGCCAGCACTTCGCCCTGGTCGGGCTTCTCGGCGGCGTTGTCGGGGATGACGATGCCCGAGGCGGTCTTCGTTTCTTGCTCCAGACGGCGAACGATCACGCGATCGTGCAGGGGGCGCAGCTTCATGGAATCTCCTTGCGAGTTGGGACTGAAGCGGCCGCGGCCCGAAGGCTGCGGCTCACCGAGAAAATGGGGCCACACAGGGCCCGATCTCGTTAGCACTCAAGAGAGTCGAGTGCTAGCAGTGGAGGATTATAGGGACGGCTTGTGGCGATTCAAGTCACCTTGGCAGTCGAATCGCCGGGCACTCGTGCGCACCCGGCCGAGCCCTCAGAGGCCGCTGACGTCCTGGTGGCGGGGCACCAGCAGCTTCATCAGCGACCAGGCGGCCAGGTAGGCCAGCGCGCACAGCGAGAACATGATCATGTAGCCGGTGGCCGGCTCGCCCCGCGCGCCATAGGCATCGAAGATCCAGCCGCCGAGCTTGGACACCGCGACGCCCCCTAAACCGCCGGCCATGCCCCCGATGCCCACGACCGAGGCCACGGCGCGCTTGGGGAACATGTCGGACACGGTGGTGAACAGGTTGGCCGACCAGGCCTGGTGGGCCGATGCGCCCACGCCCACCAGAAGCACCGGCAGCCAGTGGCTGATGCTCCCCAGCGGCTGGGCGAGCAGCACGACCAGCGGGAAGAAGGCGATGAGCAGCATGGCACGCATGCGGCCGTCGTAGGCGGCGTAGCCGCGCCGCAGGAAGTAGCTCGGGAACCAGCCCCCGCCGATGCTGCCGACCATGGTCATGCTGTAGAGCACGGCCAGCGGCAGGGCGATGTCGGTGGTGCTCATGCCGTATTGGCCGGCCAGGTACTTGGGCAGCCAGAACAGGTAGAACCACCAGACGCCGTCGGTCATGAACTTGCCGACGGCGAAGGCCCAGGTCTGGCGGTAGCCGAGCAGGCGGAACCAGGAGGGTCCGGTGCCGTCGGCAGGAGTCGCGCCGACAGCCGGACCGGGGTCGCGCTCCTGCTGGATGTAGGCGAGCTCCGCCGCACCGAGGCGTTTCTGTCGCTCCGGCGCGTCGTAGTAGAGGGCCCACAGCGCGATCCAGAGGAAACCGACCGCACCGATGGCGATGAAGGCCATCTGCCAGCCCCAGGCGGCGGCGATCCAGGGCACTGTCAGCGGCGCGAGGATGGCGCCGACATTGGCCCCCGAGTTGAAGATGCCCGTGGCAAAGGAGCGCTCCGAGCGGGGGAAGTACTCGGCGGTGGCCTTGATCGCCGCGGGAAAGTTGCCGGCTTCGCCGAGTGCGAGCACGGCACGCGCCACCATGAAGCCGGACACCGACACCGGCAACCCGACGCCCAGCGCCACCAGGGCGGTGCCCAGGGGCACCGCCAGCGCGTGCAACATGGCGCCAACCGACCACACCGCCACCGCAATGATGAAGGCCCGCCGTGTGCCGATGGCATCGATGAAGCGCCCGGCGAACAGCATCGAGATGGCGTAGCCGAACTGGAAGACTGCGGTGATGTTGGCGTAGTCGGAGTTGCTCCAGCCAAAGGTCTTGGACAGTGACGGCGCCAGCAGGCTGAGCACCTGACGGTCCAGGTAGTTCACGGTCGTCGCGAAGAACAGCAGCGCGCAGATCGTCCAACGGTAGCGCCCGATGCCGGGTCGGTTCATGGGTGATCTCCTCAGTCGTTGTCGACCAGCCGGTCGGCGACGTAGACGCGGTAGCGGCGAATGCGTCCGGTGACGCTGTCCGGCCCCTGGCGCGGGGTGTAGCGCAGGCCGGCGACCTCGGCCGGCGCGCCCAGGTCCAGGATGAGGCGGGCGGGCATGGTGGGCCGCGCGCCGGCACTGTAGGCGGTGTGCCAGTGATCGGTGGCCTGGCCGTTGATGGCGTTGAGCGCGCTGCCATCTTCCTTGCGGGCCTCTTCGCTGCTGGCGTAGGCGATGGTCCAGGCGGTCTGGTTGAGCGGCTTGCCGCTGGCGTCGAGCAGGGCCAGCTCGGCGATCGCGGCATGGGGCAGCCCGTCGAAGCTGTCCAGCGCTTCGATGCAGACCTGGCGACCCCGAGCGACGGAGTCCAGGCGCACGTCCTGGGTGGCCGAGCCGCTCATGAACTGCCCCTCATGAACCGGCTTGTGGCCGGCCAGGCGCGGTCGCGTGCGGCTCGGGGGGCGGGGCAGGTCGAGCTCGGGTCGCAGCTGATCGAGCACGGGGGCGGTGAGCCCGGCCATGCGGTTGGCGCGTGGGCCGGTCAGGTCCAGCACGACCACCTCGTTGCGGCCTGGGCGCAGCCAGGGGCCCGGCAGGTACATGGTCTGCGTGGGACCGATGCTCCAGTAGCGACCCAGGCAGCGCCCGTTCACCCAGACGATGCCCTGCCCCCAGCTCGACAGGTCCAGGAAGGTGTCCGCCGGCGTGGCAAGCTCGAAGCCGCCTCGCCAGAACGCCGGGCCCGACGTGCGGCCGGGTGCCCAGCGAAGGGCAGGGAGATCGCCGTCGGCATCGAAGTCGATGGCACGTACCGTCCAGTCCCGGATCTCCTGCGCGGGCCGCTGGCCGGCTCTCAGCAGCACGGGACCCTGCAGGCCCTTGCGGTCATGCACCTCCATGCCGAAGTTCACGCGGGCGATGGTGTAGAGCAGGATCTCCACCACCGCCTCGCGGCGACGCGCCGGCAGCTCGACGCTGAAGCGGCGGTGGCGCGTGTCCATCGTGCCCACCAGCCGACCGTCCACGAAGACCCAGGCGAGGTCTCGCGCCTGCGCGGCCACCAGGCTCGCGGCCGGACCGGCGGGCAAGGTGGCGCGGTAGAGCACGAGGCCGCGGCTGATGCCGTCGGCTTCCATGGGCCTTGGGCTGGCGACCTGCAGTGCAGCCGCCGGGAAGCTCGCCAGCACGGGCGCCGTCTCGCCGAGTGTGAATGGCGGGATGGCCGTGACCGGCAGCGGTGCCGGCGGGTCGGGCAGTCGCTCCCCAGGCTTCAGATGCCGCGCCAGGCACTCGCGGTAGGTGCGGAACTTCTCACCCAGCCAGCCCGCCTCGGTGATGGGGGCGTCGTAGTCGTAGCTGCTGGTGTCGGGGCGGAAGGGGCGATCGCAGCCCCCCCACAGTCCGAAGGTGGTGCCTCCGTGGGCCATGTAGAGGCTGAAGGAGCCGTTGGCGCCGAGCATGGCGTCGATGTCCTGGATGGCGCGCGCGTTGTCGCCCCGGCGGTGAGGCGCGCCCCAGGTGTCGAACCAGCCGGAGTAGTACTCGCCGCACATCAGTGGGCCCTGCTGAAGCGCGGACAGCGCCTGGAAGCCCCGCTTCGGGTCGCTGCCGAAGTTGGCCACCGAGAACAGCTCGGGGATGTGGGTGCGGGCGAGTGCGTTGCTGGGGTTGCACTGGAAGAGCGGCACGTCGAAACCGGCGTCCAGCGTCGCCTGGCGCATCGTGCGCATGTACTCGCGGTCGTCGCTCAGGAAGCCGTACTCGTTTTCGACCTGCACCATGAGGATGGGCCCTCCCTGGCTGACCTGCTGCGGGCCGAGCACGCGGCCCACTTCCTTGAGCCAGCGTCGCGCTGGCTGCACGAAGGCATCGTCGCGGCTGCGAAGGAAGGCGTCGCCCGGGTGCTTGAGCAGCCACCAGGGCAGACCGCCCATCTCCCATTCGGCGCAGGCATAGGGCCCCGGCCGCAGGATGACCCACAGGCCTTCGGCCTGGGCCTGACGGCAGAACTCGGCGGCGTCGCGCTGCCCCTCCCAGCGGAACCTTCCCTCGCGCCACTCGTGGTAGTTCCAGAACAGGTAGGCGCACACGGTGTTCATGCCCATGGCCTTGATGGCCTGCAGGCGGTGGCGCCAGTACTCCCGTGGCACGCGGGCGAAATGCATCTCGCCGCAGCGGATCTGCAGCGGCTGGCCGTCCAGCAGGAAGTCGTGCTCACCGATGGCAAAGCGCGGCGTGGCCGCTGCGGCAGTGGGCGCATTCAGCAGGACTGCGGCGCCAGTGGCAGCGGCACCCAGCAGGCGGCGACGGGGGAGTTGAACGGTCATCGGCGGGAGGCGGCTTGGGTGAGGGCGCAGGTGGCGCGGATTGGAGCGTGAAACCTGTTGCCTGCAAGGGCTTGCCCAGGTTCCGTCAGCAGATTGAGCAATGCGGGGCCAAAACAGACCCTGCCCCCATGCGGAGGCAGGGCCAACGGGAGGGCCCGATGGCCGCACCCGGAGACGGATCGGATCAGGGGCGCCACTGCAGCACGCGCACGCGGCTGGATGGCACGGTGGCGGCGCCCTCGCCGTCGACCTGCTGCACGGCCTGCACGAAGAGGTGCATCTCGCCAGTGGTGCGCCAGAGTTCGGTGTCGAAGCTCGGTTCCCAGGCGCCCACGGGCAGGGGGGCCAGGTCGCGCACCGTCCAGCGGGGTGAGGCCAGGTCAGCGATGTGAACGACCGACACCACGCTGCCCCGCGCTTCGTCGCGGAACACCAGCCAGGCTTCGGAGCGGCCCGGCTCGGGGCTCACGAGGAGCTGTGGTCGCGAGATGGGGATGGCCTTGGTCCCCATGCCGCTCAAGGAGAAGGGGGCGCGCCGGAAGTCCAGCGCCAGCTGCTGCCATGCGCCGCCCTGGCGGTAGATCACGCGGTACTGCGGTACGGCGGAACCCGTGTCGCGCCAGTAGGTGGCGATGAAGGGGTTGCCCTGGGCGTCGACCGCCATCGAGGTCTGGTTGATGAGCTCGTGCCGCGTCGGGACGATGGCAGCGAGTGGAGCGGTCGCAGCGGTGATGGGCAGCGCGCACGGCCGGCCGTCGGCAGTCTCCCAGTGGCGGCCACCGTCCCGCGAGCGTATGTAGGCGAGGTCGTGGTTGCTGGCCACGTCGGGTGACTCGCGCCACACCCAGGACAGGTGAAGGCCGCCCTGCGAATCCACGGCGGCCTGCCAGTAGGCATTGCGTCGCCCCTCGCCGCTGATGAGCTGGTCATGCAGGCGCGTCCAGGCCTGCGTGGCGGTGTCGTAGTGGTTGATGACGAGGTTGCCACGGCCTGAAGCGCCGTCTCGGTACAGGAAGAGCAGATCGCCATCGGGCAGCCGATGGAACTCGGGGTAGGTGACCGAGGCCTCGTCGCGGCCGGTCATGGCCTGCTCGGCCGACATCGTCAAGCCACCCGGCGCCAGGCTGCGCGCGTAGCGAAGCGCACTGTCGTGGTGGTCCCAGGCCAGGTGCAGGTGGCCGGCACCGTCGACCATCAGGCTGATGCTGTTGTGGGCATCGAGCGCCCTGCCGGTGAAGCCGCTGGGCTGCAGGGTCCAGTGGCTGCTGCCGAGCGCTCGGCGCCCGAGGATCACCCGTGCCTGGGCGTCGTAGTAGGCGATGTACTGGATGCCCTGATGGGTGACGAGGGCGTTCCTGCGGAACACCACGGCATTCACCGAGTTGCGTGCCCAGCCATCGCCCACGTCGACCATGCGCACCTCCCCGCCCTGGCGCGGCGCGGCGCAGCCGGCGAGCACCGCGGCCAGGAACAGGAGAGGGGCGAAGCGTTTCATCGGAGGGCGCAGGTGTGTGCAGGGGGCGGTGGAGTGTCCCGGTCAGAACTTGCCGCGCAAGCCGATCTTGAACGTGCGGCCGTCGTACTTGGCGTAGTCCATGCGCGTCTTGTCGCCGCGACCGTACAGGCCGGTGGCGTCCTCGAAGTAGTCGTAGGCCAGGGTGTTGGAGAGGTTCAGTGCATCGAGGCGGATCTCCAGCGAATCGCTGAGGCGATAGCTGATGTTGGCGTCCAGGTAGCCGCGGCCGGCGCGCCAGCGGATCAGGTCGTCGCCGAGGTTGCGCGGGTTGTCAGGGTGCAGGGACCGGCCCTTGTAGTTGTAGGAGGCCCGCATCGCCAGCGGGCCGTTCTCGTAGTAGAGCGTGGTGCTGTAGGCGTACTTGGGCACGGAATTCACTTCGATGGCGCTGCCGGCCGTCGTGACCCACTGGGCACTGTTGAAGGGGTTGATGTGGGTGTAGCTCGCCAGCGCCCCCAGGCCCTTGAAGGGGTCGGGCAGGAAGGTGAAGGCCTGCTGGTAGGCCAGCTCGAACCCGCGCAGCGTCTGCCGCCCGGCATTGCTGTAGGTGCGCAGCGTCATCGGGAGCTTGGGGTCGACCTTGCCCTGCGAGTCCTGGAAGATGGCGCCCAGCGCGGTGTCCGGCAGGCCCAGCGCGCCGAAGGTGGTCTGGGTGGTGCTGGCCACCGTTGCGTCGGTGAGGTCCTTCTTGAACAGTGCCGCCGACAGCATGCTGCCCTTCTGGAAATACCACTCCAGGCTGGTGTCGAGGTTCTTGGACTGCTGCGGGCGCAGGCTGGGGTTGCCCGCGGTGGCGGTGTTGTCGAACGGATTCGGGATGACGGTCTGCGCGGCGATGATGGACAGCGAAGCGCGGCTCAGCGTCTTGCCCCAGGAGGTGCGCCAGGTGAGGTAGTCGGTCAGGTCGAGCGCGGCGCTGACGGCAGGCAGCACGTTGCTGTAGGACCCCTGCTCGCGGTTGGGGGCGTAGGTGAGGCTCGTTCCCTGCTGCTTGTAGTTGTCGATGACGGTTTCGGTGCGCGAGTAGCGCAGGCCGGCATTCAGCCGAAGTTCGCGGCCCAGCACTTCGCCGCGGAAGTCTGACTGCACGAAGCCAGTGGAAACGTTCTCCTGCGCCTTGAAGCTCTGCGCTGGCGTGAAGGTGGCCTCGTTGTTGAACGCCAGCGGGTCGAAGGTGCCGTAGGTGTAGTCCCGCGTGAACGTGCCCCAGGCATGCGGCCAGCCGGCGCCCATGTCGAGGTTGCCGATCGGCAGCGTGCTCGTCATGCCGGCGCGCATGCCCGCCGTGCCGAGGCTGTTGAGCTTGGCGGTCGCCGCAGCGGTTCCGTTGCGCTTGTTGATGTCCTTGGAGGTCTGCGCGTAGACGATGCCGGCCTTCAGGTGCCCGGTCCAGTCACCTGCCAGGGCGTAGTCCCAGTCGGCCACCAGCCGGCCCTGCTTGCCCTTGTCGGTTTCCCGCGTGAGGCCGGTGCCGATGCCGAAGCCCTGGTAGTTGGCCGTGTCGGTGTAGCTGATGGGCGAGGACAGCGACGGGTAGACGTGATCGCTGCCGTAGTCGATGGTGGAGTCGACACCGAAGATCTGGCCAGACAGCGTGTCCTGGTAGCTCAGCGCCTTGCTGCTGTTGGTGCTGAGCTGGCCGGTGAGCGTCAGCGCGTTGCTGGCTCGCCAACGGGCGTTGGCGGCCACGTAGCCGAACTTGGTTTCGTCCTCGCTGTAGGTGACGCCGCTGCTGTAGGAGGTGTTGCCGAAGGTGCCAGTCAGCAGATTGGAGGACGGATCGATCTTGACGTTGATCGGGATGAAGCCGCTGTTGCCCGACTGGCCAGCGGGCTTGGTGCGGTCGGTGGTGCGGCTGTTGCGGATGAGCAGCCCGAAGTACATCTCGTCGCGCGTATTGCGCAGCTTGGAGTAGAGCGCGTCCAGGCTCACGTCCAGGGTCGGCGTCTTGTACTGGAGCGACGACACCAGGCCATCGCGCGTGCGGTCGTTGGATGAGCCGTAGAAGCGGTAGATGCGTGGCAGCAAGGCGTTGTCCACCTGGGCTCGCGTGTAGCTGCCGAGGTTGGCCCGCGGGCTGTCGTAGTCCAGTGCGAACGCGAAATTGCCCTTCACGGGGCTTTGGCTGGCCCGCGCCGAGCTGTTGTAGCCACCGGTGGCCTCGAAACCGGACCGGTTGTTCACGCTGGCCGAGTGCGACAGGCCAGCCAGGAACCCCCACTCGCCCCAGGTGTTGGAGTACAGCGCGAAGCCCATCGGGTCGGTCTTGCCCGAGGTGCTGTTGTAGGCGGCTGTCACGCCGTAACGGATCGTGCGCTTGGGGTTGTCGAAGGGGCGAGGGGTCTGGAGGTCCACGACGCCGCCCATGCCGCCCTCGCTCAGCTCGGCCAGGGGCGTCTTGTAGAAGTCCACGCGACCGAAGAGTTCGGAAGCGAAGACGTCGTAGTTGAAGCCGCGCGCAGCGCTGCCGATGGTGCTCGTCGAGGTGGCATTGACCAGCGCGCCGTTCAGCGTGGTGACCGAGTACTCGGTCGGCAGCCCGCGGATGGAAATGCGTTGGCCTTCGCCGGAGCTTTCATCCCGGTTCAAGATGACGCCAGGCACACGCTGCAGGGACTCCGCGACGTTGGCCTCGGGAAACTTGCCGATGTCCTCGGCCACGATGGAATCGCGCACGCCCACGGCTTGCTGCTTGAGCACCATGGACTTCTCGAGGCTGGAGCGAAAGCCCGTCACCACGACCGTGCTGAGCTGGCTGTTGTCGGGCCGGCCCGCTTCGGGCGCCTTGTCGGCCGCGGGGGGCTCTGCGGGCGCCGTCTGTGCAGAAGCTGCGCCATAGGCGGCGGCCAGCGCCATCGACAGGGCCGACAGGATCAGTTGATGTTTCATTGTCTCTTCTCCAGTTGCCCCGGCGGGGCGTTTTATAGGCATGTCGGCCGGCGGATTCGCCGCCGCCGGCTCGATGTTTCATGCAGGCTTCAGTGAATGATCAAAACTGCTGATCTCCGGGAATATTGATATGTCAACGTTACCATTCATGTGCGAAGCAGTGCCGCAATAGCTATCGTCATCTCAATGTTTGAGATTTATTCCAGGCTTGCAAACCACTTCAGCCCGAATTCGTCGTATATGGTAGCGTTGCCCTATGGGTGCGAAGATCCGTCGAGCAACGTCCGGATGTTTCAAGGCTACGACACGACGTGCCGGGAAAGCTATGAATTCACGCGCCGGACCTATCAAGAAAGTAAATGCTTGCATGGGGCTGGTCGATGGGTGTTTATTCATGCGCCGGATACTTCGGGCCCATGTGCAGGAAGGGGCCGCCCTGGAACACGAGTGCCGGATCGGCCGGTTGCCCAGGAGCCGGCCCCTCGGCCACCGCGGCGGCAAGAGCGTGCGAACTCTGTTGCGGCTGGTAGCGCAGGAAGCTGGCCAGGTGGTCGTCCCACCACAGCCCCGGGTTGGCCGACACCCCGAAGGTGATCACATGGCCCACGTGGGGCGTCAGCAGGGCGCGCTCGAGCAACTGCACGAGGTCGTCCAGCCC
Organism: Roseateles sp.; assembly: GCA_016790285.1. GTDB lineage: Bacteria > Pseudomonadota > Gammaproteobacteria > Burkholderiales > Burkholderiaceae_C > Pelomonas. The sequence continues at coordinate 122,872 of JAEUPJ010000091.1, read as the reverse complement.
GAGCCAGGTGGCGAGTTGCCGATGCGTGGTGGCCTCAGGGAAGCAGTAGCCGATGCGGATGCACACGGTCTCGATGCCGAAGCGATCCCAGTACATGCGGGACAGGGCTTCGCCGAAGACCTTGGACACGCCGTAGTAGCCGTCTGGCCGCGTGGGCATGCCGGCATCCACTCGATCAGTGGTGCGGTACATGCCCATCGTGTGATTGGAGCTGGCGAACACAACGCGCCGCACGCCCAGCACATGGACGGCTTCGTAGAGGTTCACGACGCCCTGGATGTTGGCCGCCATGAGGGGCGCGAACTCGGTTTCGGTGGAGACCCCACCGAAATGCAGCACCGCGTCCACGTCCTCACACATGCGCAGCACCTGGGCCCGGTCGGCGAGGTCGCAGCGCACGACTTCCTCGCCGGGCCCAGCCGGTCCCATCTCGGCGACATCGCTCAACCGCACGACGTCAGCCAGGCCGTGAAGGCGGCCCCGCAGCCTGCGCCCCAGCCCGCCGGCGGCGCCGGTCAGCAGCAGTCGCTTGTAGGGTTTGCTCATGGCGCGCGCCTCGTCTGGGCATCGATCTCGACCTGGATGGGCGACGCGATGCGCTCGCGAAACGCCGCGACGTGGGCCTGCCAGGCTTGTGCACTGGTGATCTCGCCGGACCAGTCGACCGCCGCGCCGAGGTAGTAGCGCAGCGGCTGCCCCGGCGTGGCGGTGGCCAGGATGAGTTCGTTGAGGTCATCGGCCGCATGTCCGTCGGCGCCGGGCAGCACGATGGCGGTGCCGAAGTTGCCCGCGCTGCGCTGGCGCACCCATTGCATCAGGGTCTGCGGTGCGCGCAAGGTCTCGACCGAAGGAGCCTGCTCGGGGTAGGCCGGGCGCTTGTTCAACCCTAACGCGACCTTCAGGGTCCGGGCGCCCGGCGCCTCGAAGGTGCTCTCGACGGTGTTGAACAGATGGCCGGCATCGAGCGTGAAGCGCTTGACCTCGCTGACGGGCTGGCCCTCGGCATCCCAGAGGTCGTAGCTGAGCTCGAACACCACCCGCACAGGGCCGTTGGTGATGATGCGCCAGGACGCGTAGTTGCGGCTCGTGAACAGCCGGCGTCCGTTCCAGACGCCCGTGCCGCCGGCGCCGCGCGTGCGGCCTACGGCGTACATGTCAAGGCCTTCGCCCTCTTCCTTGTGGTAGTGGTCGTGTCCCTTGTTGTACCAACGGTCGATGATCGGGTAGGAGGGCCGCTTGAACCAGATGTCCAGGCCGCTGGATACCAGCACCTCCTTGTCGCTGCCGGGCGGCGCCGCCGCGGCCAGGGCCGGGCCGTAGGTGCGGTGGGCGATGCGGTCGTTCTCCCAGGCGAAGTCGTCCAGCCGCTCGGGCACATAACGCGCAAACGCCTTGACCGGGAACGGCGGCGCCACCGCGCCGGTCTTCTCGATGGTGAAGTGGGCCTCCTGCTCGCCGGCCGCGAAGTCATGCTGGAAGATCAGCTCGCCATAGCCCACGCCCCGGCCTTGCGGGTCGCGCGCCAGCGGTGCGATGTTGGTGACCTGGTAGGGCAGCAACTGCCCGCGCGCATCACGTACCGCCAGTTGCTGCAGCAGGGCGCCTGGCAGCAGCCGCGCCACCTCCGACCAGGGCACCGTGATGGTCTCGGCCGGCCGCGCCGCCTTGAGCGCGTGGCGGACCGTGATGCCGAAGCGCTCGGCCGCGCCCGCCCCGCGAGTGAGCAGGGCCAGGCCCAGGAGGAGCAGGACGCGACGTGTCATCAGTAGCTCACCGGGTAGTCCTTCGGGAAGCGTTCGCTGGCGAAGGCCTTCTTCTGCGTCCAGTCCTGCGCCGGTGCCGTCCAGTAGCTGTCCGTCTCCGGCAGGCCCAGTGCGAGCAGGCTGGTGGCGGCGATGTACATGCTGCCGTTGTTGGAGTACCAGTCACCCAGCTCCGGTTGGCGGCCGCGCAAGCCGATGGTGAGAAAGCCGTCCTTCGAGAAGTTGCTCGGGCCGCCCCACACGGCCACGTGCGCTGCATGCATGGCTGCACGCACCTGCCCCTCGGGCAGCGAGGCGGGCAACTGCTTGCGCCAGGCCAGCAGGGCCAGCGGCTGGAAGACCGCGGTGCGATAGGTCAGCGAACGGCCGATGGGCGGGTAGCTGCCCTGCGGCCCCACGAAGCGCTCCAGGTGCTCGCAGTAGCGCTGCGCCCGCCGGGTCGCCTGGGCAAGCAGCTCGACGGGCTTGGCGTTCCAGAACGCCGCCTTGCGCGCCACGATCACCTCCAGGATCTCCAGCAGCATGGGGTACATGACGTAGGAGCTGTAGTAGTCGAAATGGAAGTCCTGGCCGTCCTTGATCCAGCCGTCGCCCACATACCACTCGTTGATCTTGCGGATCGCGCCGTTCATGCGCATCGGGTCGTGCTCCTCGCCGATGGACAGCAACCAGGCCTCGTTCATGGCGGCGAAGAGCAGCCAGTTGATGGAGGGCACCTCGATGCGGCGCAAGCCCTTGATCTCGGCCACGATGCGGGCCTGGGTGGTCGAGTCCAGCGGCGCCCACAGCACCTGGGGCGCGCGCAGCAGTGCGTTGGTGAAGTAGGCCGCGTCGACCAGCGCCTGCCCGTGACCACGCCAGGTCAGGTAGTCGGGGCTCTTCGGGTCCACGGCGTGGGTGTAGCTCTGCAGGGCCTGTTGCTGCAGCCGCTGGCGCAGCCGGCCCTCGTCGCTGTCGTCCACGGGCAGCGCCAGCCAGGGTGCGATACCCGCCATCAGCCGCCCGAAGCACTCCAGGTAGGCGACCGATGGATCACGCCCGTCCCAGGTCGGGCTGAGTTCGAGAACGAACTTGCGCTTGAGTTCGCCGCGGGACATCAGCTCCAGGACCGGCTCGGCCATCTGCCGCAGCAACGCGAGCTGATAGGCCCGCTCGGGCCCAGGGCGCGCGGGCGCGCCTGAAACGGCAGCCCAGGCCGGGCTGGCGGCGGCGGCGAGCGTCGGCGCCAACGTGGCGGCCTGCATGAAATGGCGTCGTTGCATGGGGTGTCCTCGGGCCAGTGATTGCTACGGCAAGGGGGAGAGCAGGCGCGCCATCTCCGCGCCGGCCAGCAGGAAGGCGCCCACACCGAAGTGCGCGGTCGACTGCCGGTCGACCACCTGCCCCGGGATGGCACGGTCACCGATGGGTTGCACATACCCCAGCTGCCCATCGGGCTGCAGCGCCACCGTCGTCAGGAAATGCCAGCCGCGCCGGGCCGCCGGCAGGTAGGTCTCACGCGGCAGCAGGCCTTGGTTGACTCCCCAGAGCAGGCCGTAGGTGAAGAACGCCGTGCCGCTGGTCTCGGGGCCGGGGGCATGCGCCGGGTCCATCAGGCTGCGGGTCCAGTAGCCCTCAGGCTGCTGCAGCGGCAGCAAGGCGGCGGCCATCGTTCGAAAGCGCTCGACGTAAGCCGCGCGGTGCGGCGCATCCGCGGGCAGGTCGGTCAGCACCCTGGCCAGGGCTGCGAAGGCCCATCCGTCGCCGCGCGACCAGAAATCCTTCTTGCCATTCACGCTCTTGTGCTGGGGATACACATAACGCGCGTCTCGGTAATACAGGCCCTCGGCCGGGTCGAACATCACGTCGTTGGTATGGTTGTAGTACTCGAACTGCTTTTCGAGATACCTTTTGTCGCCCGTGATCTTGTGGAGTTTCGACATCACCGGCATGGCCATATACAGGCCGTCCAGCCACCACCAGTAATCAAGCCGCGGCGTGCTCATTTGATACTCCATCACCTCGCGGGCCCGTGCGATCTTGTGTGGGGCGGGCGCGAGTTCATAGAGGTCGGCATACACCTGGAAGCAGGTTTGCCAGTCGCCGAAGAGCACGTGCTCGTCGGTTTCGCCGTAGGTGTATTTCCAGGCCGCCTTGTCGGTGGACCGGGCGCCCATCCACCGGTTGTGCTCCGCCCAGGCCTCTGAATACTGCCGGTAGCGCTCGTTGCCGGTGACCCGGTAGGCCTCGAGGTTGCCCGTGTGGTACGCCGCCACGTTCCAGAACGCCCACTCCTGGGGCGGTGTACGGGCCTGCCAGTAGCTGTTGGCCTTGTCGATCTGGGCGATTACTTCGGCGCGGGTCGGGCCCGCCGGCGGTGGGGTGGCGCATCCGCCCAGGGTCAGGGCGGCGCCCAGCAGCAAGGCAGTCAGGTGGCGTGTCAGGTCGAGGGGCATGTGGGTCGGGGCGGCGAGGGGAGCGGCACCAGGGCGATCAATATGGTCACGTTAGCATATGAAAATTCACAAATGAAGATGGAATTTTGGAATACCTGGCCCTAGGGTTTACCTTGGGTGCGTGCCGGGGGCCGGGCGAGAGGGTGGCATCGTTGGTGGTATCGTCACCACAATCCCGCGAACATCGAATGACCTCCCCATGCGAAAACCCAGCAGGCTGAGTGAAGTGGCCAAGTTGGCGGGCGTGGCGCCCATCACGGCGTCACGCGCCATTCGCGGCGAAGGCTATGTGTCGGAGGAGGCGCGCGCCCGGATCATGGAAGCCGCCGCACAGCTCAACTACGCCCCCGACATGGTCGCGCGCCGCATGCGCGGCGAGAAGAGCAAGCTCATCGGCATCTTCGTCAACAACTTCGGCTCTCTGGTGCTGCATGACATCACCAAGGAAATCAGCCGTGAGGCGCGCGCGCGCGGCTACGACATCGTGCTGTTCAACGCAGAGCGCTTCGACGGGCCGGACCGTGCCGGCACCCGCGACATGCTGGCCAAGCTCTGCGCCGGGCTCATCCTGCCCATGCCGAACGTCGAGGATGGCTACCTGTCGCTGCTCGAGCACCGCCAGGCACCCTGCGTGCTGGTGAATTTCGAGGCCCGCCCGGTGGCGCTACCCGTCGTGGCGGTGGAGAACCGGCAGGGCGCCAGGCTGGCCGTGCAGCACCTGTTGTCGCTTGGGCACCGGCGCATCGCCTTCATCGCAGGATCCTCCTACACCGGCCAGAGCGCCGAGCGCCAGGCGGCCTACGCCCAGGCCTTGCAGGAGGCCGGCATCGCCGCCGACCCCAGCCTCATCGTGCCGGGCCGCTTCGTGCAGACCGGCGGTCATGCCGCAGCGCTGCAGCTGCTGGACCTGCCCGAACCGCCCACGGCCATCTTTGCCGCCAACGACGAGATGGCCTTCGGCGCCATCGACGCCATCCACAGCCGGGGCCTGCGGGTGCCAGACGACATCTCCGTTGCAGGTTTCGACGACATCGCCGCCTCGAGCTTCATCCACCCGCCGTTGACCACCGTGCGCCAGCCGCTGGCCGAGTTGAGCGCCTGCGCCGTGCAAACCCTGATGAACCTGATCGAGGGGCAGACCGTCCACGGCCACAAGGCCACCGTGCCGGTCGAGCTGGTCGTGCGGCAGTCCACCGGTCCGGTTGCAGCGCCGCGCTGAGCATGACGCAGACGCCGGTCGTGCGGGCCGCTAGCGCCCTGCCGCTGGGACTCGGCGGCCTGCTGGCCTTGTTGCTGTGGCTGATGGTGGGCGATCTGGGCGTCTCCATGCGGGATCGCGGCGCGTTGCCCAGCGCGCTGGAACTGCTGCGCCGCCACGGTGCGTCCGACACGCTCACCTCCCTGCTGCTGTCGACGCTGCCGGCCCTGCTCAGTGTGCTCATCGTGCCGCTGGCCGCCTATCACTCCGACCATTGCCGCAGCCGGCTGGGGCGGCGCAAGCCCTTCCTGCTGGCCGCGGCACCGCTGGGTGGCCTGGCACTGATGGGGGCCGCCGCTGCACCGGCGCTCGGGCCTGCGCTGCATCAGGTGCTGGGCACCTGGTCGCCCGGCCAGCGCTTTTGCAGCCTGGCGCTCTTTGGCATTTGCTGGGCCTTGTTCGACTGCGCCGCACTGTGCGCGCTGTCGCTGTTCCATGGGCTGGTCAACGACGTGGTGCCGGCGCAGCTCATGGGGCGCGTCTTCGCGGGCATCCGCATCGTGGGCCTGGGCGCCGGCATCGCCTATCAACACTGGGTCTTTGCGTTGACCGAGCATCAGCTGCCCCAAGTGCTCGTCGGTGTGGCGCTGTGCTTCACCGCGCCGCTGCTCGTGATGGCATGGCAGATCCGCGAGAAGCCCCTGCCCACCCCCCTGGCTGAAGCCCCCCGTCGACCGCCATGGCGATTCCCACTCGCGCACGTGCTGGCCTGCTTCCGCTACCGGCCGTTTGCCTGGGGGGCGGCTGCGTTCATGCTCGCCGGCGCCACGTTCAGCCCGTTCAACACCTTCTATCTGCACTATGCGCATGCGCTGGGCATGCCCAAGTCGACGCTGGGCACGCTCACGGCAGCCGGCTACCTGGTGTCCATCATCTCGGCGTTCGGCATCGGCTGGCTCGTCGACCGGTTCGGGGCGGCTCGTGTGTCGATGGTGGTCTTGGCGCTCTATGGCGGTGTGTCCGGGCTGGGCTATGCCGCGGTGTCGGATGCCGCAGACTTCCGCATCTTCTACGTGGCTCACGTGGTCATCTCAGGAGCCTGGTTCACGGCCGCCGCTTCGCTGCCGATGGCGCTGTTCCCGCGCTCGAGCTTCGTGCAGTTCAACTCGACCAAGGACCTGATGACGGTGTTTGCAGTCATCCTGGTCAGCGGCGCGCAGGGGCCGGCCCTGGATTGGTCCGGGCACGACTATCGCCTTACGCTGCTCGCTGGCGCTGTAGCCTCGGCACTCGCGGTTGCGTGCCTGGCCAGGCTGCAGGCCGGCGACATGGCCCGGCTGGTGGCGGCCTCCCGCTGATCCATCTGGCGCCGACGGGAAGCGGACCTTGCCGCCAAAAAAACGACCGCCGCAGCGGTCGCTCTCATCGGGGGACGTCGGCTTCAGCGAGCGGCGGCGCGCTTGCGGGCCCAGCCCAGGCCGGCCAGGGCGCCGAGTGCCAGCGCGATGCTGCTGGGTTCGGGCAGTTGGCCGGGGGTGGTCGTCGGCGTCGTGAACTTCAGGTCGTCCAGCAGGATGGTCTGGTCCAGGGCGCTGAACGTGACCGAGCGGGCGACGCCGGTGAAGTTCAGCGTCATCGTCTGCGACCAGTTGCAGAACAGGTAGTTGGCGCAGCCCGCGGCCGTCAGGCTGTCCAGGCCGGTGCCCAGTTCCTTGCCCGCGGCGTCGAAGACGTGCACAGCGAGTTCCGGCACGGAAACGCTGCCGGAGTAGATGAAGGACAGGCTGCCGATGAAGCCGTCGGCGATGCTCAGCGTGAGCGACTTGGTGGCGTCTTCGGCCGTGGAAGTCGGGTCCTGGGCCAGCCACAGGGCGCCGCAGCTGCCCGGGCGGTTGAAGCTGACGGTGCCGCCGCAGCCAGCGACTTCCGAGCGGGCGCTCCAGGCGTCGCCGCTGACGGTCACGCCGTTGTAGTTGCCAGCGAGCGGGCCCGTGTTCTTGACATCCTCGAAGTCCAGCAGGATGGTGCCGGCCATGGCCGACTGCAGGGTTGCCGTCAGGGCGACTGCCAGAAATTTGCTCGTCGTGCGCATGGCGATTTCCGATCCGTGTGTTCGAGTTGGGTTTGTAGCCCGAAATGTAAACAAGCAGCCCTGCCTCGGGCGGAGGGGGGCCCCTTCAGTTGAGGGGGCGCGGCTGGCCGGACTGCCCCGGATGAGGGGGGCTCTGCGGGTATCCACGGGTCCGTAGGGGGCGCGTCGGGGGCGGAAGGCGCTGGCTACACTGCCGCGGGTGGAAACCAAATGGCTTGAAGACTTCGTCAGCCTGGCTGAGACGCGCAGCTTCTCTCGCTCGGCCCAGCTCCGCCACGTGACCCAGCCGGCGTTCTCGCGCCGGATCCAGGCGCTGGAAGCCTGGGCGGGGGTCGACCTCGTGGACCGCTCGTCCTACCCCACCCGACTCACGGCCGCCGGCGCGACGCTGCTGGCGCAGGCGGTCGAGCTGCTCGGCAACCTCCAGGCCACGCGCAACATGCTGCGCAGCCACCAGGCGTCGGACCAGGACATGATCGAGTTCGCGGTACCGCACTCGCTGGCCTTTTCCTTCTTCCCGCACTGGCTGATGGGCCTGCGCCGAGGGTTCGGCGCCATCAAGTGCCGGCTCAACGCGGCCAATGTGCACGACGCCATGCTGCAGCTCAGCGAAGGCAACTGCGACCTGCTGCTGGTCTACCACCACGCCAGCCAGCCGCTGCAGCTCGACCCCGAGCGCTACCAGATGGCCTCGCTGGGCCACGAGACGCTCGCCCCCTACGCCCGGGCCGATGCGCAAGGCGAGCCGATGTTCCGCCTCCCCGGCCGGCAAGGCCAGAAGATTCCCTTCCTGAGCTACGCCGCGGGCGCCTACCTCGGCCGGCTGGTGGAGCTCATCGTCAAGGAAGCCGATTGCGCGCTGAACCTGGACGCCATCTACGAAACCGACATGGCCGAGGGCCTCAAGGCCATGGCTCTGGAGGGCCACGGTTTCGCCTTCCTGCCGGCCAGCTCGGTGCAGAAGGAGCTGGCCAGCGGCCGGCTCGTGCCCGCGGCACCGCAGGGGCAGTTCAGCGTCAGCATGGAGCTGCGCATCTACCGCGAGCGGCCCGAGCTTTCGCGCCGGGCCAAGCCTGCCTCCTTGGCTTTGTGGGACTACCTGACGTCAAACGCATGAAGTCATGGCGCATGCGCATGCATCGTATAAACCCGTATTTGGGCTGAGTGCAGTGCGTGGTCTGCTCGCGGCTTCTATCGATATCCACTTCCTGTTGTTGGAGTCTCCATGAAGAAAGTTCTGCTCGTCGCAGCCCTGCTGGCCAGCGTGTCCGCTGTTCAAGCCCAAGACACGCTCAAGAAGATCAAGGACAGCGGCACCATCACCATGGGTGTCCGTGAATCCTCGGGCCTGTCCTACACGATCGGCGACGGCAAGTACGTGGGCTACCACATCGACGTGTGCGAGCACGTCATCGCCGACCTGCGCAAGCAGCTGGGCGGCAAGATCGAGGTCAAGTACCAGCCGGTCACGTCCGCCAACCGCATCCCGCTGACCGTCAACGGCACCGTGGACCTGGAGTGCGGCTCCACCACCAACAACGCCGCCCGCCAGAAGGACGTCGCCTTTGCCGTGACGACCTACGTCGAGGAAGTGCGCATCGCCGTGAAGGCGAACTCCGGCATCACCGCCATCAACCAGCTCAACGGCAAGACGGTGGCCACCACCACCGGCACCACCTCGGTGCAGACGCTGCGCAAGCATGAGCGCGCCTCGGGCGTGGACTTCAAGGAAGTGTTCGGCAAGGACCACGCCGACAGCTTCCTGCTGCTGGACTCCGGCCGCGCCGACGCCTTCGTGATGGACGGCTCCATCCTGGCCAAGAACATCGCCACCTCCAAGAACCCGGCTGACTTCCGGATCGTCGGCGAGGTGCTGAGCGTCGAGCCCATCGCCATCATGATGCGCAAGGACGACCCGGCCTTCAAGAAGGCCGTGGACGACAGCATCAAGGGCATGATGAAGTCGGGCGAGCTGGCCAAGCTCTACGACAAGTGGTTCATGCAGCCCATCCCGCCGACCAACACCAAGATCGGCCTGCCCCTGTCGGCCGCCACCAAGGACGCCTGGGCCAACCCCAACGACAAGCCGATGGAAGACTACGCCAAGAAGTGAGCCCCTCGCCCAGGCTCACCCCGGTGAACGGGGGTGGGCTTGGTCGGTCCCCCCGGGGACGGCGATGCTGACGGGGCCTGCCCTCGCCGGCGGTTCGCCAGTGCGGGCCGGCTTGGGGCAGCCCAGGGCTCGGCCCGCGGGTGACGGGTTCATAGGATGCCAAAGCGGGTGCATGGCACCCGCTTTGCTTTAGTGAAGAGGCTTGAGGAGAGGGCCATGAGTTGGGACTGGCAGGTGTTCTGCAAGAACACCCTTGACGGTGAGGTCATCGCCAGCTGCTTCGGCAGCGGTGGGGACATCACCTATCTGCAATGGATGTTTTCCGCGTGGGGCTGGACGCTGAGCGTGGCGCTGTTGGCGCTGGTGCTGGCGTTGGGCGTGGGCTCCCTCATGGGCATCCTGCGCACCACGCCGAGCAAGACGCTCGTGTTCATCGGCAACGCCTGGACGGAGTTGTTTCGCAACATCCCGCTGCTGGTGCAGATCTTCCTCTGGTACCACGTGCTGCCATCGATCTTCCTGAGCCTGCGGGCGGTGCCGAGCTTCGTGCTGGTGGTATTCGCCCTCGGGTGCTTCACGTCGGCCCGGATTGCCGAGCAGGTGAAGGCCGGCATCCAGAGCCTGCCCAAGGGCCAGCGCTACGCGGGGCTGGCGATGGGGTTCACGCTGCCGCAGACCTACCGCTACGTGCTGCTGCCGATGGCGTTTCGCATCGTCATCCCGCCGTTGACCAGCGAGAGCATGAACATCATCAAGAACTCCTCGGTGGCCTTCGCCGTCAGCATTTCGGAGCTGACGATGTTCTACATGCAGGCCGGTGAGGAGACCTCGCGCAACCTCGAGATGATCCTCGCCATCACCGCGGCCTATTTCGTCTCGGCGTTCGCCATCAACCGCATTGCGCTGGTCATCGAGAACCGCATCCGCATCCCCGGCACGATCGGAGGTGGCCGATGAATCTCGACTTCAGCTTCCTGAACTGGGGCGTTGTCTCCAGCTTCGTCGCCAAGGGCTTCATCTTCTCGATCCAGCTCACGCTGATCGCGATGGTCGGCGGCATCATCCTGGGCACGCTGCTGGCGCTGATGCGCCTGTCGTCCAAGCCCTGGCTGGTATGGCCGGCAGCGTTCTACGTGAACACGCTGCGCTCCATCCCGCTGGTGGTGGTGATCCTGTGGTTCTTCCTGCTGATCCCGCTGCTCATCGGCAAGCCGCTCGGCGCCGAGGTGTCGGCCATGATCACCTTCACGCTGTTCGAGGCGGCCTACTACTCCGAGATCATGCGGGCCGGCATCCAGAGCGTGCCGCGCGGGCAGGTGTATGCCGGCTACGCGGTGGGCATGACGTACCGGCAGACGATGCAGCTCGTCGTGCTGCCGCAGGCGTTCCGCAACATGCTGCCGGTGCTGCTCACGCAGACCGTCATCCTGTTCCAGGACACCTCGCTCGTGTACGCCATCGGTGCCTATGACCTGCTCAAGGGCTTCGAGGTCGCCGGCAAGAACTTCAACCGTCCGGTCGAGACCTACCTGGTGGCGGCCGTCGTGTACTTCGTCATCTGCTTCAGCCTGTCCATGATGGTGCGGCGCCTGCAAGCCAAGATCCAGATCATTCGATAAGGGCCTCCCATGATCGACATCAAGAACGTTTCCAAGTGGTACGGCAGCTTCCAGGTGCTGACCGATTGCACGACCTCCATCCAGAAGGGTGAAGTCGTCGTCGTCTGCGGGCCGTCCGGTTCGGGCAAGTCCACGCTGATCAAGACCGTCAACGCGCTGGAGCCCTTCCAGAAAGGCGACATCGTGGTGGACGGCATCTCCATTGCCGACCCCAAGACCAACCTGCCCAAGCTGCGCTCGCGCGTGGGCATGGTGTTCCAGCATTTCGAGCTGTTTCCCCACCTGTCGGTGACGGAGAACCTCACGATCGCCCAGATCAAGGTGCTGGGCCGCTCGGCCGAAGACGCCAAGGTGCGCGGCCTGAAGATGCTCGACCGCGTGGGCCTGTCGGCCCACAAGGACAAGTTCCCCGGCCAGCTCTCCGGCGGCCAGCAGCAGCGCGTGGCCATCGCCCGCGCGCTGTCGATGGACCCCATCGTCATGCTGTTCGACGAGCCCACCTCGGCGCTCGACCCGGAGATGGTCGGCGAGGTGCTCGACGTGATGGTGCAGCTGGCCCAGGAAGGCATGACCATGATGTGCGTGACGCACGAGATGGGCTTTGCCAAGCGCGTCAGCAACCGCGTCATCTTCATGGACGCCGGCAAGATCATCGAGGACTGCAAGAGCGCTGACTTCTTCAACAAGCCCGAGGAGCGCTCGCCGCGCGCCAAGGACTTCCTGGCGAAGATCCTGCAGCACTGAGCCCGCACGGCGCAGTCGCTCATGCCAAGGCCCGCACCAGCGGGCCTTTTTTCATTCCGCCGCGGGCGGGCGGGAGGTCAGGGCTCGATGGCCGCGCCCACCAGCGCCTCGCCCGCCACCGTGCCGATGCGCGTGGCCCGGCCCGTGGCGAGGTCGACGCGGTACCAAGCCGATTTTCCAGCGGCCGTCACCGCCGAGTAGGCGGTATTGGACAGGTCCGAGATGTCCAGCGTCGCGCGCTGGAACGTGCCGATGCCCAGGGACCCCACCGTGTACAGACGCCCCGTGTTGGGCGACACCACCGGCTGCACGCCCTCCTTGCTGCCCTGGTGCACGAGCACGCCCAGGCGCCCGTCGAGCGCGAAGTTGGTGGTGAGCTTGTCGTTGTCCTTGTTGTAGGTGTAGCCAGCCGCGACGATGCCGGGCGCCTTGCCGGCGTTGACGTCGGCCGTGTCGTAGGCCAGGCGGCCGTCGAGCTGCACGCCCGGCTCGTTGGGGTTGCCGTCGACGAGGGCGCCGGTGTCCGGGTGCAGGCGCAGGTTGAAGCCGGTGTCATTGACGACGCGGATACGGTCCACGGTCGGGTTGAAGTCGAACCCCCACTCGGTGGCGCCTTCCTTGGGCAGCGCGTTGGGGGTGCCGACGGCGCTGGCCGCGGCGGTGCGCGTGTCGATGCGGTAGAGCTGGCCGCTGGCCCCCAGGCCGAAGAGCTGGCCCTTGGCCACCCGGTAGTCGACGCCCACCAGCGTGTCGCCCGGCAGCAGGCCCGTCAGCGGCCGCGCGGCCAGCAGCTTCTGCGGCTGGCCGGCGTTGAATCGCACGAGCTGGTTGCCCGTGGTCACGGCGTCGATGGTTTCCTTGGCCAGCGGCCCGAGGGGTTCGTCAGGGGCCGTGGCGCAGCCGGCCAGCAGGGCGGCGGTCAACAGGGCGAGGGCGGGGCGGTGGGCCATGGAATCTCCGGGTCGTCGGTCACCCGAGGTTCTACCGCCCCGCGCCGGTTTGCCCTGCGACAGATGTCACAGGAACATGCCGCCTGACGCCTCCACGCGCTGACCGGTGATCCAGCCTGCGCCCGGGCGCAGCAGGGCGGCCGCAGCGCCGCCGATGTCGTCGGCTTCGCCCACGCGGCCCAGTGCCGTCACCGAGGCCAGGAAGCGGTTCAAGTCGGGGTTGTCGCGCACCGCGCCGCCGCCGAAGTCGGTGGCGATGGCACCCGGCGCCAGCGTATTGACGCGGATGCCGCGAGCCGCCAGCTCCTTGGCCTGGTAGCGCGTCAGAACCTCGATGCCGCCCTTCATCGCCGCGTAGGCCGCATAGCCCTGCACGGTGAAGCGGGCCAGGCCGCTGGAGATGTTCAGCACGCGGGCGCCGTCGGCCAGCAGCGGCAGCAGCGCCTGGGTCAGGAAGAACGGGCCCTTGAGGTGCACGGCCACGAGGCTGTCGAAGTCCGCGGCCGTCGTCTCGGCGAAGCTGGCGTACACGCCGGTGCCGGCGTTGTTGACGAGGCCGTGCAGCGCCGTGGCGCCCCAGCCGGCCAGGGTGTCGCGCAGTTGCGCGGCGAAGGCGGGGAAGCTGGCGGCCTGCGCCACGTCCAGTGGCAAGGCGACGGCGCGGCGGCCCAGGGCCTGCACCTGGGCCACCACGGCGTCGGCTGCCGAGGCGGCCTCGCGGTAGGTGATGACGAGGTCATGGCCGTCGCGGGCCAGGGCCACGGCCATGGCGGCGCCCAGGCCGCGGCTGCCGCCGGTGATGAGGGTGATGGGGGCCGTGGAGGAGGAGGTGGTGGTGGTGAGGGTCATGGAGGTGCTCCGCAGGGTTGGGGGACGGAGCGAAATTTATTGTTCGCCAGGAAATGGATAAAGTCGCCAGATCTGAAATGACTGTGATTGAAATGGCGACCAATATCGACCTCCATGCCTTGCGGGTCTTCCTCCAGGTGGCCGAGCTGGCCCATTTCAGCCGCGCGGCCGAGGAGCTCGGCCTGCCCAAGGGCCGGGTCAGCCAGGTGGTGCGCGAGCTGGAGGCGCAGCTCGGTACGCGGCTCTTCCAGCGCACCACGCGGCGCGTGAGCCTCACGCCCGACGGTGAGCTGCTGGCCGAGCGGGCGCGGGCGCTGCTGGCCGATGCGAGCGACATCGAAGCGCTCTTCCAGCAGGACCAGCAGCTCACCGGCCGCCTGCGCGTGGACATGCCCGTGCGCCTGGCGCTGGACACGGTGCTGCCGGCGTTGCCCGAGTTCCTGGCCGCCCACCCCGGGTTGAACGTCGAGCTCAGCTGCACCGACCGCCGTGTGGACCTGGTGGAGGAGGGCTTCGACTGCGTGCTGCGCGTCGGTGCCGTGCACGACCCGCTGCTGGTGGCCCGGCCGCTCGGCCAGATGCGCATGGTCAACGTCGCGAGCCCCGGCTACCTCGCCCGCCACGGCACGCCCCTGACGCCGGACGACCTGGTCGCGCAAGGCCACCAGCTCGTGCACTACAGCCAGACCTGGGCAGACCGCCGCCCGCGCTTCGAGTGGCTGGATGCGGCGGGCCAGGCGCAGTCGCTGACGCTGCCGTCACGCGTCACCGTCAACAACACCGACGCCTACCAGGCAGCCACGCTGGCCGGGGCGGGCCTGGCGCAGTTCCCCATCCAGGGTGTGCGCCAGGCGCTGGCCGAGGGGCGGCTCGTGCAGGTGCTGGCGGGCTACGAACCGGCCCCGCTGCCCGTGCGCCTGGTGATGAGCCAGCGCCGGCACACGCCGCGCCGCGTGCGTGTCTTCATGGACTGGATGGCCGCGCAGCTGGCCGAGCGGCTGGACCCGCAGCCCTGAAGGCCCCGCTCAGAGCTTGACCGGCCCGTCGATGGCGCCTGCCACGGCGGCCTTGGCCTGCTGCTGGCGCGTGCGGTCCAGGTAGCTCTCGGAGCGGGCGAGCTGCTCCTGGATGAGCTTGTTGTTGGCGCCCATCGTCTCGATGGCCTTGCTGCGGAAGTTGTCCATCGCGTCCATGGCCTGGAAGGTCTGGTCGAACATGGACTGGATCTGCTGGATGCCGAGCATCGGGTTGGACGAGAACTCCGCGGTGGCGTCCACGTGCTGGTTCAGCGCGGTGCCGGTCTGGTTGATCAGGTCGCCGATGGTCTTGTTGACGCCCTGCAGCATCTGCATGACCTCGATCTGGTTGCCGGTGGCGCGGGCCACCGTCTGCGCCACGGCCAGGGCGCTCATGCCGGTGGTGGCGACGCGGTCGCAGCCCACCATCATTTCGCGGCCGGTCTTTTTCAGCACGTCCAGCGCCAGGTAGCCGTTCACGCAGACGGCCTGCTGGGTCTGGATGTCGGCCAGGTTCTGGCGGGCGTAGAACAGCACCTCCTGCTCCAGCGCCTTGGCCTTCATCGGGTCGGTGGGCTGCAGCTGCGCCACCCGGGTGGCCAGGCGCTCGTCCAGCACGCGGGCAAAGCGCGCGGCGCCGGCGAGCTTTTGCATGGCGTCCCACAGCTTGCTGCGGGTGGCCTCGATGTCGACGACGTCGCGCTGGATGTCGTCCTTGGCGGCGTAGAGCTGCGTCATGGCCGTCTGCAGCTGCGAGCTGGCCGACTGGAAGCGCCGGAAGTAGGCCTCCAGCTTGTTGCCGAAGGGGATGAGCCCCAGCAGCTTGCGCGGCTGCAGCAGGTCGCCGTCCTTGCCGGGGTTGAGTTCGTCGAGCTGGCCGCGGATGGCGGCGATCGCCTTGTAGGCCGGCGTGTCGGTGGCGCCCACGAAGTTGCGCTGCATGAGGCTGCCCTGCATGAGGCTGGCGGCCACGCTGATCTCCTGGCGGCCGAGCTGGAAGGCGCTGTCGAGCTTGGCCTTGAAGGGCTCGCTGTGCAGGTCTTCCTTCTCCAGCGCCTCGATGAAGCGCGTGACCTGCTCATCGACCTTGTCGGCGATCTCGGCCTTCAGCGGCACCGCCTCGACCGCGGCGGCCGGCTGCACCGGCGTGATGACCTCGGGCGGGGTCAGCGTGAACGAGGGCGTGGCGGTGGTCGTGGTCGTCGTCGTGTTCATGCGATGTCCTTGGGGCCGAATTTCTGGGTCAGGAATTCACTGTGGCGCAGGAAGGCCTGGGCGTCCTGCGAGGCGAGATCGTCGCCGAGCTGCTCGACCTTGGTCTCCAGCTCGGCCAGCACGCCCTCGAAGGTGGTCTGTGCCGTCTTGCCGTTGGCCAGCAGCTTGGTGGTGGCGAACTGCGGCGGGATGCTGAGGTAGGTGTTGAGCGCCTGCGGCAGGTAGCTGATGGCGATGTGCCGGGCATGGAAAGTCTCCTGCAGGCTGAGCTGGCCGCGGCTGCGCTCCCATTGGTCGAGCAGGCCTTCGAGCCGTTCGCACAGGCGCTGGATGCGCTGGGCCAGCGGCGCCGGGATGCGGTTGCCGGGGTTGTGCTCGGTCAGCCGCCGCACGCCGCTCAGCGCGCGGCCCATGGCCTCGCGGGCGTCGCCTTCGTCCTCGAACTTGAGGGCCTCCCAGGCGTCTTCCTTGGTGCTCGGCCAGCCCCACCACAGCGCGCCGGCGGCCAGGCCTGCGCCGTAGCCGATCGCGGCCACACCCAGGCCCCAGGCGCCTAGCAGGCCGAGCGCCTTGAGCACGAGCACGCCGGTGGCGGCCAGCAACCCGCACCAGTTCGCTGGCGCGTTCAGCCATCGCAGGAGTCCGCTCATCGCGATGCCCCCACGGCGCTGCGCGCCTGCCCCCCACGGGGGCGTTCGTCGCTTCGGAACGGCCGTGCGCGACTCATTGATACGCCCGGATGTCCTTGAACACGGCGTACAGCGGCGTCTTGCGCGCGTCGAACACCTTGCCGCCGGTGATCTCCACCAGTGCCTTCAGGTCGCCCGCGTCGGCCTCGCCGAACAGCACCATGAAGACCGGGATGCCGCGCACGTCCTCGGGCAGCTGCTCGTAGGCGCGCTTGAAGTCCTCCAGGCGCCGGCCCATGTTGCTCTTGCCGTCGGTGAAGGCGACGACCGAGTACTGGTAGTCGGGGTTGCGCTTGCGCTCTTCCAGCATGTTCTGCAGGCCGGTCAGCACCGCGTCGTACATGGCGGTGCCGCCGTTCATGCGCAGCTCGTCGGCGGTGTCGCGCACGCGCTTGAGCTCGGCGAGCTTGGCGTCGGTGTCGACCTGCGGCGCCACGCCCTTGGCCACGCGGCTGCCAGCCGGGATCTCGAAGCGCACCGGCTCGCCCACGCGGTCGCTGAAGGGCAGGAACCACAGCCGCTCGCGGTTGGTCAGCTTGGCCACGCGCCCGGTGAGGCTGGCGTCCGCACCTGCCAGGTAGTGGATGGCCTCCACCAGCTGTTCGCGGCGCTTGCCCTGCATGCTGCCGCTCGTGTCCAGCACGAAGGTGCTGGCAATCGGCTTGCGGAACTCGTTGAGGTAGGCGTCGATGAGGCCGTCGGCCAGCTGCCGGTCCGGCGAGAAGGGCAGCTCCACCTGCATGCCGCGCGCGGGCAGCAAATCGGCCACCTGGGCGGCGACGTCAGCCTTCATGGGCCGGCGCAGCGTCTGGCGGGCCAGCCAGAGCTGGGCGGGGTCGCTCTTGAGGTAGTCGACCACCTTCTGGTAGTCGGCCCGGCGGGCGTCGTTGAGCAGCATGAAGGGGTAGTCGGCCGTGGACACGCCCTCGAACGGGTAGATGAGGTGCAGCGGCTCGCGCAGCTTGCCGCTGGCGTTCAGGCTCAGCAGCCAGCTCTCGTAGTTGATGAAGGCGTTGGCGCGCGTGCCCTGGCCCTTGATGAACTGCTCGGCGAGATACGTGGAGTTGTCGCCCACGATCTTGTAGCCCTTGAGGAAGTCGGCGATGGCGCCACGGTCGACGTCGGCCGCGCTGAGGGCCTCGCCCTTGCCGCCGGCCGCGGCCACCACGCCCAGCAAGGCCATGAAGCCCTGGTTGCTGGTGGCGGGGTTGGAGAGGGCGTACTGCAGCTTGCCGGCCTTGGCCGCGCGGGTGATGTCGGCCCAGGTGAGCCGGGCGTCGGGCTTGGTCCAGCCGTTCTTCTCGGCGTCACTGCGGCTCACGCCCACCGCCATGGGCGAGAGCATGATCTTTTCCTGCAGCTTGACCTTGCGCTGGCCGGCCGCATCGCTCAGCAGGTACTTGGCGTTGGCGAACCAGGCGACATCGGGCGCGGGCTTGCCGGCGCTGTCGCCGCTGAGCACTTCCTGGGTGCTCTCCATGGTGCCGCCGAAGCGGAACTGGACGTCCACGCCCGTGGCGGCCTTGATCTGGCCGGCCAGGGGCTCGATGTCCTTCAAGTCGCTGGTGGCCAGCACCTGCAGCGCGGGGCCGGCGGCGGCAGGGGAGGGCGGCGGCGCGTCGGCCGCCGGCTCGGGCCGCTTGCCGCAGGCGGCCAGCAGTGTGAAGCTCAGCAAGAGCAGGGCACGGCGCATCACTGGTTCATCTCCCGGCTGACGATGTCGATCATTTCAAACATCAGGTCGAACCCCGGCGGGTCGATGACCTGGTTCAGGTTCACGTCCACCGCGAGGCCCGCCTTCTGCGCGGAGGCCGAGAAGGCCGCGGTGTCGCCCGTGCGAAACCCTTGCTCCAGCGCCACGGCCTGCAGCGTCTTGTTGGCCGCCAGCAGCTCGGCCAGGCGCTTGCCGCGTTCGTTCAGCGCCACCAGCACCCATTTGTTGACGATGGTGGGCTGCGGGTACATCAGCACCATCTCCGGGCGCACGCCGCCCTTGAGGGCCTGGGCCACCATCTGCGCCTCGTAGATGAAGGTCAGCGGCGTCTTGCCCATGCCGATGGCGAGGTAGTCGTCGAAGGCGCCGTTGACGTAGTTCTCCTGGAAGCCCTGGCGCTTGAACAGCTCGGCCAGTTGACCCGCGTACTTCTGCGCGGCGGCGCGGTCGGCCACCACGTCGCCGTTGAGCGCGGCGGAGGTCAGCGCCAGGTACATGGCCGCCGAGTTGCTGCGGCGGATGTCGGTCGTGCTCACCAGCACGCTGCGCGAGACGGCGTAGTCGCCGCTGGCCTTGAGGTCGCGCCAGCGCTGCTTGGCGAGCATGGCCTGGGTGAGCTTTTCCATGTCCAGCCCGTAGACCTTCGGCGCCATGGGCTTGGCCATGCCGTTGGCGGCCAGGATCCTGGCCACCGGCTCCCACGACGCCACCACCAGCGGCGTGTGAAAGGGGGAGGTCTGCGTCGCCGTCTTGCCGGCCTTGCGGGCGGCGTCGGCAATCATGTTGGCGGCCACCACGCCGCTGGCGATGAAGAAGTCGGGCTGGTCGGCCGTGCCGATCTTGGCCGCCATGTCGCGGCTGCCCACCCGTGCCACGTGCACGGGCAGCTTGGACTGCACCAGCACCTGCACCACGCGGTCGTCCTTGAAGAACGGCTCCACGTCGACCGCGATGAGCCCCTTGAGCGGCTCGGCGCTGGCGATCGCCACCTGCTCCTGCGCGATCTGCCGGGTCTGCTCGTTGCTGCGCAGCGCAAAGAACAGGGCGCCGCCGAAGAGCGCCAACAGGACCAGGGTGCCGACGAGGCGTTTGCCGTTGTTCATGATGGGGGCCGCGGTCTCCTTTTGGTTTCAGGTGCGGAGTGTGCATCCTTCCGGCGACGACAATGACACCCCATGAGTGACATCCTTACCCTCACCCGCCCTGACGACTGGCACTTGCACCTGCGCGATGAGGCCGCGCTCCAGAGCGTGCTGCCCTACACCGCCCGCCAGTTCGCCCGGGCCATCGTCATGCCCAACCTGCGCCCGCCGGTCACCACCGCCGCCCAGGCCGTGGCCTACCGGGAGCGCATCCTGGCCGCGCTGCCCGAGAGCCTGGACTTCCAGCCGCTGATGACGATGTACCTCACGGACAACACCCCGCCCGAGGAAATCCAGCGCGCCAAGGACGCCGGTGTCGTCGCGCTCAAGCTCTACCCGGCCGGCGCCACCACCAACAGCGATGCCGGCGTGACCGACATCCGCAAGACCTACAAGACGCTGGAAGCCATGCAGCGCGCCGGCATGCTCTTCCTCGTGCACGGCGAGGTGACGGACCCCGACATCGACATCTTTGACCGCGAGGCCGTGTTCGTGGACCGCGTCATGACGCCGCTGCGCGCGGCCATGCCCGAGCTGAAGGTGGTGTTCGAGCACATCACCACCAAGGAAGCCGCCCAGTACGTGACCGAGGCCGACCGCTTCACGGCCGCCACCATCACGCCCCAGCACCTGCTCTACAACCGCAACGCCATCTTCACCGGCGGCCTGCGCCCGCACTACTACTGCCTGCCCGTGCTCAAGCGTGAGGAGCACCGCCAGGCGCTGCTGAAGGCGGCGGGCTCGGGGCTTGCGAAGTTCTTCCTCGGCACCGACAGTGCGCCGCACGCCGCGCAGCTCAAGGAGAACTCGGTCTGCGGCGCCGGCTGCTTCACGGCCATCTCGGCGCTGGAGCTGTACGCCGAGGCGTTCGAAGCCATCGGCGCGCTGGACAAGCTCGACGCCTTCGCCGGCCACCACGGCCCGGACTTTTATGGCCTGCCGCGCAACACCGGCACCGTCACCCTGAAGCGCGAGCCCTGGACCCTGCCCAGCGCCGTGCCCTTCGGCGAAGCGCAGCTCAAGCCGCTGCGCGGCGGCGAAACCCTGAACTGGAAGCTGATCGCATGAATATGAAGCCCCCACGCTCGCTTTGCTCACTGCCCCCCGCGGGGGCGCATCAGCGCCTTCGGGCGGCCGGGCGGCGCTGATATGACGGACAAGAAAATCGCATTCCTCGTCGACTTCGACAACGTCGCCACCGACGTCATCGAGCAGGCGCTCAATGCCGTGTTCAAGGACTACGGCGCGGCCCACATCCGGCGCGCCTACTGCAACGCCGAGCAGGCGCTGCGCGAGCAGCACTTCCTCAAGCGGCTGGGCCTGCGAGCCATCGTGAACCTGGCCATCGGCAAGAACTCCACCGACATCGCCCTGGCCGTGGACGCCATGGAGCTGGCCATCAGCGAGAAGCCCGATGTCATCGTGCTCGTGTCGTCGGACAGCGACTTCGCCCCGCTCGTGCTGCGCCTGCGTGAGAAGGGCGCCTGGCTGCGCGGCTTCGGCCAGTACGGCAAAACGGGCGAAGGCGTCATCCAGATCTACGACCAGTTCAACGAGCTCGCCCACGGCACGAGCCGCAGCGGCCGTGACGCCGCGCCGGCCAAGGCGCCCAGCGCGGGCCGGGCCGCGGCCGGCGGCGGGCGGGGCAGCCGCCGCGGTGGCCGCGGCACGGGCGGGCGTGCGCCGCTGGACGCGCCGCGCGGCAACGCCCCGCAGCGCCCGCTGCGCGACGAGCCCGTCTCGGCCGTCGTGGCCCTGCCGGAGCCGGTGGTCGATGACGGGGTGGTGCCGGTGATCGATGCAGCCCCGGTCGAGGCGCCGGTGGTGGTGGACACCCCCGTGCCGGCCAAGGCGCCCAAGTCACCCGGAAAGTCACCCGGAAAGTCACCCGGAAAGTCGTCCGGCAAGGTGGCCGGCAAGGCCGCCGCCAAGACGACGCGCAAGACCGACGCCAAGGCACAGCCCAAGGCAGAAGCCGCTGCCGAGCCTGCACCGGCTGCAGCAGCCGCTCCCGTGAAGCCCGCGCCTTCGGCCAAGCCGCCCAAGGCCGAAGCCAAGGCGCCCGCGCCGGCGCTGGACCCGCAGGTGGCCGCCGCCAAGGAGATCAATGCCATCCTCGCGCTGCTGCCCAAGCTGGCCGACGGCCAGTGGCACGAGCTCGGTGCCGCCGCCAAGGTGCTGAAGGGCGCCGGCCTGCTGGCCAAGAACGCAGCGTCGACCGCGCTCTTTCGCAAGCACCCGCTGGCCTTCGAGCTGCAGCCCGAGAAGAACCCCAACCGGGTGCGTTTCGGCCACGGATGATCGACCCCGACTGGGCTGCGCCCTGGTTCGCGCCCTACGCGGGCGTGGGCCGGCCGGTGCTGGCGCGCCTGGCGGCCGGCCGGCCCGTGCACGAGGCGCTGGGCCACCCGCGCTTCGAGCCGGCCGGCCCGCTGACCACGGGCTACGAGCCGTACGTGGCGGCCACCGGCCGCGTGCCCACGCGCGACAACGCCCATGACCTCTTCAACGGCCTCGTGTGGCTGCGCTGCCCGGCGTTCAAGGCGGCGTTGAACCAGGCGCACGTGGCGGCGCCGCCCGCGCCACCCGGCCAGCGCGGGCCGGTGCGCGACGCGCTGACGCTGCTGGACGAGAGCGGGCTGTTGCTGGCCGTTCCCGCCGAACTGCAGGCCGCCTTGCACGCGCAGGACTGGCAGACCCTCTTCGTCACGCAGCGCGCGCTGTGGCGGCAGGCGGGTGTCCGGGTCGTGGGCCATGCCCTGCTGGAGAAGCTGCTGCAGCCCCGCACGCCGCTGTGCGCGCGGGTGCTGTTCGTCGCCGACGTCGACGCGCCGGTGCTGCCCGCCCACCTCGCCCCCGCGCTGTTGCCCCCGCTGCCGGTGCTCGGCATTCCGGGCTGGTGGCCCCCGAATGAGGTGGAGGGCTTCTATGGTGACGCCCGGGTTTTCAGGCCAAAGCGGCTAGCATCGGCGCCCGCCCTGGGAGGTTTCGCTTGTTGATGAAGTCCTGTTTGAAGCCGCTGCTCGGCCTGGCGATCGCGGGCCTGGCCTGCATCGCCGCCGCGCAGACGGCGCCGCCCCCGCCCACCAGCCCCGCGCCTGCCACCGCGCCCGGCGCCACCCCGGGCCAGCAGCCGCCCACCGTGTCGGCCAGCGCGCGGCGCCTGTACGAGCGCAGCAAGAGCCAGCTGCTGCAGATCCGCACCCTGCTCAAGACCCAGGACAGCCAGGCCTCGGTGGGCTCGGGCTTCCTGGTGAGTGACGATGGCCACGTCGTCACCAACTACCACGTCATCAGCCAGTTCGCGCTGGAGCCCGACAGCTACCGGCTGCGCTACGCGACGACCGACGGCCAGAGCGGGGCGCTGGAGCTGCTGGACTTCGACGCCCGGCGCGACCTGGCCCTGCTGCGTGCGGTGGACGACGGCAAGGGCGGCGGCCTCAAGGGCCGCGGCGCGCTGGCCTTCCGGCCGCGGAGCCAGCCGCTGGCCAAGGGCGAGCGCATCTACTCCATGGGCAACCCGCACGACGTGGCTTTCGCGGTCGTCGAGGGCAACTACAACGGCCTGGTCGAGCGCAGCTTCGACCCCCTCATCTACTACGCGGGCGGCATCAACCCCGGCATGAGCGGCGGGCCAGTGCTGGACGAAGACGGCCTCGTGGTCGGCGTGAACGTGTCCACCATGCTGTTCGCGCAGCAGGTGAGCTTCCTGGTGCCGGGCGAATTCGCGGCCGACCTCGTCAAGCGCAGCCTCACGGCCAAGCCCATCCGCGCGGCCGCCTGGAGCCGCCTGCGCGACCAGCTCACGCGCTACCAGGACGAGCTCGTCACGCGCTTCCTCTCCGCCCCCTGGGAGAGCGCCAACAACGACCGCTACCGCCTGCCCGTGCCCAAGCAGGACTTCATGCGCTGCTGGGGCCGCGGCACGCCGGCCGACACCAAGGGCCTGGACTTCGAACGCTCGCAGTGCCGCATGGACCATGCCCTCTTCGTGAGCGGCAACCTGCAGACGGGCTGGCTGGACATGTCCCACGAGGCCTACGACGGCGCCAAGCTCGGCGCGCTGCGCTTTGCGCGCCAGTACTCGGGGAGCTTTCGCAACGAGCGGCTGGGCGCGGCCGACAAGTCGCGCACCGCGCCCTACTGCAAGGAGCAGTTCGTCGACCGTGACGGCCTGCCGCTGCGCGCGGTGGTGTGCCTGCGCGCCTACCGCAAGCTCGAAGGCCTGCACGACCTGAGCGTGCTCGTGACGACCGTGGATGCGTCCACGCAAGGTGCGCTCGGCCGCTTCGACGCCCGTGGCGTGAGTTTCGACAACGCGCTCAAGCTGGCGGCGCACTACCTGGAGGGCTTCGCGTGGACGACCACCCAAGCCAAGTGATGCCAGCCGTGGACACCGACACCCCCGTGGTGCCGCCGGCCGCCGTCGTGGAACTGCTCGGCCGCGACGGCCGGGCTGCGCTGGTACAGCGCGTGAGCGCCTGGCCCGTGCGCATCGGCCGCTCGCCGGCCTGCGACATCGTGCTGGACGACCCCCACCTCGCCGCCGAGCACGCCGAACTGCATCTCGACCCCGGCGGCGCCGTTCGGCTGAAGCTGCTGCCCAGCCGCAACGGGGGCCATGTCGGCAAGCAGCGCCTGAGTGGCGGGGACGACGCGCCGCTGCCCGCCAACGGGCACTTCCAGCTCGCCGGCTGCGCGCTGCGCCTGCGCACGGCCGCCGACCCGCTGCCGGCCGAACACCTGCTCATCGTCGACAAGACCCGGCACTGGGCGCTGGTGCCGCTGCTGCTGCTGTCGATGCTCTTCTTCCAGTGGCTGGACCGCTGGAGTGCCGTCGACCCCGACGCGCGCTGGGTGGACTACGCCTCCCCGCTGCTCAGCCCGCTCGCCCTCGTGCTGGGCTGGGCGGGGCTGTGGTCGCTGGCCAGCCAGCTCTTCCAGCACCGCTTCCCGTTCACGACGCACCTGCGCCGCGTGCTGGTCGTCATCGTGGCGCTGCAGGTGCTGGAGTGGGTGCTGCCCGCCGTGGCCTATGCCTTCTCGTGGCCGCGGCTGATGGTGCTGGAGTCGCTGAGCACGCCCGTGGCCGGCGCGGTGCTGCTGGCCTGGCATGCGCGGCTGGTCTGGCCGGGCGCGCGCCGCATCCTGGGGGGCGGCATCGCCGCGCTGCTGCTGCTGGGCCTGGGCCTGCAGATGGGCAACCGCCAGGAGCAGCAGTACGTGTTCGGCCCGCCCTACCTGGCCAGCCTGCCGCCGCCCGCGCTGCGCGTGGTGGCGCCCAAGCCGCCGCAGACGCTGATCGAGTCCCTCAAGCCGCTGAAGGCCGAACTCGCCAAGCAGGCCCGCAAGGACAACGAAGGTGCCGGCGACGACGACGGCGGCGAGTGAGCCACCGCGTGGCCGCGCTGCGCGTCAGGCCTGGGGCAGGAAGCCCTCGACCGACAGGTAGCGCTCGCCGGTGTCGTAGTTGAAGCCCAGCACCCGGGCGCCGGCCGGCAGCTCGGGCAGCTTCTGCGCGATGGCAGCCAGCGTCGCACCGCTGGAGATGCCCACGAGCAGGCCTTCCTCGCGGGCGCAGCGGCGCGCGTACTCGCGGGCGGCTTCGGCCTCGACCTGGATGACGCCGTCCAGCAGCGCGGTGTCCAGCACCGCCGGGATGAAGCCCGCGCCGATGCCCTGGATGGGGTGGGGGCTGGGCTGGCCGCCGCTGATGACGGGGCTGGCACTGGGCTCCACCGCGTAGACCTTGAGGCCGGGCCACGCGGCCTTGAGCACCTGGGCGCAGCCCGTGATGTGGCCGCCGGTGCCCACGCCGGTGATCAGCGCGTCCAGGCCTTCGGGGAAGTCGCGCAGGATCTCCTGGGCGGTGGTCTTCACGTGCACGGCGGGGTTGGCGCCGTTCTCGAACTGCTGCGGGATCCACGAGCCCGGGTTCTGCTCGGCCAGTTCGCGGGCGCGGGCAATGGCGCCCTTCATGCCCTTCTCGCGCGGCGTGAGGTCGAAGCTCGCACCATAGGCCAGCATCAGGCGGCGGCGCTCCACGCTCATGCTGTCGGGCATGACGAGGATGAGCTTGTAGCCCTTCACCGCCGCCACCATGGCCAGGCCCACACCCGTGTTGCCCGAGGTCGGCTCGATGATGGTGCCGCCCGGCTTGAGCAGGCCGCGCGCCTCGGCGTCCTCGATCATGGCCAGCGCGATGCGGTCCTTGATGGAGCCGCCCGGGTTGCTGCGTTCGGATTTCACCCAGACCTCGGCGCCGCCGAACAGGCGCTGCAGCCGGATGTGGGGGGTGTTGCCGATGGTGTCGAGGACGCTGCCAGCCTTCATGCGGATCTCCTGTCGAATGTGCGGGGATAATCGCTAGTGTGAAGCAAGCCAGACCGCCGCTGGGGCAAGCATGGAAACATGGCCCTGGAGGAAGGTCCGGACTGCACAGAGCGGCGTAGCAGCTAACGGCTGCCCGGCGAAAGCCGAGGATCAGAGCAACAGAGACGAGTCGATGGTGGGCTCACCGAGAGGTGGTCTATCCGGCGCCCGCGCAAGCGGGTGTGACGTGCGGCGACAGCCGCGCGGCATCGGGCGCAAGCCCGAACCGGGTAGCACCCTTTGGTGGGCAAGCCCACCAAAGGGTGAAACGGGCAATCTCTACGCGCAGCAACACCAAGTAGGCCAGCGTTGATGCGGCTCGCAGAGCTGGCGGGTAGGTGGCACCGAGCCGGGCAGTGATGTCCGGCCCAGAGGAATGGCGGTCACGCCGGGGGCGACCCCGGTGCACAGAATCCGGCCTATCGGCTTGCTTCACTCTTTTCTCCTTTCTTTCGGCTGCGGCACCGGGGGTCGATAGACTGATCCCATGAATCCCGAAGCCAGCCGCCTGTGGCGAGCACCGCGCTGGGCCCTGTCCGTGTTGTTGGCCTGCCTGGCCATGGTGGGCCCCTTCTCCATCGACACCTACCTGCCGGCCTTTTCCGGCATCGCGTCGGCGCTCAACGCCACGCCGGTGCAGATGCAGCAGACGCTGTCGGCCTACCTGCTCGGGTTCGCCTTCATGAACCTCTTCCACGGCGCGTTGTCGGACTGCTTCGGCCGCCGGCCCGTGGTGCTGATCGGCCTGGGGGTCTTCACGCTGGCGAGCCTGGGATGCGCGGTCGCGGGCTCCATCGGGCAGCTGGTGTTCTGGCGCACGGTGCAGGGCATGTCCGCGGGGGCGGGCATCGTGGTGTCGCGGGCCATCATCCGGGACATGTTCCCGCCCGCGGACGCGCAGCGCGTGATGTCGCAGGTGACGCTCTTCTTCGGCGTGGCGCCGGCGATCGCGCCGATGGTGGGCGGCTTCCTGTTCGTGCACGCTGACTGGCACTCCATCTTCTGGTTCCTGACCGCCGTGGGCGCGGCGCTGCTGGTGTCCAACTGGCGGCTGCTGCCCGAGACGCTGCACCCGAGCCTGGTGCAGCCCTTTCATGTGCGCGCGCTGCTGCGCGAGTACTGGCGGCTGTGCAGCAGCCCCAAGTTCATGATGCTGGTGCTGGCCAGTGGCATCCCGTTCAACGGCATGTTCCTGTACGTGCTGGCCACGCCGGTGTTCCTGGGCGAGCACCTGCACTTCGCGCCGCAGCAGTTCTTCTGGTTCTTCCTGTGCTCCATCGGCGGCATCATGGCGGGGGCTGCCGTGAGCGGCCGGCTGGCCGGCAAGATGAGCCCGCAGCGGCAGATCATGCGGGGCTTCCGCATCATGTTCGCCGTCTCGGTGGCCAACATCGCGCTGAACCTTTTCGTGCCGCTGAGCCCGTTCTGGGCGCTGCCCATGGTGGGCCTGTTCGCCTTCGGCTGGGCCATGATGGTGCCGGTGGTGACCCTGCTCGTGCTGGACCAGGTGCCCGAGCGGCGCGGCATGGCGTCGTCGCTGCAGGCCTGCATCGGCTCGGCGGCCAACGGCCTGGTGGCGGGCGTGCTGGTGCCGCTGGTCATGCACTCGACGGTGGCGCTCGCAGTGACCTCCGCCGCACTCATGCTCGTGGGCCTGGTCTCCTGGTACGGCGTGCGCCGCTCGGTCGTGGGCTGAAGCGGTCCCGCTCAAGAAGACGGCCATGCTGCCGAAATCAGCGGGATGAACAAGCGCATCGTCATTGCCGCAGCGTGCCTGCTCGCGCTCGGTGCGGGGGCCGAAGAGCCTGCGAAGGAGCCCGCCAAGGAGCCCGTGGAGGTGCTGCGCCAGCGCCTGGCGGAGCGGCTGGCGACCAAGGGCGAAGCGGCCACGGCCAAGACGGCGGCCAAGCCGGCCGGGCGTGCCAAGGCCGACGCCAAGTCCGAGGCCAGGCACGCCCCGCACTGGGGCTACACCGGCGATGTCGGCCCCGACCGCTGGGCCGAGCTCTCGCCCGAGAACAAGCTGTGTGCCGTGGGCACGCGCCAGAGCCCCATCGACATCCGCGACGGCCTGCCCGTCGAGCTGGAGCCCATTGCCTTCGACTACCGCGCCGGCGGCTTCTCGGTGCTGGACAACGGCCACACCATCCAGGTCAACGTGGCGCCGGGCAGCGGCCTGACCGTGATGGGGCGGCGCTTCGAGCTGCTGCAGTTCCACTTCCACCGGCCGAGCGAGGAGCGCATCAACGGCAAGCAGTTCGAGATGGTCGCCCACCTCGTGCACCGCGACGCACAGGGGCGCCTCGCGGTCGTGGCCGTGCTGCTGGACCGGGCGCGCGACGACAAGCCCCAGCCGCTGATCCAGACCGTCTGGGCCAACCTGCCGCTGGAAAAGGGCGAGGCGCTGCCCGCCCAGGTGCAGATCGACCTGAACCAGCTGCTGCCGGCCGACCGTGGCTACTACACCTACATGGGGTCGCTCACGACGCCGCCCTGCACCGAAGGCGTGCTGTGGATGGTCATGCGCCAGCCGGTGGCCCTGTCGCCCCAGCAGCTGGGCATCTTCGCGCGGCTCTACCCGATGAACGCCCGCCCGCTGCAGGCGGGGTCGGGCCGGGTGATCAAGGAGTCGCTGGGCGGCCCGTGACCGGGGCCTGGCCCTTGGTGGTGCGCCGCGCACCCGACAGCCAGTCGTGGAGCGTGGCGAACAGCTGCTCGGCCACCACGGGCTTGGCGACGTGGTCGTCCATGCCGGCGTCCAGGCAACGCTGGCGCTCCTCGTCGAAGGCGTTGGCCGTCATGGCCAGGATGGGCAGCTCCGCCCCCTGCGGCAGCGCGCGGATGGCGCGGGTCGCGTCCAGGCCGTCCATGATGGGCATCTGCACGTCCATCAGCACGAGGGCGTAGTCGCCCGCCTTGACCATGTCGATGGCCTGCTGGCCGTCGGCTGCCACGTCCACCACCAGACCCGCGCTGCCGATGAGGGCGACGGCCACTTCCTGGTTGACCGGGTTGTCCTCGGCCAGCAGGATGCGGCGCGGGTCGCGCTGGGCGAGTTCGGCCAGCCGCTCGCGGGCCGAGTGCGGGCGCGGCGCCGCCGTGGGCGCCACGGGTGCGTTGGCCGCCACGCCCACGTTGAGCGCGAACCAGAAGCAGCTGCCGCTGCCCAGCGTGCTTTCCACCCCGACCGTGCCGCCCATCAGCTCGGCCAGCCGGCGGCAGATGGCCAGGCCCAGGCCCGTGCCGCCGTAGCGACGTGTCGTGGAGCTGTCGGCCTGTTCAAAATCGCGGAAGAGCCGCCCCTGGGCTTCGGGCGCGATGCCGATACCGCTGTCGACCACCTCGAAGCGCAGGCCCAGGCCAGGCCCCGCGCGGCTCGCGTCCAGGCGCGCGCTCAGCCGCACGAAACCGTTGTCGGTGAACTTGACCGCATTGCCGGCGAAGTTGAGCAGCACCTCGGCGATGCGTTGCGGGTCGCCCACCAGCACGCGCCCGCGCAGCTCGGGCGCGATCGACGTCTCCACGCGCAGCCGCTTGGCCGCGGCCGACTGGGCCGTCATGTTGGCGATGTTGTCCAGGACCTGGTCGACGGTGAAGTCGCGTTCCTC
This sequence comes from Roseateles sp., assembly GCA_016790285.1. Taxonomy (GTDB): domain Bacteria; phylum Pseudomonadota; class Gammaproteobacteria; order Burkholderiales; family Burkholderiaceae_C; genus Pelomonas. Next base: position 93,353 of record JAEUPJ010000091.1, on the reverse strand, counting down.
CAGGCTCACCTTGCCGGCCTCGATCTTGGAGAAGTCCAGCACGTTGTTGATGACGCTGAGCAGGTGCTCGGCCGCGTTGGCCACCTTCTGCAGGCGCTGCTGCTGTTCGGGCTCGACGGTGTCGCTCTGGGCGAGGTAGGTCAGGCCGATGATGGCGTTCATCGGCGTGCGGATCTCGTGGCTCATGTTGGCCAGGAAGGCGCTCTTGGCCAGGCTCGCGGCCTGCGCGGCCTGCGTGGCCTCGGCGAGCTCGGCGGTGCGCGCCTCGACGAGCTCCTCGAGGTGGTGGCGGTAGCGTTCGAGCTCCAGCGCATCGCGGCGCTGGCGGGAGATGTCGGTCAGGAAGCCGTGCCAGAGCACGCTGCCGTCGGTCTCGCGCTGGGCGATGGCGTTGCCGTAGAGCCAGCGCTCGCCGCCGTCGGCCAGCGGCGTGCGGAACTCCTGCTGCCAGGGGCTGAGGTTGCGGGCGGAGGCCAGCAGGCTCTCGCGCACGGCCGCGCGGTCCTCGGGGTGGATGCGCTCGAACCACGGCGCAGCGCTGCGGCTGAGTTCGGCGCTGCCCAGCAGGAAATACTCGCGCACCGCCTCGCTCACGTAGGCGAAGCTGAACTCGCCGTTGACGGCCAGGCGCAGCTGGTAGACGACGCCAGGCACCGTCTCGGCCATGCCGCGCAGGCGCTCGATCAGGTGGCGTTGGGCGTCGAACTGCTGCTGCAGCGCGTCGCGCATGTGTTCCAGGTGGCCGCCGAGCAGGCCGATCTCGTCCTGGCGCGTGTGCTCGAGCGTGGCGTTGAAGCGGCCCTCGGCCAGGTCGTTGGCGAAGCCGCCGAGCTCGCGCAGCGGGCGGAACAGCCGCGAGTTGAGCAGCCACAGCACGAGGGCCAGCGACGCGAGCAGCTGGCCGCCGACGGTGGCGCCATAGAGCCAGCGCTGGCGCATGACGGCCGTGGTGCTGAGGTGGTCGTCGATCTCGATCTGGATGTGGCCGATGCGGGTCGCGCCGCGCAGGATCTCGCGCTCGCCCGTGAGCGTCTGGCCCAGGCGCCGCTCGGGCATGTGGTTCTCGATGAAGGGCAGGCCTTGCGACGCGTCGCTGACGCTCACGCGCACGACTTCGGGCGACTTCATGATGGCCGAGACGACCTCGCGCGCTGCCACGGCGTCCAGGTTCCACAGCAGCTCCGGCAGGCTGCTGGCCAGCACGTCGAGCTTGGCGTCCAGGTCGCGCTGCAGCGACTGCTCGGCCACCTTGGCCTCGCGCAGCCCGATGAACAGGCCGCCCACGATCAGGGCGGGCAGCAGCAGGCCGATGCTGGCGCCCAGGGCCAGGGCGGCGAAAAGCGAGGACGAGGGCTTGCGACTCAAGATGCGGTCATGCTGCCATGAGAACGACGCGCCGAAAGAAAAAAGCGCCACGTCGCAGGGGCGGCGTGGCGCTTTTGATGGCGCATCGGGGTCAGCCCTTGCCGAGCAGGGCCGGCTTCAGGGAGGAATCGACGGCCTTCTCGCCGAGCCAGATCTTCAGGATGGCGTTGTAGAAGCCGATGTCCTTCATGGCCTCGCCCTGCTGCTTGCCGTTGAAGTACATCACCGTGCCGGTGTCGGGCACCCAGTCGACCGTGACGGTGTCGCCCTTCTTGGCCTGCGGGATGCTCACGAAGGCGTCGCCGAACTGGGCGAGCTGGTTCACGAACTTGGAGCGCTCGGCCTTGTCGGTGTTGGCGGTGATGCCGGCCATGAAGGCCTGGCCCAGTTCGTCCCCGGTCACCTCGCGCATCATCGTGAGCGTGAAGCGGCGCGGGCCGGTGGCGTCGAACACGCCGGCCGGGGTGTCCTTCTTCTCGGTCAGGTACAGGCCGAGCACGTAGACCTTGATGACGATGCGCGTGCGCACGCCGGCACCGTTGAGCTTGAGTTCCTTGCCGGCCACCTTGACGGAGTCTTCCAGCTTGACGCCGGCCACTTCGGCCGCCGGGGCCAGGCCTGCCAGCCCGAGCGCAAGGGTCAGGCCGGTGAGCCAGCGGGTGACGGGTTGGGTCTTCATGCAGTCTCCTGTTCTGTGGGGGCGGGGTTCAGTGGGTGCCTTCCAGCTTGAAGAGGCTGACCACCTCTTCCAGCCCTTGGGCCTGGGCGCGCAGGGAGTCGGCGGCGGCGGCGGCTTCTTCCACCAGCGCGGCGTTCTGCTGCGTGCTCTTGTCCATGTCGTGGATGGTATGCGTGACGCGCTCAATGCCGGCGCTCTGTTCGGCGCTGGCGTGCGTGATCTCGCCCATGATGTCCGTCATCCGTTGCACGCTCGCCACCACGCCCTGCATGGTGCTGCCGGCCTTGGCCACCAGTTCGCTGCCCAGGGCCACCTTCTCGACCGAATCGCCGATGAGGCGCTTGATCTCCTTGGCGGCGTCAGCGCTGCGCCCGGCCAGTGAACGGACCTCGCCCGCGACGACCGCGAAGCCGCGGCCCTGCTCGCCGGCGCGGGCGGCTTCCACCGCGGCATTGAGCGCGAGGATGTTGGTCTGGAAGGCAATGCCGTCAATGACGCTGATGATGTCGACGATCTTCTTGGACGAGGCGTCGATGCTCCCCATCGTGGTCACCACCTGGGTGACCACCTCGCCGCCTTCGCCAGCGACCTGCGAAGCCGCCTGGGCGAGCTGGTTGGCCTGCTGGGCGTTCTGCGCGTTCTGCTGCACGGCGTCGGTCAGCGTCTTCATGGCCGAGAGCGTCTGCTCCAGCGACGCGGCCTGCGCTTCGGTGCGCACCGACAGGTCCAGGTTGCCGCTGGCGATCTCGCTGGAGGCCGAGGCGATGGACTCCGTCCCCTCGCGCACCCGGCCGACGATGCCCTTGAGGCTCTCGTTCATGTCGTGCAGGGCCTGCATCAGCTCGCCGGTCTCGTCGTGGCTGCGCACCTCGATGACGCTGGTGAGGTTGCCCGAGGCCACCTTGCGGGCGACCGCCACGGCGCCGCGCAGCGGCACGACGATGCCGCGCGTGATCAGCACGCCCGTCAGCACGCTGGCCGCGATGGCCGCCGCAGCCAGCACGAGCAGCATCAGCGCCGTCTTGCGCGCCACCTGGTTGGACTTGCCGCCGGCCTCTTCCATGGCCGCATTGCGGGTGTCGACAAGCTTGTCCAGCGCCGCCAGGTAGCGGATCTGCGTGGCACGCACCGAGAACTGGTACTTCAGCGGGGCGCCTTCGGTGTCTCCCGAGGCGACGGTCTTCACGAAGGAGGCCTGCGCCGGGAGGAACTTGGCGCGCACCTCCTCGATGACCTTGAGCTGCGCGAGGCTCGCCTCGTCGGTGAGCAGCGGCTTGAGCTCGGCCATCGTCTTCTCGTGCGCGGCCATCAGGCCGGCGACGGTGTCGAGTTCCTTCTTGATCTGCTCCTCGCCCGTCATGATGAGCGTGGTCATCATGCTGCGCGAGGCGTCGCCCAGTTCGCTCTTGGCCTTGTTGGCCAACGCCACGGCCTTGTAGTCATTGCTCAGCAGCTGCGTGATCTCGTCGTTGAGCGACTGGATGCCCACGTAGCCGAGCCCCGCCATCGTCATCAGGCAGGCGATCACGACGGTGAAGCCGGCGGTCAGCCGCTGACCGATGCGCATACGGGACAGGAACGTCATGAGGGGAAGTCTCCAGAGGGATATGTGGCGGGCCTGGGTTTCTCGTTCTTGTTGCCGGGCACGAAACCACTGGAAATTTCAGCAGAAATTGGGGGTGCCGACGCATTGTGAGCAGCCAGCCGCCAAGGCTTGCCGTGATATGTGCGGCAAATCGGTGCCTGTCAGGCCCGAGGCTGGGGTGGGTTGTCAACCAGGCGACACCCAATCCGGGGCCAACGACGGCGCCGCCGCCCTCACATCTCAAGCGCTACTTCTCAATGTTGCGCCAAGTCCTTATTTATGAACGACATTTTTTCGCAGGCTGTATGGATCAACAGTCGCCTCTAAGTGCTTGATTTCATTGAAAAAACTTGTGCCGAACCTTGACCCCCACCAGTCCGGCCCTTAAAGTGGGAGGAAGTGTCGTTTCGTGGTGAAAAGTGTCGGAACTCGTCTTTCAGGGGCCCTCCAACCTGGCTTTAGATGCCAAGGGTCGCCTGAGCGTGCCCGCTCGGCACCGTGAGGTGCTGCAGGTCCTCTGCCAGGGGCGGCTGACCATCACCAAGCACCCCGACGGCTGCCTGATGGTGTTCCCGCGCCCGACGTGGGAGGTCTTCCGCGACAAGGTCGCCGCGCTGCCGATGTCGGCCGTGGGCTGGAAGCGGGTGTTCCTGGGCAACGCGATGGACGTGGAGATCGACTCCGCCTCGCGCGTGCTGATCTCGCCCGAGCTGCGCAAGAGCGCGGGCCTGAAGAGCGACGTGATGCTGATCGGCATGGGCAGCCACTTCGAGCTGTGGGACGCCGAGGCCCACGCGGCCCAGGAGACCGAGACGATGAACGGGCCGATGCCGGATTCCCTCAAGGACTTCAGTTTCTGATGGGCGGCGCGATGCAAGACCAAGCCCCGTTCCGCCACACCACCGTGCTGCTGGACGAGGCGGTCGACGGCGTGCTGGCGCGCCCGGACGGCACCTACGTGGACGGCACCTTCGGCCGGGGCGGGCATTCGCGCCTGCTGCTGAGCAAGCTCGCCCCGACGGGGCGCCTCATCGCCATCGACCGCGACCCGGAGGCCGTCGCGGCGGCCGCGGCCATCACGGACCCGCGCTTTTGCATCGTCCACAGCGCCTTCGCCGACATGGCGGACTGCTTGGCCGGGCTGGGTGTTCATCAGGTCGATGGTGTGCTGCTGGACCTGGGCGTGTCCAGCCCCCAGATCGACAACCCGGCGCGGGGCTTCAGCTTTCGCTTCGAGGGGCCGCTGGACATGCGCATGGACACGACCCGCGGCATCAGTGCGGCGGACTTCCTCGCGAGCGCCGACGAGCGCGAGATTGCACGGGTGATTCGAGACTATGGCGAAGAACGGTTTGCTGGCCAGATTGCAAAGGCGGTTGTTGCTCGCCGGGAAGCCGGTGCGCCCCTCACGCGCACCGACGAGCTGCGCGAACTCGTGGCTCGCACGATCAAGACCCGTGAACCCGGACAGGACCCGGCGACCCGCACCTTTCAGGCCCTTCGGATTCATGTCAATGGCGAGCTTGAGGAGCTTGAGCAAGGGCTGAAGGCCGCGCTGCGCCTGCTCGCACCTGGGGGGCGGCTGTCCATCATCAGCTTCCACTCGCTGGAAGACCGGCGCGTGAAGCAGTTCATCGCCGCGCACAGCAAGGCCGAGTTCGACCGCCGCGCGCCCTTCGCGCCGCCGCCGGCCCTGGCGCTGACCTCGCTGGGCCGCATGATGCCGAGCGCCGCCGAAGTGGCCGCCAACCCGCGCTCGCGCTCTGCCGTGCTGCGCGTGGCCGAGCGCACCGACGCGCCGCTGAAGGACTGAGCCCGTGGCCAAGCTCAACCTCATCCTCATGATCGCGGTGCTTGTGAGCGGCGTCGTGCTCGTGCACAACGCCTACGAGTCGCGCCGGCTCTTCGCCGAGCGCGAGCGCACCAAGAACGAGGGCGAGCGCCTGGCGGCGGACGCCGAGCGGCTCAAGGCCGAGCGCCACGCCCAGGCCACCAACCTGCGCGTGGAGCAGGTGGCGCGCGAGCGGCTGGGCATGCGGCTGATCTCTCCCGCGGTCGTCGCCTCGGGGGTGGCGCCATGAGCAAGGGGGGTCAACCCAAGTCGGGCGCGCGGGCCGTCAGCGGCGCCCGCGGCGTCACGTATTCCACCAGCCCGCTGCTGGCCAGCAAGACGCCGCCGTGGCGTTCGCGCTTCCTGGTCGCCCTCGTGGGCCTCGCCTTCGCGGGGCTGCTCGGCCGTGCCATCTACGTGCAGGTGCTGCACACCGAGTTCTTCCAGAAGCAGGGCGAAGCCCGCTACGCCCACACGCTGGAGCTGCCCGCCAGCCGTGGCCGCATCAACGACCGCACCGGCCAGGTGCTCGCGGCCAGCGTGGCCGTGCCCTCGATCTGGGCCATCCCGAAGGAAGTCGACGCCGACGCCGACAAGCGCCGCGAGCTCGCCAAGGCCCTGGGCCTGTCGGCCAAGGAGCTGGACGCCAAGCTCAACCCCGAGTCGCGCTTCGTCTGGCTCAAGCGGCTGGCCGACGACGAGACCGCGGCCAAGGTCAAGGCCATCGGCCTCAAGGGCGTGTTCCAGGACCGCGAGTACCGCCGCAAATACCCCGAGGGCGAGGCGGCCGCGCACGTGGTGGGCTTCACCAACGTCGAGGACAAGGGCCAGGAGGGCATCGAGCTGGCCTTCCAGAAGGAGCTGCAGGGCCGCGACGGCTCGCGCTCCGTCGTGCGCGACCGCCTGGGCCGCGTCGTGGAAGACATCGGCGAGGTCGTGCCCGCCGCCAACGGTCGCGACGTGGACCTGTCGGTCGACTCCAAGGTGCAGTTCTTCGCCTATCAGCGCATCCGCGATGCAGTGGCCGAGAACAAGGCCAAGGCCGGCTCGGTCGTCGTGCTGGACGCGCAGACCGGCGAGGTGCTGGCGCTGGCCAACTTCCCGAGCTACGACCCCGGCAGCCGCCAGAACCTCTCCGGCGAGCAGCTGCGCAACCGCGCGCTCACCGACGTGTTCGAGCCCGGCTCCACGATGAAGCCCTTCATTGCGGGCCTGGCCATGGACACCGGGCGCGTCACGGCCGACACGCTCGTGGACACCGGCAACGGCAGGTACCCCTTCCAGGGCGCCGTCATCACCGACACCCACGCCCACGGCGTGATCCCGGTGCGCGAGGTGATCAAGTTCTCCAGCAACATCGGCGCCACCAAGCTCGCCATGCAGATGCCGCCGCGCGAGATGCACGAGATGTTCACGGCCATCGGCCTGGGCCAGCGGCCGCAGATCAGCTTCCCCGGCGCCATCAGCGGCAAGCTGCGCCCCTACAAGACCTGGCGGCCCATCGAGCAGGCCACGATGAGCTACGGCTACGGCCTGTCGGCGTCGCTGTTCCAACTGGCGCGCGCCTACACCGTGTTCGCGCGTGATGGCGAGATCATCCCGGTGAGCATGCTGCGCCAGCCGCACGACCACCCGGTGGCCGGCATCCGCGTCTTCAAGCCCGAGGTGGCGCGCGAGCTGCGCCTGATGCTGCAGGCCGCCGCCGGCCCGGGCGGCACCGCGCCGGACGCGCAGGTGCCCGGCTACAGCATCGGTGGCAAGAGCGGCACGGCCCACAAGCAGGAAGGCCGCGGCTACGCCAGCCACAAGTACCGCTCCTGGTTCGTCGGCATCGCGCCCATCAGCAAGCCGCGCATCGTGGTGGCCGTGATGGTGGATGAGCCCACCGCCGGCGTGTACTACGGCGGCAAGGTCGCCGGCCCCGTGTTCAGCCAGGTCACCGCGCAGACGCTGCGCCTGCTGGGTGTCGCCCCCGACCTGGACGTGAAGAGCCAGATCGTCGCCAACCAGAAGGCCGTCGCGGTCGAGGAAAGTTTCTGATGCTGACCCGTTTGAAGTCCTCCGAGGCCGCCGCCCGCTGGCTGTCCGAATGGTGCACCGGCACGCTGCGCACCGACAGCCGCCAGGTGCAGCCCGGCGACGCCTTCATCGCCTGGCCCGGCTATGCGCGTGACGGCCGCGAGTACGTCAACGCCGCGCTCGCCGCAGGCGCGGCCACCTGCCTGGTGGAAGACGCCGACGTCGAGCGCTTCGGTTTCGTCGACGCCCGCGTGGCCTCGCTGCCGGGCCTGAAGGCGCGCACCGGCGAGATCGCCGCGGCCTTCTTCGCCCGGCCCACCGACACGCTGGACGTCATCGCCGTCACCGGCACCAACGGCAAGACCTCCTCGGCCTGGTGGATCGCCCAGGCCAGCGCGCAGCTCGGCAAGCGCTGCGGCGTGGTGGGCACGCTGGGCATCGGCGAGCCTCCGCGCCTGGACTACAACGGCCTGACCACGCCCGACCCCGTGCTGCTGCAGGCGGCCTTCGCCCGCATGCGCGACCAGGGCTTCGCCGCCTGCGCCATCGAGGCCAGCAGCATCGGTATCAATGAAGGGCGCCTGGCCGGCAGCGCGGTGCGCGTCGCCGTCTTCACCAACTTCACGCAGGACCACCTCGACTACCACCGCACGATGGACGCCTACTGGGCGGCCAAGCGGGCGCTGTTCAGCTTCCCAGGCCTGCGGGCCGCCGTCGTCAACCTCGACGATGCCAAGGGCCCGGCGCTCGCGGCGGAGCTGGCGTCGCTGGACGTCTGGACCACCGGCGTGGAGCGCACCGACGCCCGCCTGTCGGCGCGCGGGCTGCACTACACCGGCGAGGGCCTGGCCTTCACGCTGCACGAGGGCGCCGAGGCCGTGCCCGTGCAGACCGGCCTGATCGGCGATTACAACGCCGCGAACCTGCTCGGCGTGGCCGGTGCCCTGCGCGCGCAAGGCCACGCGCTGGCCGACGTGGCCCGGGCGCTGGCCCGCGTGACGCCGGTGCCCGGCCGCATGCAGCGCGTGGGCAACGGTCGCGAACTGCCGCAGGTCGTCGTCGACTACGCCCACACGCCCGACGCACTGGACAAGGCGCTCTCGGCCCTGCAAAGCCTGGCCCAGGCGCGTGGCGGCGAGCTGGTCTGCGTGTTCGGCTGCGGCGGCGACCGCGACCGCGGCAAGCGCCCGCAGATGGGGGCCATCGCGGCGCGCCTGGCCGGACGCGTCGTGGTCACGACCGACAACCCGCGCACCGAGGCGCCGGCCCAGATCCTGGCTGACATCGCCGTGGCCGCGCCCGATGCCCTCGTCATCGAGGCCCGCGAGGAAGCCATCCGTGCAGCGATTGCCCAGGCGGGCGCCCGCGACATCGTGCTGGTGGCGGGCAAAGGCCACGAGGACTACCAGGAAGTGAACGGCGTGCGCCGGCCCTTCTCCGACGTGGGCGAGGCCCGTGCCGCGCTGCTGGAAAGGGCGGGGCTGTGACCGGTTTCCTGACGCTCGCCCAGGCCCAGGCGCTGCTGCCGGGCGCCTCGCTCGTCGGCGACGGCGCGACCGCCTTCGCCCGCGTGCACAGCGACACCCGCACGCTGCGCGCGGGCGACCTGTTCGTGGCGCTGCGTGGCGAGCGCTTCGACGCCAACGACTTCCTCGCGCAGGCCCGGGCCAGTGGTGCCGTGGCCGCTCTGGCCGAACGCGGCCTGGCCGAGGCCGGCTTGCCCGGGCTGCTCGTGCCCGATGCCAAGGCCGCGCTGGGCCAACTCGCCGCTGCCTGGCGCCGCCAGCACCAGATCCCCGTCATCGCCGTCACCGGCAGCAACGGCAAGACGACGACGACGCAGATGGTCGCCAGCATCCTGCGCGCCTGGGTGGGCGACGACGCACTGGCCACCGAAGGCAACTACAACAACGACATCGGCGTGCCGCTCACGCTGCTGCGCCTGCGCCACGACGACGAGCGCAGCCACCGCGCGGCGGTGGTGGAGCTCGGCATGAACCACCCCGGCGAGATCGCGCCGCTGGCCGCGATGGCGCAGCCCACCGTGGCGCTCGTGAACAACGCCCAGCGCGAGCACCAGGAGTTCATGGCCACCGTCGAGGCCGTGGCGCGCGAGAACGGCGCCGTGCTGCAGGCGCTGTCGCCCAGCGGTTGCGCCGTCTTCCCGGCCGAGGACGCTTGCGCGCCGATCTGGTTCGAGCTGGCCGGCAGCCGCCCGCACCTGACCTTTGCGCTGCGCGGCCAGGCCGACCTGACGGCTGACGCGCAATGGCTCGGTTCGCACTGGGCCGTGGAGCTGCACACACCGGCCGGCACGGCGCCCGTCGCGCTGCACATGGCCGGCGAGCACAACGTGCGCAACGCGCTGGCGGCCGCCGCCTGCGCGCTGGCCGCCGGTGCGCCGCTGACCGCCCTCCAGCAGGGCCTGGAGGCCTTCCGTGCGGTCAAGGGCCGCTCCGAGCTCAAGCGCGACGCGCGCGGCCGCACCCTCGTGGACGACAGCTACAACGCCAACCCCGACAGCGTGCGCGCCGCCATCGACGTGCTCGCCGGCATGCCGGGCGACAGCTGGCTCATCCTCGGCGACATGGGCGAGGTGGGCAACGACGGCCCGGCCTTTCACCGCGAGGTGGGCGCCTACGCGGCCGAGCGCCGCATTGCCCACCTCTGGACGGCGGGCGCCGCTGCGCGCGACGCCGCCGCCGCCTACGGCCCGCGCGCCCGCGCCTTCGACACCACCGCGGCGCTGATCGCGGCGCTGACTGAACAACCCGACGCAGCCCAGACCCTGGTCAAGGGCTCGCGCTTCATGAAGATGGAACACGTGGTCTCGGCACTTCAACAACAACAAACGGGAGACCCGCATGCTGCTTAGCCTGGCCCAGTGGCTGCAGGGCCTCTACCCCGACCTCGGCTTCCTGCGGCTGTTCCAGTACATCACCTTCCGCGCCGTCATGGCCGCCATGACGGCGCTGCTCATCGGCCTGGCCTTCGGGCCCTGGGTGATCCGCAGCCTGACCGCCATGAAGATCGGCCAGCCGGTGCGCAGCTACGGCGTGCAGGCCCACCTGGCCAAGAGCGGCACGCCCACGATGGGCGGCGTGCTGGTGCTCATCGGCATCGGCGTGTCCACGCTGCTGTGGTTCGATTGGAGCAACCGCTTCGTGTGGGTGGTGATGCTCGTGACCATGGGCTTCGGCGCCATCGGCTGGGTGGACGACTGGCGCAAGGTCGTCGACAAGAACCCCGAAGGCATGCGCAGCCGCGAGAAGTTCTTCTGGCAAAGCCTCATCGGCCTCGTCGCGGCGCTCTACCTCGCGTTCAGCGTGTCCGAGACGAGCTTCCTCGGCGTCGTGCAGCTGTTCTTCCGCTGGGTCAGCAGCGGCTTCTCGACCGAGCTGCCGCCCAAGGCCGACCTCTTGATCCCGTTCTTCAAGACCATCAGCATGCCGCTGGGCGTGTGGGGCTTCGTGGCGCTGGCCTTCTTCGTCATCGTCGGCACCAGCAACGCGGTGAACTTCACCGACGGGCTGGACGGCCTGGCGATCATGCCCGTCGTGATGGTGGGCTCGGCGCTGGGCGTGTTCGCCTACGTGACGGGCTCGTCGGTGTTCTCCAAGTACCTGCTGCTGCCCTACATCCCGGGTGCGGGCGAACTGCTGATCTTCTGCGCCGCGATGGCCGGCGCGGGCCTGGCCTTCCTGTGGTTCAACGCCCACCCGGCGCAGGTCTTCATGGGCGACGTCGGTGCGCTCGCACTCGGCGGGGGCCTGGGCACGCTGGCCGTCATCACGCGCCAGGAAATCCTGCTGGGCATCATGGGCGGCATCTTCGTGGCCGAGGTGCTGTCGGTCATGATCCAGGTGACGTGGTTCAAGTACACGAAGAAGAAGTACGGCGAGGGCCGGCGCATCTTCAAGATGGCGCCGCTGCACCACCACTTCGAGAAGGGTGGCTGGAAGGAGACGCAGGTCGTCATCCGCTTCTGGATCATCACGATGCTGCTGTGCCTCGTGGGCCTGGCGAGCCTCAAGCTGCGGTGATGTGATGAAGCTGAGCCTGCCGCACTTCCAAGACCAGCGCGTGCTCGTGCTGGGCCTCGGGGACTCCGGTCTCGCGATGGCCCGCTGGTGCGCGCGCCTGGGTGCGCAGGTCACGGTGTGGGACTCGCGCGCGCAGCCGCCGCAGCTCGGCGCGCTGGGCGACGCGGCAGCCTTCATCACGGGTGAGCTGACGGCTGACATCGCCGCCGGCTTCCAGGCCGTGCTCAAGAGCCCGGGCCTGTCGCCGCTGGACGCTCGGCTGAAGGCGGTCTACGAACACGGCCCGGCCGTGCGGGGTGAGCTCGACCTCTTCGCCGAGGCGCTGGCGGCGCTCAAGGCCCAGCACGGCTACGCGCCCGCCGTGCTCGCCATCACCGGCACCAATGGCAAGACGACGACGACCTGCATGACCGGCCTGCTCGCCGAGCGCGCCGGCAAGCGCGTGGCCATCGCCGGCAACATCGGCCCGACGCTGCTGGACACGCTGACCGAGGCGCTTGCCAGGGAGCCCGAGCCCGCGCCGGCCGAGGTGGCGCCGGAGGTCATCGAGCAGCCGGCGGACGAGCCGGTGGCCGAAGCCGCTGAATCTCCCGCAGCCGATCAGGCCGCAGAAGAAGCGCTTGCGGACGAGGTCGTTGCGGCCGAGCCGGCCCCCGAGCCCGCCGCGCCGCTGGTCGAAGAAGACGCCCCCCTGCCCATCGACCCGCCGCCCCCGCGCGGCCCGGTCTTCGAGACGCTGCCCGAGGTCTGGGTGCTGGAGCTGTCCAGCTTCCAGCTCGACGGCGTGACGGGCTTCGAGCCGACGGCCGGCGCCGTCCTCAACCTGACGCAGGACCACCTCGACTGGCACGGCGACATGGCCGCCTACGGGCAGGCCAAGGCGCGCATCTTCGGCCGCGGCATGGACAGCCCCACCGTCATCGTCGCCAACCGTGACGACGCCGACGTCGAGGCCCTGGTGCCCGCGCCCGTGTTCGTGAAGGGCACGCGCGGCAAGCCGGGCCGCACCGTGTCGCGCCGCGTGGTGCGCTTCGGCCTCAATGCGCCCAAGGCACCGGGCGACTTCGGCCTCGTCGACGAAGGGGGCCTGGCCTGGCTGGTGCGCGCCCGCGAGCTGGACCCGACGATCAAGAAGCGCAAGGGCGACGACGAGCCGCTGATGATCCAGCGCCTCATGCCCGCCGACGCGCTGCGCGTGCGCGGCCGCCACAACGCGGCCAACGCGCTGGCGGCGCTGGCGCTGGCCACGGCCGCGGGCTGCGAGCTCGCGCCCATGCTGCACGGCCTGCGCGAGTACCGCGGCGAGCCGCACCGCGTGGAGCCGGTGGGCAGCATCGACGGCGTCGAGTTCTACGACGACAGCAAGGGCACCAACGTCGGCGCCACGGTCGCGGCCATCTCGGGCCTGGGTGCCGACCGCGCGCCGGCCAAGCTCGTGCTCATCCTCGGTGGCGACGGCAAGGGCCAGGACTTCGCACCGCTGGCCGAGGGCGTCGCCCGCCATGCGCGTGCCGTGGCCCTCATCGGCCGCGACGCACCGCAGATCGAGGCCGCACTCGCCCAGAGCGGCGTGCCGATGCAGCGCCACGCCACGCTCGAAGCCGCCACCGCCTGGTGCCTGGCGCAAGCCCGCAGCGGCGACAGCGTGCTGCTGTCACCGGCCTGCGCGAGCCTGGACATGTTCCGCAACTATGCCCACCGCGCCGAGGTCTTCGTGGCCACGGTGCAGCAGCTCGCCGACGAGCGCGGGGTGGCGCTGTGAACGCGGTGCTGGGCGGTATCTGGGCCAAGCTGCAGTCGCTGCGCAAGCGCGACGGCGAGGACGCGAGCGTGCCCGTGCGCGACTGGGTGTCGACCTCCGCCGGCCGGCCTACGCAGCTGCAGGGCTTCGACATCACCCTCGTGTGGGTCGTCCTCGCGCTGATGGCCTGGGGCCTGCTGATGGTCTATTCGGCCTCCATCGCGATGCCGGACAACCCGCGGTTCTCCAAGTACCAGCCGACGCATTTCCTGACGCGCCACATGGTGGCCATCGGCTTCGCGCTGATTGCCGGGCTCATCACGGTGCAGATCCCCGTGGCGCTGTGGGAGCGGTATGCGCCGTGGGTGTTCGTCATCGCGCTGGTGCTGCTGGTGGCGGTGCTGATCCCGGGCATTGGCAAGGTGGTGTACGGCGCGCGGCGCTGGATCCCGCTGGGCGTCATGAACTTCCAGCCCTCGGAGCTGGCCAAGTTCGGCATCGCGCTGTACGCGGCCAACTACATGATGCGCAAGATGGACGCCCGGGAGAACTTCTTCCAGGCCGTCACGCCCATGGCGATCTCGCTGGCCTTCGTGGGCCTGCTGCTGCTGGCCGAGCCCGACATGGGCGCCTTCCTCGTCATCGCAGCCATCGCGATGAGCATCCTGTTCCTGGGCGGCGTGAACGGCCGCATGTTCCTGTTGATCACGCTGGTGCTCGTGGGCGCCTTCGTGCTGATGATCAGCTTCAGCGAGTTCCGCCGCGAGCGCATCTTTGCCTACCTCAACCCCTGGGACGAGAAGTACGCCCAGGGCAAGGCCTACCAGCTCACGCACAGCCTGATCGCCTTCGGCCGCGGCGAGTGGCTGGGCCAGGGCCTGGGCAGCAGCGTCGAGAAGCTGCACTACCTGCCCGAGGCGCACACCGACTTCCTGCTGGCCGTGATCGGCGAGGAGCTGGGTTTCGTGGGGGTCGCCTTGGTCATCATCGCCTTCTTCTGGCTCACGCGCCGGTGCTTCCTCATCGGCCGCCAGGCCATCGCGCTGGACCGCGTGTTCGCGGGGCTGTACGCGCAGGGCATCGGCATCTGGATGGGCGGGCAGGCCTTCATCAACATGGGCGTGAACCTCGGCGCGCTGCCCACCAAGGGCCTCACGCTGCCGCTGATGAGCTTCGGCGGCTCGGCCATCCTGATGAACTGCGTCGCCTTGGCGGTCGTGCTGCGCATCGACCTGGAAAACCGACAAATGATGCGGGGAGGCCGCGCGTGAGGCCGAACATCAAACACAGCCACAGAGGCACAGAGGCACAGAGAGGGCGTCATCCTGCTGCCTCTGTGCCTCTGTGCCTCTGTGGCTGTGTTCAGAGGAGGCTGGCATGACGCAGCGCCACCTCATCGTGATGGCCGCCGGCACGGGCGGCCACGTCATTCCGGGCCTGGCCGTGGCCGAGGAGATGCAGCGCCGCGGCTGGACGGTGTCGTGGATCGGCACGCCGCAGGGCATGGAGAACCGCCTCGTGCCCGCGCGCGGCATCGAGATCGATGCGCTGCCGTTCGCCGGCCTGCGCGGCAAGGGCCTGGCGCACACGCTGCGCGGCATCGTCGGCTTCTTCAAGTCGCTCGGCGCGGCGCGGCGCGTGTATGACCGGCGCCGCGCCACCGCCGTCCTCGGCATGGGCGGTTATGTCTGCGTGCCGGCGGGCCTGTCGGCAGCGCTCAGCGGCCGCCCGCTGATGCTCGTGAACGCCGACGCCGCCATGCTCAAGAGCAACCTGGCGCTCAAGCCGTTCGCGCGTCGCATCGCCTTCGGTTTCGACGGCGCCGCCGCGGCCTCCACGGCAGGCGCCATCGTCAGCGGCAACCCGGTGCGCGCCGAGATCGAGGCGCTGCCGCTGCCGGCCGAACGTTTCGCCGACCCCGCACGCGCGGCCGGCCCGCTGCGGCTGCTCGTGCTCGGCGGCTCGCTCGGCGCCCGCGCGCTGAACCAGACGCTGCCGCAGGCGCTGGCGCTGTGGCCGGCCGAGCAGCGCCCGCAGGTGCTGCACCAGTCGGGGCAGGATCACCTCGGCGCCGTCTGGCAGGCCTACACCGACGCCGGCCTCTCGGCGGAGGTGCGGCCCTTCATCGACGACATGGGCGCGGCCCTGGCCTGGGCCGATGTCGTGGTGTGCCGCGCTGGCGCCATCACCGTGAGCGAGCTCTGCGCGGCGGGCTGCGCCGCGGTGCTGGTGCCGCTCGTCGTGAGCACGACCTCGCACCAGCGTGACAACGCCGTCTTCATGGCCCAGCACGGCGCCGCACTGCATCTGCCGCAGACCGAACTGACGCCGCAGCGCCTGCACGACCTGATCGCCGGCCTGGACCGCGCGGCGCTGCTGGCCATGGCCGAGAAGGCCCGCTCGCTGGCTCGGCCCCGCGCCGCAGCACGCGTGGCCGACGAGATCGAAGGGATGTTGAAGTGAAGCACGCGGTACAGCGTTTGCATTTCGTGGGCATCGGCGGCGCCGGCATGAGCGGCATCGCCGAGATCCTGCACAACCTGGGCTTCACGGTCAGCGGGTCGGACGCCGTCGAGAGCGCCACCACCGAGCGGCTGCGCAGCCTCGGCCTGCGCGTGGAGATCGGCCATGCGGCGCCGAACATCGGCAACGCGCAGGCGCTGGTCACGAGCACCGCCGTCGCCGCCGACAACCCGGAAGTGCAGGCCGCCCGTGGCCGGCAGATCCCGGTCGTGCCGCGTGCGGTGATGCTCGCCGAGCTGATGCGGCTGCGCCGCGGCATCGCCATCGCCGGCACGCACGGCAAGACGACAACGACCTCCCTCGTCACCGCCATCCTCGTCGAGGCGGGCCTGGACCCGACCTTCGTCATCGGCGGCAAGCTCAACGCCGCAGGCGCCAACTCGCGCCTGGGCCGGGGCGAGTTCATCGTCGTCGAGGCTGACGAGAGCGACGCGTCCTTCCTGAAGCTGAGCCCGGTGCTCTCCGTCGTCACCAACATCGACGAAGACCACATGGACACCTACGGGCATTCGGTGGAGAAGCTGCACGACGCCTTCGTCGAGTTCCTGCACCGCATGCCCTTCTACGGCGCGGCCGTGGTGTGCGCCGACGACCCCGGCGTGCGCGCCATCCTCGGCCGCATCGAGCGCCCCGTGGTGAGCTACGGGCTGTCGGCCGGCGTGAGTGTGCGGGCGGTGGACGTGCAGGCACTGGCCGGTGCGCAGATGCGCTTCACCTGCCAGCGCGAGGGCGCGGCCGACCTGCCCGTGCTGCTCAACCTCGCGGGCGAGCACAACGTGCGCAACGCGCTGGCTGCCATTGCCATCGCGATGGAACTGGACTGCCCCGACGAGTCCATCGTCAAGGCGCTGGCCAGCTTCTCCGGCGTGGGCCGTCGCTTCGAGAAGCACGGTGAGTGGCCGGCGTCCGGCGGCGGGCGCTTCGCCCTCGTCGACGACTACGGCCACCACCCCGTGGAGATGGCCGCCGTGCTGTCGGCCGCGCGCGGTGCCTACCCCGGCCGCCGGCTCGTGCTGGCCTTCCAGCCCCACCGCTACACCCGCACGCGCGACTGCTTCGCCGACTTCGTGCGCGTGATGCAGGGCGCCGACGTGGTGCTGCTGACCGAGGTGTACCCAGCGGGCGAGGCGCCCATCGAAGGCGCGACCGGCGCCGCACTCGCCCATGCCGTGGGCACCCCGCATTTCGTGACGGCCGTCTCCGACATGCCGGCCGCGCTGGCCGCGCTGACGCGCGATGGCGACGTCGTCATCGGCATGGGCGCGGGCTCGATGAGCGCGTTGCCGCGGCTGGTGGCGGCCCATTTTTCGCAAGGAGCGTCCGCATGACGACGCCAATCGATCTGGCCATCGACCCCGTCGCGCTGGGCAAGGTCGCCGTGCTGTACGGCGGCAAGAGTGCCGAGCGCCCGGTTTCGCTGATGAGCGGCACCGGCGTGCTGCAGGCCCTGCAGTCCCTGGGCGTGGACGCGCATGGCTTCGACCCCGCCGAGCGCCCGCTGCAGGACCTCAAGGCCGAAGGCTTCGACCGGGCCTTCATCGCGTTGCACGGCCGCGGTGGCGAGGACGGCACGCTGCAGGGCGCGCTGGAGTGGCTGCGCATTCCCTACACCGGCTCGGGCGTCACGGCCTCGGGCGTGGCCATGGACAAGACCATGACCAAGCGCGTCTGGGCTGCCGAGGGCCTGACCACGCCGGCCTATGTCGTGCTCTCCCGCGCCGAGCTCACGCGCGAGCGCATCCGCGAGATCCCCGACGAACTCGGCCTGCCCGTCGTCGTGAAGCCGCCGCACGAAGGCAGCAGCATCGGCATCACCAAGGCCATGGGCTACTCGCAGATGCAGGGCGCCGTCGAGCTGGCGCTGGGCTTCGACGACGAACTGCTGTTCGAGCAATGCATCGAGGGCCCCGAGCTGACCTGCGCCGTGCTGGGGCAGGGCGACAGCGCGGTGGCGCTGCCGGTGGTCGAGATCCGCGCCGAGGGCGGCGACTACAGCTACGAGAACAAGTACGTCTCCAACGACACCAAGTACCTGTTCGGCACATTGCCCGCCGCGCTCGAGGCCGAGGTGCAGCAGCTCGTGCTGCGCGCCTACCAGCTGCTGGGCTGCCGCGGCTGGGGGCGCGCCGACCTGATGCTGCGCAAGTCCGACATGAAACCCTTCCTGCTGGAGATGAACACCAGCCCGGGCATGACCTCGCACTCGCTGGTGCCCAAGGCTGCGCAGGCCGTGGGCGTGGACTACCCGCACCTGTGCCTGTGGCTGCTGGCCCAGGCCCGACTGGACTCACGCTGACGTGAACTCCGCCGCCGCCACCGCTGCCCTGCCGCCCGACGTCCGCCTCATGAATGCGGTGTCGGCGCTGCTGCTCGCCGCCTTGGTGGCGACCGCGGCGTGGGCGGCGCTGCGCTGGGCGGTGCGGCTGCCGGCGTTCAACTTCCGCGCCATCCAGGTCGAGGGCGACGTGAGCCGCAACAGCGTTGCCTCGCTCAGGGCCAATGCGCTGCCGCGGCTGCAGGGGTCCTTCCTCAGCCTGAACCTCAAGGACGGCCGCGCCGCTTTCGAGGCCGTGCCCTGGGTGCGGCATGCGCAGCTGCAGCGGGTGTGGCCGATGCGGCTGAAGGTGAACCTCGAAGAGCACCGGCCGGCCGCCTACTGGGAAGCGCGCGTCGACGGCGCCGATGCCGGCAGCGAGGCGATGTCGGAGCGGGCGCTGGTCAACACCTTCGGCGAAGTCTTCCAGGCCAACCTCGGCGACGTCGAGGACGAGACCCTGCCGGTGCTGGCCGGCCCGGCCGGCACCGCCGGCGCCATGCTGCAGATGTGGCGCGCGCTGTCGCCGGCCGCCGAGAAGCTCGGCGAGGGCATCGACCGGCTCGACCTCTCCGGCCGCGGCTCGTGGCGCGTCAGCTTCGGCGGTGGCGCCGTGGTCGAACTCGGCCGCGGCAGCGAGGCCGAGGTCGTGGACCGATTCGGGCGCTTCGCCACCTCCATCACGCAGGTCACGTCGACCTACCGCAGCCCGCTGCTGTCGGCTGACCTGCGCCACGCCGACGGCTACGCGGTCAAGCTGCGCGGCGTGACGACACAAACTCCGGGTAAACCCGTAAATAGAAAACGCTGAGGACGGACATGGCCAAGGAATACAAGGATTTGGTCGTCGGGCTGGATATTGGGACCGCCAAGATCATGGCGGTGGTCGCCGAGGTTTTGCCGGGCGGGGATTTGCGCATCGCCGGGCTGGGTGTGGCGCCGTCCAATGGCTTGAAGCGCGGTGTGGTGGTCAATATCGACGCCACGGTGCAGTCCATCCAGCAGGCCTTGAAAGAGGCCGAGATGATGGCCGACTGCAAAATATCAAGGGTTTACACGGGGATCACGGGCAGCCATATCCGCGGTCAAAACTCGACCGGCATGGTCATCGTGCGTGACAAGGAGGTCACGCCGGTCGATGTGACCCGCGTTGTCGAAACCGCCAAGGCCATCAATATCCCGAATGACCAGCGCCTCTTGCTGGTCGAGCCGCAGGAATTCGTCATCGACGGCCACGAGGTCAAGGAGCCCATCGGCATGAGCGGTGGGCGGCTGGAGGTCAAGGTCCATATCGTGACCGGAGCCCAGAGTGCCGCGGAAAACATCGTCAAGTGCGTGCGGCGCTGCGGCCTGGAGGTCGACCAGCTGGTTTTGAATCCCAGCGCGTCCAGCCATGCCGCGCTCACCGCCGACGAGCGCGACCTGGGGGTGGCGCTGGTGGATATCGGCGCCGGCACGACCGATGTGGCGATATTCACCGGCGGCTCGATCCGCCATACCGCGGTCATTCCCATCGCCGGCGACCTGATCACCAGCGACATCGCCATGGCGCTGCGCACCCCGACCAAGGATGCCGAGGAGATCAAGGTCGAATATGGCGTGGCCAAGCAGCTGCTCGCCGACCCGTCCGACCAAGTGGAAGTGCCCGGCCTGGGTGACCGCAGCCCCCGGATGCTGTCCAAGCAGGCGCTCGCCGGCGTGATCGAGCCGCGGGTCGAGGAAATCTTTTCGTTGGTGCACCAGGTCATCCGCGAGAGCGGGTATGAGGAACTGTTGTCATCCGGCATCGTGCTGACCGGCGGCTCGGCCGTCATGCCCGGCATGGTGGAACTCGCCGAGGACATTTTCCTGAAACCCGTCCGCCGCGGCCTGCCCACCTATTCGGGTGCCCTTTACGACATGGTGGCCAACCCCCGTTCGGCCACCGTCATGGGCCTGCTGGAGGAGGCCCGGCTGTCGCGCACCCGGGGTTTCAAGGCTGCGCAGCAGGCCGGCTCCGTGCAAACCCTGCTCGGCCGGGTCAAAGACTGGTTCATGGGGAATTTCTGACCCCTAAAAAATCAGGAAAAAAGTGTTTCAGCAACTAGTCAACATTCATGTGCCCGAGGCACAATTGCAGTAGGAGGTTTGATATGCCCATCGAGATGATCGAAGAGTTTGACCAAGGCACCCAAATCAAGGTGATCGGGGTCGGTGGTGGCGGCGGCAACGCCGTGGACCACATGATCGCCCAGGGCGTTCAAGGCGTTGAGTTCATCTGCGCGAATACCGACGCGCAGGCGCTCAACCGCTCCAAGGCCGACCAATTGCTGCAACTCGGCACGTCCGGGCTGGGCGCAGGCGCCAAACCCGAAATGGGCAAGGCCGCCGCCGAGGAAGCCGAATCCCGCATCCGCGAATCCATCGCCGGCGCCAATATGCTGTTCATCACCGCCGGCATGGGCGGCGGTACCGGCACGGGTGCCGCGCCGGTGATTGCCCGCGTGGCCAAGGAAATGGGCATCCTGACGGTCGGCGTGGTCACCAAGCCGTTCGAATTCGAAGGCGGTCGCCGCGCCAAGGCGGCCGACGCCGGCCTGTCCGAACTCGAAGCCAATGTCGACTCGCTCATCGTCGTGCTCAACGACAAGCTGCTTGATGTGCTGGGTGACGACGTCACGCAGGATCAGGCCTTCGCGCACGCCAATGACGTGCTGAAGAACGCCGTTGGCGGCATTTCGGACATCATTCACATCCCGGGCCTTGTCAACGTCGACTTCGAAGACGTCAAGACCGTGATGAGCGAGCCGGGCAAGGCCATGATGGGCACGGCCCAGGCCACCGGCCCGGACCGCGCCACCAAGGCCGCCGAAGCCGCCGTGGCCTGCCCGCTGCTGGAAGGTATTGACCTCTCCGGCGCCCGTGGCGTGCTGGTGCTGATCGCCGCGAGCCGCGCGAACTTCAAGCTGAGCGAGTCGCGCAACGCGATGAACGCCATCAAGCGCTACGCCTCTGAAGACGCCCACATCATCTACGGCACCGCCTACGACGAAAGCCTGGGCGACGCCCTGCGCGTGACCGTCATCGCCACCGGCCTGACCGCCGGCCGCGCCCGCCAGCAGGCGCCGCTGCAGGTCGTGCAGACCCAGCAGGTCGTGCGCAACGGTACCGACGGCATGCCCGTGCTGACGCAGGCTGTGGCCATGGCCGCTCCCGCGGCAGGCCAGCAAGCCAATGTCGGCCTGGGCCTGGGCGACTTCGCCAACGCCAACGTGCCCAGCGTCTGGCGCCATGGCCGCTCGGGCAGCGCCGCGGCCAAGGTCGAGGCCCTGTCGTCCAACGGCATGGACGAGATCGAGATCCCGGCCTTCCTGCGCAAGCAGGCGGATTGAGCTTTGGCGCTGACGGCCCATCAAGCGTTCGACCGGGAGCCGAGGTGGGTTTCAGCTTCGCGATCCAGTTGCCGTCAGACCTTCGTGATGCCGTAGGCATGCGAGTTCTCGTCCCGCGAGCGCTGCGTACGCGTCAGCGCCACCGCGCGGCGCGGGGCGTGGGGACGGTGTAGTGCCGGGTTGCGTTGGCAGGCGGCGCGGCGGCGGTCGCTCGACCGTGCGATCTGCAAGGCGCGGTAGATCGACCCGACCCGCGAAGCGCTCGCGGTGGGGCGAGCTCTGCCGGGGGGCAAAAAAAGCGCCCGCCAAGTTCAGGATCTCGGTGGCGCGCCGCGTTTCGCGCACCTTGCGTTCTAGCACCTTGACGCGAGCCGCCTCGGCGTTGGTGATGCCTTCTTGCTGGCCGCTGTTGCGCTCATGCTGGCAGACCCGGTTCAGCATCGGCGGCGTCGCGCCGAGCTTGCCGGTGAGGGAAACGGCGGCCGCCCATGGCGGCTCTTGCTCGCCGCGTTGCTCAAGAGCCAGCCTCACGGCTCGTGCGCGCGCCTCGGGCGAAAGCTTCACTGGCTTACTCACGGCTCCATCCTCTCAAGAGTTGGGGCCTCCACGGATCCCGGGGCGGTTTCCATGCTTTGCAAGTTCGCGCGCGAAATGATGATCAAACGATTGTTCGCAGCAATGGTTGCCCTGCTCTGGGCGGGCGTGGCGACTGCGGCCGGCGGAGATGCCGATGCCTGGATTACGCATCCGCAGGCTACGGCGACGCCAGTGGTGCTGCAGTTCCGACGGGAAGTTCAGTTAGATGTTGTGCCTGCACAGCTTCCTGTTGAGGTGACCGCAGACAGCCGCTTTATCCTGTCTGTCAATGGTCAAGTCGTGGCGCGGGGCCCCTCCACGGGAACACTGCAACGCTGGCGCAAGACGCGAGTTGATCTTGCCCCCTATCTAAGCAGGCACAACCGGATCGAGGCTGTGGTTTGGAACTTCGGCAAGTTCGCGCCACTTGCGCAGCAGAGTCTGGCTACCGGTTTTAGACTCACGGGCGCGGACTTCGCGACGGACGTGCCCGGATGGCAAGTACGAATTGATGTTCGACATAGTGCTGAGAGCGGCTCGGAGCAACTGCAGCCTGAGTACTACGTGGCTTCTGCACCGGAAACCATCGATTCGCGGCTACCACTCGCTGACTGGGTGGACGCGGTGTCTGCGCCGGCTGCAGCCGGGCGCACGCTGATTCCTGACCCATTGCCGCCGCAGCGTATTGTGGCCGCCTCGCCCGGCCAGGTGGTACGCGCTTCGTTGGCTGCCGGGCAGTTTCCGCATGCCTCACTCGTCATTCCTGCTCACACCTCCGGCTATTTGCTGATCCGGCGCGAGGCGATGGCTTCGTCCTACACGGCACTTGCAACGAGCGGTGGCCGCGATGCGCGGGTCAAGGTGACCTACGCCGAGGCGCTGTACGACGCCGATGGCAACAAGGGCGACCGCAATCTTGTAGGTGATCTTGAACCGCGCGGAATCCATGACACCTTTGTTGCTAATGGCAAGAGGGAGTCGTTCTCGACGTTGTGGTGGCGCACCTGGCGCTTCTTGAAACTTGAGATCGTGACGGCGGATGAGCCTCTGATCTTGGATTCATTGCATGTCGTCGACACCGGCTACCCGTTCGACCAGGTCGGGAGGTTCGTGAGCAATGATCCGCAGCTCAATCGCATCTTCGACATCGGATGGCGAACCTTGCGTGTAGATGCGCACGAAACGTTCATGGACAGTTCCTTCTGGGAGCAACTGCAATATGCCGGTGATACCCGGCTCCAGATGCTGATCTCCTATGCCGTTTCTGGTGACCCGCAGCTTGCATTGCAGGCCATAGACGTGTTCGCGGAGTCGAATGTGAGCGGCGGTCTTGTTGAAGGCGCTTACCCCAGCCGCAGCAGTAACGTCATCACGACGTTTTCGCTTTCATGGATTGCCATGCTGCATGACTGGCTGCTGGAGCAGCCAGACCATGCGCCGATCCGTCGCCACTTGCCTCGCATGCGCGAGGTGCTGGCCTGGTACGAAAAGTTGCGCACGCCGCAGGGCTTGCTTGGCGCCAATCCCCACTGGAACTTTATCGACTGGTCCGGCCAGCGCTGGGATGATCGGACCATCTTTCCCTCGTATGGCAAGGGCGGTGGTAGTTGCCTGATGACGGTGCTGTGGTTGGGCGCCCTGAAGCAGGCGGCGGCGTTGGAAACTGCGCAAGGAGAAGTTTTACAAGCCAAGACCTATCGCGCGCAGGCCACCGCCGCGCGTGCTGCGATTCGCAGCCAGTGTTGGAACCCGCAGCGTGGGCTGTATGCCGACAACCCGGATTTCAAGGTGCGTGGCAGCGAGAAGTACAGCCAGCACATGAACGCGCTTGCCGTGCTGTACGACGTGGCGAACAAAGACGAAGCGCAGGGTGTTCTTGAGCGAATTACGGTGCCGGGTCGTGGGGTCGATTCGCCCCCTGAAATGTTCGCCATGACCTACTACTTCGCATGGCACCTGGTGCGGGCCTACGACCATGTGGGCTTGGGTCGTCACTATCACTCGCTGCTGCAGACTTGGCGGGAGTTGCTGGCGCTCAATTACACCACTTGGCCGGAGTCGCGCGGCAAGACCCGCTCGGATACGCATGCTTGGAGCGCACATCCCACTGCGGATCTACTCCGCATAGTCGCCGGCATCCGGTCCGACGCGCCTGGATATTCGCGCCTGCGTATTGCGCCCGAGCTCGGCCCGCTCACGCAGCTTGATGCCGCCGCAGCGACTCCGCATGGACCGGTGTCTGTCCGCTACAGGCGCTCGAAGGGCAGGTTGCAAGTGGATATCCAGTCGCCCGAGGGGCTGCCCGGCCAGTTTGTCTGGCGCGGCAAAACCTACCCTTTGCAGGGTGAGCGCACGCGAATGAGCCTTCGAGACGACAGTCGTTGAGGGGCCTTCAGCCCACAAGGCAGACCGAGGGGGCGGACAAGACAGGCCCGCACGCGCCGGCCATCCAGTCCGTGTGGTGATGGGTGCGCGAGGCGGTCGACACAAGCCTGCGCCGGGTACAGCGCGGTGAAGCTGACCTGCCGGCAGGGTCTGAGCGGTCACCTCCGCCGCCTGGGCATCAGGGGGGCGGGAGCGTCCCATGTGGCATGCTCGCGGCCCATGTTAGTGCCTAGAAATCACGGAAATGCCTGAGCTGCGCGGCCTGCAGGGCTTGCTGCGCGGCTGGCTGTTATGGCTGGGCCTGTGCTTTTGCCTACCGGCTTTGGCCCAGAGCCTGCCCCAGCCCAGCCCGCGCCATGCGGCCGACGTGGCCGCAGCCACCGAAGTCGCCACCACCGCATGGAGCCGCGACCAGCTCGAAGCCTGGTGGGCCGCGCTGCGCCGGCACGCCGTGGTGGCCGAAGACCGCCTGGACCTGCCTGCCGAACTGCTGCCGCCCGACACGCCCGCAGCCTGGCAGCCCGTGACCATGCCCGATGTACGCGCCCGCCCCGGCGCCACGCTGGTCAGTGACTCGCGCGGCTACGAGATGCGCTGGTACCGGCTGCATGTGCCGGCCGGTGTCGACGAGGCCCAGGCCCTTTACCTGCCCCGGCTGGTGACGCTGTCGGCCGCCGTGCTGGTGCGCACCGAGCAGGGCTGGCGGCCGCTGCTCGACAACCAGCACGCCGAGCGCGAGCAGTGGTTGCAGCCCTTGTGGCTGCCGCTGCCGGGCCCTGGTGAGTCGGGGCTCGACCTGGTCGTGGCCTTGCCCGTGCCGGCGGAAAGCTATCACGTCGTGTCGCGCCTGTGGGTCGGCCCCCGGGAGGTGCTGGAGAAGCGCTGGCAGTGGCGGGTGCGCGCGCAGACGGGCCTGCCCCAGGCGGTCAGCCTGACGCTGGCGGTGCTCGGCCTGTTCGCGCTGACGCTGTGGCTGCGCCGGCCGGGTGAAGCCATCTACGGCCTGTTCGCGCTCACGGCCGCCGCCTGGATGGTGCGCAACCTGCACTACTACGTCACCCCGCCCGCGTCGCCCCTGGCGCAGGACTGGTTCTGGTGGGCTACCCACGCCTCCATGGGCTGGGTGCTGCTGACGGCGCTGTTGTTCGCGATGCGCTTTGCCTGCCGCCGGCTGCGCTGGCTCGAGTGGCTGCTGACGGCCAATGTGCTGGCGGTCAGCCTGTTCACGATGCCGCTGTGGCTGCGCCAGTGGGACATGGTGGTGCTGCAGTACACCGTGACCGCCATCGTGGCCGCCACGGGCACCGCCTGGGTGGCGTGGACGGCCTGGCGCGAACGGCGCTCGGAGCTGACCGTGATGGCCCTGGCGCTCATCCTCGGCGGCCTCATCGGCGTGCACGACCTGGCGGTGCTGGCGGGCTGGGCCTGGCATGAGCATGTGTTCCTGATGCCGGTGGCCACGCTGGCGGTCATGCTGAGCTTCCTGCACGCGGTGCAGCGCCGCTACGTGGGAGCCGTCGAGCAGGTCAAGGCCGAGAACAGCCAGCTCCAGGAAGACCTGGACGAGCAGGTCTCCGTCATGCAGGCGCAGAACGCCCAGCTGCGCGAGGCCGAGCGCCAGCAGGCGCTGCTGCTGGAGCGCCAGCGCATCATGGCCGACATGCACGACGGGCTGGGCTCGGCGCTGCTGTCGGCCCTGGTGGCGATGGAGCAGGGCAGCATGTCCCACGAGCAGTGCGTGGAGGTGCTGCGCGAGTGCGTGGACGACCTGCGGCTGGTCATCGACTCGCTCGAACCCGTGGGCCACGACCTGGTCTCGCTGCTGGCCACCATGCGCTACCGCCTGGGCAAGCGGCTGCAGACCGGCGGCCTCAAGCTCGACTGGGACGTGCAGGACCTGCCCACGCTGCCGTGGCTCGAGCCGCCCGACGCGCTGCACGTGCTGCGCCTGATGCAGGAAGCCCTCAACAACGTCCTCAAGCACGCCCGGGCCAGCCGCGTGCGCATGGTCACGCGCCACCACGGCAACTATGTCGAGATCCGCGTCGAGGACGACGGCGCCGGCTTCGACCTGCAGAGCATCCAGCATGGCCGCGGCCTCAAGAGCCAGATCAAGCGGGCACAGCGCCTGGGCGGCAAGCTGCGCATCGATTCCTCGCCCGGCCATGGCACCAGGCTATCGCTGCGATTGCCCGTGGAACGCCGAACGACGGTGTGATCCTGGGACAATCCAGGCATGGTCAAGCAACGCACCCTGAAGTCGATCACGCGCGCCGTCGGCGTGGGCATCCACAGCGGCCAGAAGGTCGAGCTGACCTTGCGCCCCGCGCCGCCGGACACCGGCATCGTCTTTCGTCGCGTCGACCTCTGCCCGCCCGTGGACATCCCGGTGAGCGTCATGTCCGTCAGCGACACGCGCATGGCCACCACCATCAGCCCCGGCGGTGACCCGGGCGGCCCCAAGGTGCAGACCATCGAGCACCTGCTGTCGGCCTGCGCCGGCCTGGGCCTGGACAACCTCGTCATCGACATCAACGCCGACGAGGTGCCCGTGCTGGACGGCTCGGCCGCGAGCTTCGTCTTCCTGCTGCAGTCGGCCGGCATCGTCATGCAGGACGCGCCCAAGCGCTTCCTCAAGGTCAGGAAGCCCGTGGAAGTGCGCCAGGGCGAGGGCAAGAAGCTGATGTGGGCCCGGCTGGAGCCGCACCACGGCTACACGCTGAGCTTCGAGATCGAGTTCGACAACCCGGCCGTTGCGGCCACGGGCAGCCAGTTCGTCTTCGACATGGGCTCGGGGCAGTACAAGAAGGAGATCGCCCGCGCGCGCACCTTCGGCATGACGGCCGACATCGACGTCATGCGCTCGCGCGGCCTCACGCTCGGCGGCTCGATGGACAACGCCATCGTGGTGGACGACTACAAGGTGCTCAATGCCGACGGGCTCCGCTACGACGACGAGTTCGTCAAGCACAAGATCCTCGACGCCATCGGCGACATGCAGGTGGCGGGCATGCCGCTGCTGGCGGCCTACACCTCGTTCAAGGGCGGCCACGCGCTGAACAACAAGCTGCTGCGCGCGCTGCTGGCCGACGAATCCGCCTACGAGGTGGTCACCTTCGACAACGAACGCGCCGCGCCCAAGGGCTTCGCCGAACTTGCCCCGGCCTGGTAAGCCATGCTGATCGCCCGCCTCGTCATCGGGCTGCTGCTGTTTGCGGCGGTCGTGTGCTTTGCGCTGTCCGTCGCCACCGGCCAGGCGCGCTGGCGGCGCATCGGGCTCGTCATCATGAAATGGACGCTGATCGCCGGCCTGGCCTTCTTCGGCGTGCTGATCCTGGAGCGGCTGGCCGTGCTGCTGTGACGCGTGTCACGGCCCGCGCCGGCCTCCCCTTGGCTTGCGGGGATGCGGCCCGGCCGGAAGTTGCTCAAAATGTAATCACGGTCACAGCTGGCAACGGCGGTGACCCAGCCCAGGCGTTGCAACAGGCCTGGGTGCCATGCGCGGAGATGGCCGGGGGGCCGGGGAAGCGTGATGGTTGGATAGAGAGAGATCGTTGAAGTAGCTTGGGGCCGCTCCTGTGGGAGCGGCCTTCTTTTTTGCGTGGGTGCCGCTCAGGCGCCCAGGTAGCGGCTGCGCAGGTGGGCCTCGAAATGCGCCGGGTTGAGCGGTTCGCCACTGGCGCGCTGCACGAGTTCGGGCGTCTCGTAGCGGCTGGCGGCCTGCCAGACGTGCGTGGAGAGCCACTCGAACACGCTGCCGAGTTCGCCCGCGGCGATGCGCGCGTCCAGGCGCGGCTCCTGGGCTCGCATGGCGGCGAACCACTGCGCCGCGTACATGGCACCGAGCGTGTAGCACGGGAAGTAGCCGAACAGGCCGGCCGGCCAGTGCACGTCCTGCATGGGGCCGTCCTTGAAATTGCCGCGCGTGTCCAGGCCGAGCAGTTCGGCCATCTTCGCGTTCCACAGCGCCGGGATGTCCTCCACCTCGGCTTCGCCTTCGATCAGTGCGCGCTCGATGTCAAAGCGCAGCAGGATGTGGGCGGGGTAGGTGACCTCGTCGGCATCCACGCGGATGAAGCCCGGCTGCACGCGCGTGAGCAGCTTGTGCAGGTTGCCGGGCTCGAAGGCCGGCTGGTCGCCGAAATGCTTGACCAGCAGCGGCGCGAGCAGCCCGGCGAAGGCGGGGTGGCTGCCCAGCTGCATCTCGAACGACAGGCTCTGGCTCTCGTGGATGCCCATGGAGCGCGCACGGGCCACGGGCTGGCCGAGCAGCTCGCGCGGCAGGCCCTGCTCGTAGCGCCCGTGGCCCGTTTCGTGGATGACGCCCATCAGCGCGGGCAGGAAGTCGTCCTCGCGGTAGCGCGTGGTCATGCGCACGTCCTCGGGCACGCCGCCGCAGAAGGGGTGGGTGCTCTCGTCCAGTCGGCCGGCCGCGAAGTCGAAGCCCATCAGCCGCATCGCGTCCAGGCCGAGGGCCTTCTGCGCAGCGGTCGGGAAGGGGCCGACGGGCTGGATGACGGTCTCGCGCGACTGCCGCGCCAGCACGTCGCGGATCAGCCCGGGCAGCCACTCGCGCAGCGGCGCGAACGCGCGCTCGACGTCGGCGCTGCGCATGCCGGGCTCGTAGTTGTCCAGCAACGCGTCGTACTTCGACAGCCCGCCGCTTTGCGACCGCAGCTCCGCCTCCTGGCGGGCGATCTTCAGCACTTCGCGCAGGTTGGGCACGAAGCCCGCCCAGTCGTTGGCCGGCCGCTGGCTGCGCCAGGCGTGCTCGCAGCGGTTGTTGGCCAGGCTCTTGGCCTCCACCAGCGCCTGCGGCAGCGCGTTGGCCGAGCGCCAGGCGCGGCGGATCTCGCGCAGGTTGGCCTGCTGCGCGTCGTCCAGCGGCTCGCCGGCGGCGGCGTCGAGCAGCCCGGCCAGGGCCGGGTCGGTGGCGAGCTGGTGCAGCAGGCCGTCCATCTCGGCCAGGGCCAGGCTGCGCGCCTCGTTGCCCTTGGCGGGCATGTTGGCGGCCTGGTCCCACTGGGCGATGGCCTGGAGGTGGCCCAGGCGGTGCAGCCGCTGCTGTCGCGCGGCGAGGTCTCGGTAGGCGGTGGTGTTCATTGCAGCCAGGATTCCGGGATGAGCCACAGGAGGGCGATGGTGTAGAGCAGGAAGCGCAGGAACTTGCCGATGGCCATCCAGCCCACGCAGGGCCAGAAGGGCAGCCGGAGCCAGCCGGCCACGGCGCACAGCGGGTCGCCCACCACCGGCAGCCAGCTCATCACGCAGGCCTTGGGGCCGAAGCGCTTGAGCCAGGCGAGCGCCCGCGGGTTGGGCGGCTCGCGGTGGCGCACGGCTTCCACGGCGCGCTCGGCCGCATAGCCCATCCACCACGACACCATGCCGCCCAGCGTGTTGCCGATGGTCGCCACCGCGATGACGGGCCAGAACATGCCGGGGTCCGCCTTGACGACGAGGTAGACGGCAGGCTCCGACCCCAGCGGCAGCAGCGTGGCCGAGATGAAGGCGACGACGAACACCGCGACGAGGCCGACCTGGGGCAGGGCGAGGGCGCCGAGCAGGCTGGTGATGAACTGTGAGAGCCAGGCTTCCATTCCACCATTGTGGGGTGAGCCGGAAAGCCGTCCGGGGTGGGTGGCTACAATCCCGCCTCTTTTTTGAGCAGATCCCTCGTGCACCTCGGCCCCCACCTTCTCCCCAACCGGCTCTTCGTGGCGCCGATGGCAGGGGTGACGGACCGGCCCTTCCGCCAGCTCTGCCGCCGCCTGGGCGCGGGCTATGCGGTCAGCGAGATGGTGACCTCGCGCAAGGAGCTCTGGGGCAGCCTCAAGACCTCCCGCCGCGCCGACCACACCGGCGAGCCCGGGCCCATCGCCGTGCAGATCGCCGGCACCGATGCCGCCATGATGGCCGAGGCCGCGGCCTACAACATCGACCGCGGCGCCCAGATCATCGACATCAACATGGGCTGCCCGGCCAAGAAGGTCTGCAACAAGTGGGCCGGCTCGGCGCTGATGCGCAACGAGGCGCTCGCGCTGGAGATCGTGGACGCTGTGGTGGCCGTCTGTGCGCCGCGGGGCGTGCCCGTCACGCTCAAGATGCGCACCGGCTGGAGCGCCGACGAGCGCAATGCGCTGCACCTGGCGCGGCTGTTCGAGTCCGCCGGCATCGCGATGCTCACCATCCACGGCCGCACCCGCGAGCAGGGCTACAAGGGCCTGGCCGAATACGACACCATCGCTGCCGTGAAGACAGCGCTGACCATCCCCGTCGTGGCCAACGGCGACATCGACTCGCCCGAGAAGGCGCGCGACGTGCTCGCCTACACCGGTGCCGACGCGCTGATGATCGGCCGCGCCGCGCAGGGCCGACCGTGGATCTTCCGGGAAGTCGCCCATTTCCTGGCCACCGGCGAGCACCTGCCGGCCCCCTCGGTGGCTGAGGCGCGCGACGTGCTCACCGAGCACCTGCACGACCACTACGGCCTGTACGGCGAACTCAGCGGTGTGCGCAGCGCCCGCAAGCACATCGGCTGGGCCGTGCGCGGCCTGCCCGGCGGCGAGGCCTTTCGCCAGCACATGAACACCCTCGAGTGCTGCGACCAGCAGTTGCAGGCGCTGCGCGACTGGTTCGACGAACTCGGCCAGACCTTTGAACGGCTGCCGCCTGCCGCGGCCGCTGCCAACGACGACGAAGCCCAGGCCGACGAAGCCTGTGCTGCATGACAGAACTGCCCGCCATGAGCGCCCAGAAGAACACCCCGCCCAACCCCATCGACGCCTGCGTCCGAGACAACCTCGAAGCCTTCTTCCGTGACCTGGACGGCCAGGAGCCGCACTCCATGCACGAGATGCTCATCAAGCTCGTGGAGAAGCCCCTGTTCGAGATCGTCATGCGCGAGGCCGGCGGCAACCAGAGCAAGGCCGCGCAATGGCTGGGCATCAACCGCAACACGCTGCGCCGCAAGCTGACCGATCACAACCTCTGAGCCTTCACATGCCTCAACTTACCGCGCTCCTTTCCGTTTCTGACAAGACCGGCATCCTTGAATTCGCCCGCGGCCTGCACGCGCTGGGCGCCCGGCTGCTGTCCACCGGCGGCACGGCCAAGCTGCTGGCCGACAACGGCCTGCCCGTCACCGAGGTGGCCGAGCACACCGGCTTCCCCGAGATGATGGACGGCCGCGTGAAGACGCTGCACCCCAAGATCCACGGCGGCCTGCTGGCCCGCAGCGACCTGCCCGAACACGTGGCGGCGATGCAGCAGCACGGCATCACCCGCATCGACATCCTGGCCGTCAACCTCTACCCGTTCGAGGCCACCGTCGCCAAGCCCGGCTGCACGCTGGAAGACGCCATCGAGAACATCGACATCGGCGGCCCGGCCATGGTGCGCAGCGCGGCCAAGAACTGGAAGGACGTCACCGTGCTGACCGACGCCGCCCAGTACGCCGGCGTGCTCGACGAACTCAAGGCCCACGGCAAGACCAGCGACAAGACCCGCTTCGCCTGCTCGGTGGCCGCCTTCAACCGCATTGCCCAGTACGACGCGGCCATCAGCAACTACCTCTCGGCGCTGAACGACGACGGCACGCTGGCCGAGTACCCGGCGCAGATGAACTCGACCTTCGTGAAGGTGCAGGACCTGCGCTACGGCGAGAACTCCCACCAGACGGCGGCCCTCTACCGCGACCTCTTCCCCGCCCCCGGCTCCCTCGTCACCGGCAAGCAGCTGCAGGGCAAGGAGCTCAGCTACAACAACATCGCCGATGCCGACGCGGCCTGGGAGTGCGTGAAGAGCTTCGACGTGCCGGCCTGCGTCATCGTCAAGCACGCCAACCCCTGCGGCGTGGCCGTGGCTGCCACCGCCGCCGAGGCCTATGGCAAGGCCTTCAAGACCGACCCCACCAGCGCCTTCGGCGGCATCATCGCCTTCAACCGCGAGGTGGACGGCGCGGCCGCGCAGCTCGTGTCCAAGCAGTTCGTCGAGGTGCTGATGGCGCCCTCGTTCAGCGCCGAGGCGCTGGAGATCTTCAAGGGCAAGGTCAACGTGCGCCTGCTGCAGATCGCATTGCCCGCCGGCGGCCCGCGCCCGTGGGACCAGGGCCGCAACGCCGGCGACAGCAAGCGCGTCGGCTCGGGCCTGCTGCTGCAGACCGCCGACAACCATTTCCTGAAGAAGGACGACCTCAAGGTCGTCACCACGCTGCAGCCCACGGCGCAGCAGCTCGACGACCTGATGTTTGCCTGGACCGTGGCTCAGTACGTCAAGAGCAACGCCATCGTCTTCTGCGGCGGCGGCATGACGCTGGGTGTGGGCGCCGGCCAGATGAGCCGCCTGGACTCGGCCCGCATCGCCTCCATCAAGGCCGGGCACGCCGGCCTCACGCTGGCGGGCTCGGCGGTGGCCAGCGACGCCTTCTTCCCGTTCCGCGACGGCCTGGACGTGCTGGCCGACGCCGGCGCCACCTGCGTCATCCAGCCGGGCGGCTCGATGCGCGACGATGAAGTCATCGCCGCTGCGAACGAGCGCGGCATCGCCATGGTCTTCACGGGCGTGCGGCACTTCCGGCATTGATGTGAGCCCCCGGCCCAGCGTGAACGCTGGTCCGTCCCCCGAGGGGGCGGCGATGCTCGCGGGGCGTGCCCCGCTCGCACATCGCCAGACCGGGCCGGCTTGGGAGCGGCCCGGCGCTCGGCCCGGGGTGGACGTCGCGGGGTGTCACTTGCGCGACTAGACGCAATCCTCTAGTCGAGGGCCGGCCCCGATGGAGGGGCTTTCAGATGGGTTTAGCCTCGGTGCATTCACAAGAAGTACCGGAGACAGCCCCATGGACATCGCGCTGCAGGAACGCTTGCACCTGGCGCTGACGGCGCAGCGACGCGCCTTCGAGGCGGAGCGCATGCCCACCTACGAGGTGCGCCGCGACCGCCTGCAGCGCCTGCTGGCCATGACGCGGCAGCATGGCGAAGCCCTGGCGGCTGCCATGGCGCAGGATTTCGGTCACCGCGCGCGGCAGGAGTCGCTGCTGGCCGACATCTTCACGGTCGAGGCCGGCGCGCGGCATGCGATCAAGCGCCTGCGCCGCTGGATGAAGCCGCGCCGCGTCGAGACGCCGCTGCACTTCCTGCCCGGGCGCAACGTGCTGATGCGCCAGCCGCTGGGCGTCGTGGGCATCGTCGCGCCCTGGAACTACCCCTACTACCTGGCCATGGAGCCCGCGGTCGCGGCGCTGGCGGCGGGCAACCGCGTGCTGATCAAGCCGTCGGAGCTGACCCCGGCCACGAGCGAGCTGATGGCGCGCATCGTCGCCGAGCACTTCGCGCCCGAGGAGATGCACGTCATCACGGGCGATGCCGAGGTCGGCAAGGCCTTCACGACGCTGCCCCTGGACCATCTCTTCTTCACCGGCTCCACGCCCGTGGGCCGCATCGTTGCGCAGGCCGCCGCCAAACACCTCACGCCGGTGACGCTGGAGCTCGGCGGCAAGTCGCCGGCCATCGTCGACCGCAGCGCCGACCTGGCGCTGACCGCGTCACGCCTGGCCTTCGGCAAGCTCTTCAACGCCGGGCAGACCTGTGTCGCGCCCGACTACCTGCTCGTGCCGCGCGAACTGGCGGAGCCCCTCGCACAACGGGTGCTGGCCGAGATGCGCCGCATGTACCCGACGATTGCCGGCAACCCGGACTACACCAGCATCGTCTCGCCGCGGCACCTGGCACGCCTGCAAGGCCTGGTGGACGACGCCGCCCAGCGCGGCGCGCGGGTGCTGCGCAGCCACGTCGACCAACCCGACGACCGCCGCCTTGTGCCGGCCCTGTTGCTGGACGTGCCGCTCGATGCGACCGTCATGCAGGAAGAGATCTTCGGCCCGCTGTTGCCCGTCGTGCCCTACGACCGCGTCGAGGAGGCGCTCGCCCACGTCAATGCGGGCGACCGGCCGCTGGCGCTGTACTGGTTCGGCCAGGACACCGCCGCCCGGGACCGCGTCATGCGCGAGACCCACGCCGGTGGCGTGACCGTCAACGACTGCCTGTGGCACCTCGGACAGGAAGAGCAGCCCTTCGGCGGCGTCGGCGCCAGCGGCATGGGCGCGTACCACGGCGAATGGGGCTTTCGCACCTTCAGCAAGGAAAAGCCCCTGTTCATCCAGTCGCGCTTCGCCGGCACCCGTCTCTTTCAGCCGCCCTACGGCGCGACCTTCGAACGCCTGCTCGGCCTTCTCAAACGCATCGTCTGAGGCCCCCATGCAAGACTCCCAACGCTTCGACGAATCCCACGACGTCATCGTCATCGGCGCCGGCTCCTCGGGCTCGGCCCTGGCCGGCCGACTGAGCGAAGACCCCGCCACCGCCGTGCTCGTGCTGGAGGCGGGGGCCGATGTCAACAACTGGCTGGCCAACGTGCCCACCGCCGCGGTGCTGATGGTGCCGAGCAAGCTGCACAACTACGCCTTCGAGACCGTGCCGCAGCCCGGCCTGAACGGCCGGCGCGGCTATGTGCCGCGCGGCAAGATGCTGGGCGGCTCATCCGGCATCAACGCCATGGTCTACATCCGAGGCCAGCGCGAGGACTACGACGAGTGGGCGGCGCTGGGCAACACCGGCTGGGGCTGGGACGACGTGCTGCCGTACTTCATCCAGAGTGAGTGCAACGACAGCTTCGGCGCGCCGCTGCACGGCCAGGCCGGCCCGCTCAAGGTGAGCCAGCTGCGCAGCGACAACCCGCTGCAGCAGGCTTGGGTGGCGGCGGGCCGTGAGGCAGGCCACGCCATCAACCACGACTTCAACGGGGAATCGCAAGAAGGCATTGGCATCTACCAGGTGACGCAGGACCGCGGCGAGCGCTGCAATGCGGCCCGCGCCTACCTGCGCCCGCACCTGCACCGGCCCAACCTGCGCGTCACGGCGAACGCCCAGGTCCAGCGCATCCTGTTCGAGGGCCGCCGCGCCATCGGCGTGGAGGTCAAGGTGGGCGGCGAGCTGCGCCGGCTGCAGGCCCGCCGCGAGGTGGTGCTGGCGGCCGGGGCCATCCAGTCGCCCCAGCTGCTGATGCTCTCGGGCGTGGGCGACGCCGCTCAACTGCAGGCCCACGGCATCGAGGTGCGCCACCACCTGCCGGGCGTCGGCGCCAACCTGCAAGACCACCCCGACTTCGTCTTCGGCCTGCGCAGCAAGAGCCTGGACAGCTTCGGCGTGTCCCTGGGCGGCGGGCTGGCCTTCTGGCGCGCCCTGAAGCGCTACCGCCAGGAGCGCCGCGGCATGCTGACAAGCAACTTCGCCGAGGGCGGCGGCTTCCTGCGCGCCTCGCCCGACGCCGAGCGGCCCGATGTGCAGCTGCACTTCGTCGTGGCCGCCGTGGAAGACCACGCCCGCAAGCTCGGCGTGGGCCACGGCCTGTCGTGCCACGTCTGTCTGCTGCGGCCCAGGAGCCGGGGCACGCTCAAGCTGGCGAGCCGCGAGGTGGGCGCAGCGCCGCTGATCGACCCGGCCTTCTTCCAGCACCCGGACGACCTCGCGCAGATGGTGGCCGGCTTCAAGAAGACGCGTGAGCTGCTCAACCAGCCGTCCCTGCGCGCCCACTGGACCCACGAGATGTGGGGCGCCGAGGCCCGCACCGACGCCGAGATCGAGGCCCTGCTGCGCCAGCGCGTGGACACCATCTACCACCCGGTGGGCACCTGCAAGATGGGCGTGGACGCCATGGCCGTCGTGGACCCCGAGCTGCGCGTGCACGGCCTGCAGGGCCTGCGCGTGGTGGACGCTTCCATCATGCCCAACCTCATCAGCGGCAACACCAACGCGCCGGCCATGATGATCGGCGAGAAGGCCGCGCAGATGATGCAGGCTGCGGCGCGGCAACCCGAGGTGGTCGCCCAACTGGCCCACGCCGCCTGAGCATGATCCTGGAAATCGCCCAGTTGCAGGTGGCGCCCGATCGCAGCGCCGCGTTCGAGGCGGCCTTCGCCGAGGCACAGCCCATCATCGCGTCCATGCCGGGCTACCTCGGCCATGAGCTGCAGCGCTGCCTGGAGCGCCCGGGCCACTACGTGCTGCTCGTGCGCTGGGCGAGCGTGGAGGCGCATGAGGTGGGCTTCCGGCAGTCTGAGGGCTACCAGCGCTGGCGCCAGCTGCTGCACCACTTCTACGACCCTTTCCCCACGGTGCTGCACTACGAGGCGGCGGCTGGCCCGGGGCTGCAGGCCGGCTGAGCGCCAGTGCGAACATGCGGGGCTGCACTTTCGCCCTGACGCATGACCCCGACCGCGCACCTCCGCCCCGCCCGCGCTGACGACGCGGCAACGCTGGCCGCCTTCGCAGCGCAAGCCTTCACCGACACCTACCGCGACCTGGACGATGCCCAGGACATCGCCGACTACTGCGCCGAGCATTTCCAGCCCGAGGTGATGGCGGGCGTCATCGCCGACCCCGCATGCCGGACGCTGCTGGCCGTGGTGGGCGAGCAACTGGCGGGTTATGCCATCGTGCGCGACAAGCCGCCGCCGCCCTGCGTCAGGGGCCCGGCGTTGCAGCTGTGGCGGCTCTACCTCGGGCAGGGCTTCATCGGCCAGAAGCTCGGCGTGCGCCTGATGCAGGCAGCCCAGGCCGAGGCGCGCCGCCAGGGCGCCGGCACGCTGTGGCTGGGCGTCTACGATCGCAACGTGCGGGCCGTCGAGTTCTACCGCCGCTTCGGTTTTGCCCAGGTGGGGGTCAGCGAATTCCTGTTCGGCGGGCGCATCTACAGCGACCCCATCTACGCCGCTGCCGTGCCTGAGGAGACGTCATGATCGAAGGGTCTTGCCTGTGCGGCGCCGTGCGCTGGCGTTTTGACGGCCAGCCCGAGGGCGCCACCGCCTGCAACTGCACCGCCTGCCGCCGCTACGGCGTGCTGTGGGCCTACGACTATGTGGACGAAGGCATCCACGTGAGCGGCCCCACCCGGGCGTATGCCCGGGGCCAGGCGCTGGAGTTCCACTTCTGCCCCACGTGCGGCTGCACGGCCTTCTGGCGCGGCCTGCGGCTGGAGGCCGACGGCCGGCGCCGCATCGCCGTCAACCTGCGCCTGGCCGAGCCCGACGCCGTGGCCGACATCCCCATCGACCACTTCGACGGCCTGGACAGCTTCGACGACCTGCCGCGAGACGGGCG
Organism: Roseateles sp.; assembly: GCA_016790285.1. Classification (GTDB taxonomy): domain Bacteria; phylum Pseudomonadota; class Gammaproteobacteria; order Burkholderiales; family Burkholderiaceae_C; genus Pelomonas. Next base: position 55,770 of record JAEUPJ010000091.1, on the reverse strand, counting down.
CTGCGTGAAGGACTACTGGTTCTGAGCCGGCCTGTCAGCAGGCTGGCGCCGGCCTGACGTCCTACAGCCGAAGCCTTGAAACCCGACAGCCCGGCGCCAGATCCGCGGCGCAGACTGGTGTTTGCGTGCCCGCCTGAGGCGGGGCGCTGCCGTTCAAGGAGGTTGCCCATGAAATTCCCCCGGTTCCTGCTCCTGTGCATGGCCCTGGTGTCCTCGCTCTGGTTGGGCGCGGCGCAGGCCCTGCCCAATGTCGACGAGGTCCAGGCCGCGACGCAGCGCGGCGACTACGCCGGTGCCGAGAAAATGATGCGCGAGGTGCTGGCGGCCAAGCCCGACAGCGCCCGTGCGCATTACGTGCTGGCCGAGATCCTCGCGCACGAGCGCAAGTTCGGCGAAGCCCGCGAGCACGCCAGCCGCGCCCGCACGCTGGACCCGGCCATCAAGTTCACCGACCCCGCCAAGTTCAGCGCCTTCGAGCAGTTGCTGGAGCGCCAGCATGCGAGCGCCACGTCGGCGGCAGCACCAGTCGCGCCGGTCACGGCAGGCCAGGCGGCCCCGCCGCCGCGTGCCGCGCCAGTCGAGCGCAGTGAAAGCGGCGGGGTGCCGGTCTGGCTGCTCGTCGTCGGCGTGGTGATCTTCATCGCGCTGGCGGTGCGCTGGATGCGCAACCGCACGGCCGTGCAGCCGCAGCCGGCCTACGCGGGTGGCATGGGCGGCCCGAGCTACGGCGCGGGTGGTTATGGGCCGGGCGGCTATGGCGTGCCGCAGGCGCCCACGTCCGGCGGGCCCGGACTGATGGGTGTGGGCCTGGCCGCTGCCGGCGGCGTGGCGGCCGGCATGCTGGCCGAGCGCATGCTCCATGGCGGCCACGACGAACGCAGTCTGCCGCGCGATGGTGGAGGCAGCACGGGCGGCGGCCTGCTGCCTGGGAGCTTTGACAGTGACGCCGGCAGTGCTGCCGACGAGCTGAGCCGCCGCAGCATCGACTTCGGCACGGGTGACGGCTGGGACAGCGGCGGCAGTGGCGCAGACTCTGGCGGTGGCGGTGGCGGTGGCGGCGGCGGCAGCGACGACTGGTAAGCCCGGCCCGGGCGAGCGCCTGGGGGCCCTGATAATCCGCCCCCATGACGCTCGCCGCCTTCACCGGCCAGTTGCTCGCCTTCATCGCCCGGCTCATCACCGGCGCGCAGGGCCACTGGAAGGGCTGCCCGCCAAAAGCTGAGCAGCGGATCTACATCGCCAACCACCAGAGTCACTTCGACCTCGTCCTGATCTGGGCCGCCTTCCCGCATGAGCTGAGGGCTTCCACGCGCGCCATTGCCGCGCGCGACTACTGGACCAAGAGCGCCTTCCGGCGCTGGCTGACGACCGAGGTCTTCAACGCCATCTACGTCAGCCGCACCCGCAGCAACCCCGACGAAGACCCGCTGGAGCCTCTGGTGGAGGCGCTGGCCAACGGCGATTCGCTGGTCATCTTTCCCGAGGGCACGCGCTCCAACAAGGGCAACCCCATGCCCTTCAAGAGCGGCATCTTCCACCTGGCCGAGCAGTTCCCGCACGTGCAGCTGATCCCGACCTGGATCGACAACGTGCAGCGCGTCATGCCCAAGGGCGAGGTCGTGCCGGTGCCCATCCTGTGCACGGTGACGTTCGGCGCGCCCATCCAGCTGCGCCCGGGCGAGACCAAGGCCGACTTCCTGTGCCGCGCCCGCGAGGCGGTCATGGAGCAGCGGCCCGACCCGCTGGCCGTGGGCCACGCGGTGGAGGCCGACTGATGGTGGCCTGGCTCAAGCAACTCAACTCCAGCGAGCAGGTCGCGCTGCTCTTCGTCGTGCTGTTCGGCTTCCTGACGCTGCTGACGGCCGGCCTCTTCCTGAACTCGCTGCGCGAGCGCGAAAGCGAGGACGAGCGTGTCGCCTCCCAGCTCACCTGGGAGCGCGTGCGCCGCGACCTGCGCGCCGCGTGGATCGGCGGCTGCATGTTCTGGGTGGCCTGGATCTCCGGGCCGCTCGGCGCGACGCTGCTGTTCGCGCTGTTCTCCTTCCTGGCGCTGCGCGAGTTCATCACCCTCGTGCACACCCAGCGCGGCGACCACCGCACCCTCATCGTCGCCTTCTTCGTCCTGCTGCCGCTGCAGTACATGGTCTGCGGCACACGCTTCTTCGACCTGTTCACGGTCTTCCTGCCGGTCTACGGCTTCCTCGTGCTGCCCATCGTCAGCGCGCTGGCGGACGACCCGCGCGCCTTCCTGGAGCGCAACGCCAAGATCCAGTGGGGCGTGATGGTCTGCGTCTACGGCCTGAGCCACGCGCCGGCCCTGCTGCTGCTGGACTTCCCCGGCTTCACGGGCCGCGGCGCCTTCCTGCTGTTCTTCCTCGTGATGGTGGTCGCGTCGTCGCAGATTGCGCAGGAGATCGCCACCCGCACGCTGCGCCGCCGCCCGGTGGCGCGGCGCATCAGCCGCAGCTTCTCGATGCGCGCCTGGTGGATCGGCACGGCCACCGGCTCCGTCGCGGGCCTGTGCCTGTTCTGGATCACGCCCTTCAAGGCCGGCCAGGCCCTGGCCATGGCCTTCCTGACGGCGGGTGCGGCGGGCTTCGGCGGCCTGGTCATGAAGGCGCTCAAGAAGGACGCCGGCGTGCGCTACTGGGGCAACCGCAGCTCCATCACCGGCGCCGTCGGCCTGCTGGACCGCATTGCCGTGCTGTGCTTTGCCGCGCCGGTGCTCTTCCACTCGGTGCGCTGGTACTTCCAGTTGCCGCTGGGCTACCGCTGATGCGCATCCTCGGCATCGACCCGGGCCTGCAGACGACGGGATTCGGCGTCATCGACGCCGACGGCCCGCGCCTGGCCTATGTGGCCAGCGGCACCATCAAGACCAGCGCCGTGGCGACCGGCGACCTGCCCGCGCGGCTGAAGATCCTGTTCGACGGCATCCGCGAGGTGGTGGCGCGCTACCAGCCGCAGTGCGCGGCGGTGGAGATCGTCTTCGTGAACGTCAACCCGCAGTCCACGCTGCTGCTCGGGCAGGCCCGGGGCGCGGCGCTCACGGCGCTGGTGTCGGCCGACCTGCTGGTGAGCGAGTACACCGCGCTGCAGATGAAGAAGGCCATCGTCGGCCATGGCCATGCCAAGAAGGAGCAGATCCAGGCCATGGTGCAGCGCCTGCTGAACCTGCCCGGCGTGCCCGGCAAGGACGCGGCCGACGCCCTGGGCCTGGCCATCATGCATGCCCATGCCCGCGTGAGCTTCGAGGCCATGAGCCGCAGCACCACGCTGCAGCGCCGCCAGCACGCGCAGTTCAAGGGCGGGCGCACCTACTGAGCGCTACTGAGCGGTGCGTACGGCTGGCGCGCAGCGACCGGGCGGTCGCGCAGCGGCGGTTCAGCGTTGCCGGCGCCGCGCCATCAGGCTCAGGGAACACAGCCCCCCGATCAGCAGCGCATAGCTGGCCGGTTCCGGCACCGCGCTGACGGTGTAGCCGCCGCTGCTTTCCAGGCCCGTCGTGGGTTGGTAGTGCACGAACGCATCGCTCGCATCCACGCTGCCCGAGGAGAGGGTCAGGGTGTAGCCGGTGCGCGCGTCCGTGTAGCTCAGGCCCAGGAAGACGCCGCTGCCGAAGTCTGCCGTGGCGCTGGTGTTCAACGAGAAGACGTCGGACAGCAGCGTCAGCGAGAAGCCGGTCAGCGCGATCTGCTCGAAGGTCGCGCCGGTCAGGCCGCTGTCGTCGTAGCTGTAGCTGCCGGTGAAGGTGGTGCCGGCCAGCGGACCGGCGTCCAGCAGGCCCTGCAAGGTGCCGGTGGCAGCCTGGGCCGCCGTGGCCAGCAGCGCGGCGGCGGCGATGAGGGAAGGGTGGCTTCGCATGGGGATCCCCGTGTTCAGAACTGGAAGGAGTCGGCGTTGACGGCGCTGCAGGCCACGGCCTTGAGCTTCGCCACCGGGCGCGACACCGCAGGGCCGGTGGCACCGTCGGGGTCGTAGCCCACCAGGGCGCCGTCGGTCTGCTGGGTGCAGGTGACATGACCGGTGGCCAGCGGCGTGGCGCTCGTGATGCCGACGCTGCGCAGCAGCTCCGTGAAGACGAGGCGGTCGATGCCCGGCTTGAAGTCGGTGATCGTGTCCAGGCCGTCGCTGCCGCTGCGGAAGACGAACTGGTCGCGGCCGCCGTTGCCCGTCAGCGTGTCGCGGCCCTGGCCGCCTTCGATGACGTCGTCACCCGGCGTGCCGACGAGGGTGTCGTTGCCCTGGCCGCCGCGCACGGTCTTCACGAGCCGCAGCCCGATCAGCAGGGGGTCGTGGTCGGACGCACGGAAGGCCGTGGGCTGGTACCAGTCGTTGCCGGCGGCCTTGTCCTCGGTGTTGTAGTCGGTCCATTCAGGCTCGTCGGCATTGATGTGCCAGCTGGTGGCGCCGGTCACGAGGCTTGCGATGGCGGCTGTGCCCAGCCCGTGGTCCAGGCGGCCAGCGGCGGCGTCGAAGACGTAGCTGTAGTCGGCCGGGTCGAAGCGGCCCACGAGGTCGACGAGGCCGCCGCGCTGGAGCAGGTCGATCGGGTCTTCCTGCGCGTAGGCGTTGAAGTCGCCGAGCAGCACGACGCGGTCGGTGCCCGCGGTGGCGGTCACGGTCGGCAGCCAGTCCAGGAGCCGCTGGGCCTGCTGCTGGCGCAGCAGGTTCCAGCAGCCTTGCAGGTCGCCGGTGTCGCCGTTGGCGCCGCTGCCGCAGCTGCCCTTGGACTTGAGGTGGTTCACGACGACCGCGAACCTCTCGCCGTTGGGCAGCGCGAAGCCCTGGGCCAGCGGCGGGCGGCTGTTGACGGCGTCGGTGTCGGCCAGCGTGGCGCCGGTGAGCGAGACTCGGGCGGGCTTGTAGATCATGGCCACGCGGATGGCGTCCGTCCCCGTGCCGGCACCGCCCGCGGAGAGCACGGTGGGCAGCGGCACGGCGGCGTAGGTGCCGGGCCCCTTCAGCGCGTTCAGCCCGTTGACGAGGTTCTGCACGGCGAAGTTGCCGTTGTTCTGCACCTCCATCAGGCCGACGACGTCAGCGTCCAGCGCCGCCAGCGCCGCGAGGATCTTGGTGCGCTGGCGGTTGAACTCGTTCAGGTTGTCGGCGCCGCGGCAGCCCACGGTGCAGGTGCTGCTGCCGCCCGGCACGGCGTTGCCATCGGTGAAGGTGGTGAAGAAGTTCAGCACGTTGGCGCTGGCCACGCGCACGTTGCCGCCCACGACGGGCGGGGTGACCGGCCGCGCCACGGGGCGGGCAAAGACGGGGGCGGCCGTGGGGTGGATGCGGTAGGCCAACGGGCCGGTGGCGGCGTCGGTCGAGGGGCCGAAATCGACCACCCCGGTCACGCCGCCGAGCGTGTCTCCCGCACGCACCGTGCCGTCCTGCCAGAGGTAGGGCGTGGGGTTGGGGAACTTGGCGGCGCTGCTGTCGTCCAGCACGAGGCTGCGGGCCTGGTTGGCGGCTTGCAGGGCCAGCGCGGCGGGGCCGGGGCGCAGCACGTTGGTGGGCGTGAGCGTGCGGCCGCCGGCCGATACGGTCAGCTGGCCCCAGCTGCCGACGAAGCGGGTCTGGTTGACGGTGAGCTCATCGGTGACGCGCACCAGCATGCCCTCTAAGCGCTCCATGTCGGATGCGCTGGCCAGCGTGGCCAGGCTCACTTCGACGGGCAGCGGCACGGCGTTGCCACGGCTGATCACGGCGAGGGCCGTCACGTTGGCGAGCTCCGTCAGCGGGTTGGCTTGGCTCGCGGCGCTCGTGGAGACGGTGTACTCCTGCACGGTGGCGGAGACCGTGACCTTGTCGCCGACGGCGACCGTCGGTGCGGTGCTCGTGAAGACGAAGATGCCGTCGGACGTGGCGGGGTCGCCATCGCCGTCGGGGTCCTGCAGGTAGAAGCCGTTGCTGATGAGGTGCGTGACGATGCCGCCGGTGGTGACGGTCGTGCCGTCCAGCGCGCTCCTGGCGCCCGAGCCCTGGATGGCCGGGATCTTCACGAGGCCGCTCACCGCGAGCTTGAAGCTGCAGCTGGCGGTCTGGGCTTCGTCGTTGGCCCAGGCCAGGCCCAGCGTGTAGTTGCCGGCTGCGACGCTGGCGCCTACGGTGAAGGCCTGTGTCGCCGGCGCGGCATCGCCCGTTGCCGCGCTGAAACTGCCGAGGCTCACACCCGCGGGCAGGTTGCCCACGACGGTGGCCGCATTGACGCGGCTGTCAGCGTCGGTGGCGCTGACGGTGAAGCTGCTGGCGCTGCCTGCGACGGCAGCCTGGTCGGCGCAGCTCGGGACGATGGGGGCATTGGCGACGCCGCCACAGGCGTTCAGCGGGCTCGTGCCATTGCGCGGTGCGGGTGCGCCGGCCGTGAAATCGGCGGCGTTGCGGTCGGTGTCGGTGCAGCCGCCCGCGGCGCGCAGCTGGGCGGTGGTGTTGGTGAGGGCGGCGGCGGGTGTGCCGCCTTCGGCGCCGGTGGCCGTGGGGCCCCAGGCGATCAGGTCTTCGTAGCCGGTGGGTGCGGCGCCCGTGAGGGCGGTGGTGCTGCGCACGAGGGCGACCTTGCCTGTGGTGCCCGACATCGCGATGGTGCCGGTCAGCAGGTCGCCGGGGACATCGGTCGTGCCGCCCGTGCCGGCGGCTTCGCGGATGAGGTAGTACTGGCCTGGCTGCAATGTCACGCCCGCCGGGATGGCGGTGGTGGACCAGCTGGTGCCGGTGGCCGATGCGTACTGCACCGACCAGCCGCCGATGGCCACGGGGGCCGCCCCGGCGTTGAACAGTTCGATGTAGTCCTGCCGGTAGACGGCACCGCCGTTGCCACCACCGCCATAGACCTGGCTGATGACGACGCCGCTGGGCGAGGCCAGCGCGGCCGGAGCGGCGAGCAGCGCGGCGAGGAAGGGCAACCAGGGGGTGAGGCGCATGGCGATCCGGGGCGGGAGGTCCTGAAGGGCCGGGATGGTGCGGGGGTTGCCGCTTGCGCGCTCGTGTCACCCCGTTTGCGGGGGAAGGCCTGGGGCATGATCGCGGCCCATGTCGCCTGCACTCCTCCTCATCGGCGTCCTCGCCTACTTCGCCCTGCTGCTGCTGCTGGCCCGCCGCGTCTCGCGCGGCTCGGGGGCCGAGGGCTTTTACGTCGGCGGGCGCGCAAGCCCCTGGCCGGTGGTGGCCTTCGGCATGGTGGGCACGTCGCTGTCGGGCGTCACCTTCATCAGCGTGCCCGGCTCGGTGGCGACCAGCGGCTTCACCTACCTGCAGGTCACCCTCGGCTATGTGGCGGGCTACGTGGCCATCGCCTTCGTGCTGCTGCCGCACTACCACCGCCTCGGGCTGTCGTCGATCTACGAGCTGCTGGAGGAGCGCCTGGGCAGCGGCGCGCGGCGCCTCGGGTCGGCCTACTTCGTGCTGTCGCGCACCGTGGGCGCCACGGCGCGGCTCTACCTCGTCGTGCAGGTACTGCACACGCTGATCCTCGCGCCGCTGGGCCTGCCCTTCGCCGTGGGCGCCGCGGTGGTGCTGGCCATGATCCTGCTCTACACGGTGGACGGCGGCGTGAAGGCGCTGGTCTGGACCGACACGCTGCAGACGCTGGGCATGCTGACCGGCCTCGTCGTCTGCACGGTGCTGTTGTGGCGGCCGGACGCCTTCGCGCAGCTGGACGCCGCGGGCCTGTCCCGCGTGTGGGTGGCGGACCCGCTCTCGCGCGACTTCTCCGTCAAGGCGCTGCTGGCCGGGGCCTTCATCACCATCGCGATGACGGGGCTGGACCAGGAGATGATGCAGAAGAGCCTGTCGGTCGCGCGGCTGCGGGACGCGCAGAAGAACCTGCTGCTGCTGGCGGGCCTGCTGGTGGTCGTCATCGGCGCCTTCCTGCTGCTGGGCGGCCTGCTGACGCTGTACGCACAGTCGCAGGGTCTCGCCGCCAAGGGCGACGCGCTTTTCCCTGCGGTCGTCATGCAGCACCTGCCCGCGTGGGTGCAGGTGGTGTTCGTGCTGGCGCTGGTGTCGGCGCTGCTGCCCAGCGCCGATGGCGCGCTGACCGCATTGACGGCCAGCACCTGCCTGGACCTGCTGCGCCTGCCGCGCGAAGACGTGCGCACGCGCCGCCGTGTGCACCTGGCCTTTGCGGCTCTCTTCCTGGCCCTGGTGCTGGGTTTCAAGGCGCTGGACAGCGCCAGCATGATCTACCTCATCCTGAAGCTGGCGGGCTACACCTACGGGCCGTTGCTGGGCCTCTTCGCCTTCGCCCTGTTCACGCCGCGGCCTGTGTCCGCACGGGCGCTCGTCGCGGTATGCCTGGCCGCTCCGGCGCTGTGCGCCGTGCTGGACTTCGGGCAGCCCTGGGGTGGGTACCAGATCGGCCTGGAGCTGCTGCTGCTCAACGGGCTGCTGACATGGGCGGGCCTGTGGCTCGCCGCCCAGCGGCGACACTGACGGGGTCATGCCGCTCCCCCCGTTGTCCATGCCGTCCAGCCTCTGGCGCATGCTCGCCGCCTTCGTGCGCGAGCACTGGCGCGCCTACGCCACCGCGGGCGCCATGCTCAGCTGCATTGCGCTGATGACGGTGTGGATCCCGCGCCAGGTGGGGCAGGTGGTGGACGCCCTGGTGGCCGGCCAGCTGCGGGGTGACGCGCTGCTGCGCCAGCTGGCGCTTCTGGTGCTCGCCGGCATCGTCATCTACCTGTTGCGCGCCGGCTGGCGGCTCACCCTTTTCAAGGCGTCCTTCCGGCTGGGCGCGAGGCTTCGCACGCGGCTTTTCGCGCGGCTGGCGCTGCAGGGGCCGGCATACTTCCAGGCCCAGCGCACGGGCGACCTGATGGCCCTGGCCACCAACGACATCGACACCGTGGAGCAGGCCGCGGGCGAGGCCATGCTCGCGGGCTTCGACGGCACGCAGACGCTGCTGCTGGTGCTGGCCATGATGACCATCGGCATCGACTGGCGCCTGGGGCTGGCGGCACTGCTGCCTTTCCCGCTGATGGGGCTGGCCTTCTGGTGGATCTCCAACCACCTGCACACCGCCGCGCAGGATTCGCTCGGGGCCTTCAGCGGCTTGAATCAGCAGGTGCAGGAAAGCCTCTCGGGCGTGCGCACCGTGCGGGCGCTGGGCCTGGTGGGGCGCAGCCAGGGCCAGTTCGCCGAGCTGGCCGAGCGGGCGGCCGAGGCGAGCTTTCGCTCCCAGCGCTGGGAGGCGGCGTACGAGCCGGCCGTGGGCATGACGCTCGGCGCGGCGACCGTCATCGCGCTGGCGGTGGGCGGCTGGCTCGTGGCCCGCGGCGAGATCACGATCGGCCAGCTGACGGCCTTCACGATGTACCTCGGCCAGCTGATCTGGCCGATGTTCGCGGCCGGCTGGGTCATGGCCCTGCTGGAGCGCGGCCGCGCGGCCTGGGCGCGCCTGGCGCCGGTGCTGGACGCGCCATTGACGCTGGCCGACGAGGGGCGCGCGGTGCTGCCCGCCGACACCACGCTGCGCGCCGAGGGCCTGGGCTTCACCTTCCCGGGGGCCAGGCGCGCGGCGCTGCAGGACGTGGCGCTCAGCCTCGCGCCCGGTCGCACGCTGGGCGTGGTCGGGGCCACGGGGGCCGGCAAGTCCACCCTCGTGCGGCTGCTGCTGCGCCAGGCGGAGCCGCAAGCCGGCCGCCTCACGCTCGGCGGCGTGCCGCTGCCCGAGCTGCCGCTGCAGGCGCTGCGCGCGCACATCGCCTGGGTGCCGCAGGAGCCCTTCCTGTTCTCGGCCACCGTGGGCGAGAACATCGCGCTGGCCCGGCCCGGCGCGACCCCGCAGGAGATCGAGGCCGCGGCACGCCTGGCAGCGGTCCACGACGACATCGCGCGGCTGCCCGCCGGCTACGCCACCGAGGTGGGGGAGCGCGGCGTGACGCTGTCGGGCGGCCAGCGCCAGCGGGTGGCCATCGCCCGCGCGCTGCTGTCCGACGCGGCACTGCTGGTGCTCGACGACGCCCTGTCGGCGGTGGACACCGGCACCGAGACGGCCATCCTCGAGCACCTGCGCGAGCTGCGTGCGGCGCGGCCGGACCGCAGCGTCATCGTCATCGCCCACCGGCTTTCGGCCGTGATGGACGCCGACGAGATCGTCGTGCTGCGCCAGGGCCACGTCATCGAGCGCGGCACCCATGCCGAGCTGCTCGCGCTGGGCGGCTGGTACGCGTCGCAATGGCGATATCAGCAGATCGAAGCTTCGTTGGAGGCCGCATGAAGGCCGAGCGCCCCTGGCAAAGCGTCGGCCTGCTGCTGGACGCCGCGCGCCCCGAGCGCCAGCAGCTCATCCGCGGCGGCCTGTGGCTGCTGGCGGCGGCGGGCCTGGAGGTGCTGGGCCCCATCCTCGGCAAGCGCTACATCGACCACCACCTGCTGCCCGGCCGCTACGACCTCTTCGAGATGGCCACGCTGCTGGCGCTGATGCTGGGCACGGGCTGGGCCGCCAGCTGGGTGCGCTACGCCCAGCTGTCGCGCATGGCCGGCGTGGCGCGGCGCTCGGTGCTGCGCCTGCGCGAGCGCGTCTACGCGCATGTGCTGGCCCTGCCCATGGCCTTCTTCGACAAGGCCATCACCGGCCAGCTCGTCAGCCGCGTCACCAACGACACCGAGGCGGTCAACCAGCTCTACCGCCAGGTGCTGTACGTGATGCTGGACTCGTCCATCGTCGTGGCCGGCTCGCTGGTGGCCATGGCCTTCCTGGACTGGCGGCTCATGTTCATCGTCGCCACCCTCGTGCCGGCCATGGTGCTCATCATCCTGGGCTACCAGAAGCTGTCCGCACCGGCGGTGGCGCGCACGCGCCAGCTGCGCAGCGACATCAACGCGCAGATGGCCGAGAGCATGGCCGGCATGGCCGTGCTGCAGGCCAGCGGCGCGGCGGGCCGCTTCGGCGCGCGCTTCGAGGCGACGAATGCCGAGCACCGCCTCTCGCGCATCGCCGAGCTGCGCGCCAACGCCTGGCTGCTGCGCCCGGCGCTGGACCTGATGAACGTGCTGCTGCTCGTGACGGTCATCTACAGCTTCAGCCGGCGCGAGCTGGTCGGGCCGCTGGGCGTCATCGAGGTGGGCCTGCTGTATGCGTTCCTGAGCTACATCGCGCGAGTCGTCGAGCCCCTCATCCAGATCACCATGCAGTTCGGCCAGTTGCAGCAGGCCATGGTGGCGGCCTCGCGCGTGCGCACGCTGCTCGACGAAGACGAGCACCGCGGCCCGGCCCAGGACGGGCAGCCGGTGAGCGCCGGCGCGCTGCACGTATCGGGCCTGACCTTCGGCTACGACCCCGCTCGCCCCGTGCTGCACGGGCTGGACGTGGAGATGCCCGCCGGCAGCTTCACGGGCATCGTCGGCCACACCGGCAGTGGCAAGAGCACGCTGCTGTCGCTGCTGCTGCGCTTCTACACGGCGCAGCAAGGGCGCATCACGGTGGACGGCCAGCCGCTGGCGGCCGTGCCCGACGCGGCGTTTCGCGACGCGGTGGGCCTCGTGCCTCAGGAGCCCTACCTGATGTCGGCCAGCGTACGCGACAACATCGCCATGGGCCGCCCCGGCATCACCGAGGCCGACGTGCAGGCGGCGGCGCGCGCGGCGCGTGCGCACGAGTTCATCGAGGCGCTGCCGCAGGGCTACGCCACGATGTTGGGCGAAGGCGGCGCGCGCGTGTCCACCGGGCAGAAGCAACTCATCGCCATGGCGCGCGCGCTGGCCGGCTCGCCGCGCATCCTGTTCCTCGACGAAGCCACCAGCAACATCGACAGCGCGACTGAGCGCCTCGTGGGCGAGGCGCTGTCGGCCCTGCATGGCCGCGTGACGGTGGTGGCCATCGCCCACCGCCTGTCCACCATCCGCGCCGCCGACCAGATCCTGGTGCTCAACCACGGGCGGCTGCAGGAGCGCGGCACGCACGAGGCGCTGATGGGCCTGGAGGGCGGCCTGTACCGCCGCCTGGTGGAGCTGCAGACGCTGGAAGAGGCGCCTGGCGAACCCGAGGCCTGATGCGCGTGGCGGCGCTGTTCACCGGCGGCATCCGGCCGGTGAGACGCTCGCGCTGTTCGAAAGCGGCCGGACCATCACGTTGGCTACCACGTCGGCCACCTGTGCAGCCGTCATCGGCGCACCGGTCATGCGTCAGGCCCCAGGGGCGGGCGGGCAAAGCTCGCCAGGTAGTTGACCGAGGTGTCGCGCGTCCAGTGCGCACGGTGCAGCACGGGCAGGTAGCGCATGCCCAGGCGCTGCAGCGGCCGCAGCCCGGCACGCACGGCGGCGGCCTGCATCTCATCGGGCGTGACGAACTGGCGCCAGCGGTGCGTGCCGATGGGCAGCACGCGCAGCACGTACTCGGCGGCGACGATGGCCAGCAGCCAGCTGCGCGCGGTGCGGTTGATCGTGGAAGCCACCAGCAGCCCGCCGGGCGCGACGGCAGCGGCCACCTGGGCGAGGAAGGCCGGCACGTCGTCGACATGCTCCACCACCTCCAGCGCCAGCACGAGGTCGAAGCGCTCGCCCGGCTGCAGGGCCGTGCCGGGCTCACCATGGCGGTAGTCCAGCCGCGCGCTGACGGCGGGGTCGGCACTGGCGTGGCGCCGGGCCGCGCCGATGTTGCCGGCCGACGCGTCCAGCCCCACGACCTGGGCGCCCGCACGGGCCAGCGCCTCGCTCATCAGGCCGCCGCCGCAGCCCACGTCCAGCACGCGCAGGCCCGCGAGCGGCCGGCCGAAGTGGCGCTCGGCGGCCTCCTGCACCCAGCCGCCGCGCAGCGCCTGCGTGACGTGCAGCGGGCGCATGGGCCCGCGGGCGTCCCACCAGGTCGCGCTCCAGGCGTCGAAGCGGGCGATCTCGTCGGCGCGGGTGGTGGTCGCGGCGCGGGCCTCAGACATGCCGGCACACCTTCACGGCCGCTGCGGAGCCGGCGCCCACCAGCGTGCACCAGGCGCGCAGCAGCGGCCCGGGCGGCCCGGCGTGGCGCGCGGCTTCGTCCCGGTGGGCCACTTCGTCGCGGCGGCAGCTGTCCAGCAACTCGCGCAGCGGCGCCTGCGCAGCTTCGCCCGCCAGGCGGTCGATCTGGGCCTGGTAGTGGCGGTCCACGAAGGTCTCGACGGCGGCGACGGTCGCGTACACGGCACGCGGCCCCAAAAGGGCGGGCAGGGCGCCGGTGAGCCAGCCCGCCACCCGCCACAGGGGCAGCAAGCGGCTGTGCGCGGTCGCTGGCAGGCAGGTGTCGATGAGGCCGAGGTGGCGCTGTTCGGTCGCCAGGTGCCGCTGCGCAAAGGCCCGCAAGGCGCGGTCACGGCTGAGCGCGAGCACGCCGCGGTAGATCCACACGGCGCCGGTCTCGCCGGCGTGGTCGCTGCGCAGGTCGGCCACCAACCAGGCCGGCATCGCGGCCGGCACCCAGACGGCGCTCATCGGGCCGGGCGCCACAGGCGGCGCAGGCGCAGGAAGCCGCCGTAGGCCAGGTCCAGCAGGCGCACGAGCGCCGGGCGGTCCAGCACGCGGGCCAGCCGGGCCAGCCCGGGGTGCTGGGGCAGGGCGGTCCACATGGCCAGGAAGGCCGCGGCGCCGCGCACGAGCCGGCCGTCGGCCTGGCGCAGGTGCAGCCGGGCCAGGGCCTGCTCGCGCGGCAGGTCGCCCCCCAGGGCTTCGGGCGGGCAGGCGCTGGCGTCGACCCAGCACACGGCTTCGGCACCGGCACCGCGCTGGTAGACGGCGATCTCGCGCCGGCACACGGGGCAGGCGCCGTCGAAGTAGACGGTGGGGCGGTGGGCAGGCTGGGGTTCGCGCGGGGGCGTGGGCATGGCCACATGCTGCCTGCAGGCGGGGAACCCCACACCGCCGTCGGGAATCGCGCGCTGTGGCTGACGTGCGTCAAGGCGCCCGCGCTGTACCGAGCCTAGGCTGCCCGGCCATGCATTCCCTCGCCCGCACCTCACCCCCGCCGCCGCCCCAGGTCCTCATCTGCGGGGCCGGCCCGGCGGGCCTGGCCCTGGCCTGCGCCCTGCACGACCGCGGCCTGGCCGTGCGCGTGCTGGAGCAGGGCGATGCCGCCACGCTGGCGGCGCCGGGCGATGACGGGCGCGAGATCGCGCTCACGCACCGCTCGCGCCGCCTGCTGGAACGGCTGGGCCTGTGGCAGCGCCTGAGCGACGTCGCACCGCTGCGCCGCGCCAGCGTGCGCTCCAGCGGCTCGCGCACGCCGCTGCCCTTCGAGGCCGGTGGCCAGGACCTGGGATGGCTGGTCGCCAACCACCGGTTGCGGGCCGCGGCCTGGGCCGGCGCGCAGCAGCGCGGCATCGACATCCGCTGCGGGCAGGTGGTGGTGGGCTTCGAGCGGCGGGACGGCACGGCCTGCGTGGATACGCGGGCCGGCGAGCGCCACGCAGCGCCCCTCGTCGTGGCGGCCGACAGCCGCTTCTCGCCCTTGCGCCGGCTGGCCGGCATCGGCGCGTGTCACCACGATTTCGGTCGCAGCGCGCTGCTGGTGCCGATGTCCCACGAGCGCGACCACGACGGCGTGGCCCAGGAGTGCTTCCTGGCCGGCCACACGCTGGCCCTGCTGCCCAAGACGGGGCGGCGCACCTCGGCCGTGTGGACCGTGGCCAATGCGGAACTGCCGCGGCTGGCCGCGATGGATGACGTGGAGCTGGCGCTGGCCATCGAGGCCGCGGCCGAGGGGCGCCTCGGGCCGATGCGCGTGGACGGGGCCCGCCACGTGTACCCGCTCGTGGCCGTGTGGGCCGAGCGTTTCGTGGCGCCGCGCCTGGCGCTGATCGGCGACGCGGCGGTGGGCATGCACCCGGTCACGGCGCATGGCTACAACCTTGGGCTCTACGGCATCGAGGCGCTGTCGCGCCGGCTCGAGCCGGGCTGTGACCCGGGCGGGATGGACGCGCTGCTGGCGTTCGAAGCCGAGCACCGGCGTGCTGCGGGGCCGCTGTACGCCGGCACGAACGCGCTGGTGCGCTTCTTCACCGACGACCGTGCGCCGGTGCTGGCGCTGCGCCGGGCCGTGATCGATGTGGCGCGCCACCTGCCGCCGCTGCGGGCGGCCATCACGCGCCGCCTGGTCGATGCCTAGCGGGCGCGGGCCTCGAGCACGCTGAGGGTGCTGCGCAGCGTGCGCAGGGCTTCCTGCATGCGCGTCTCGCCCGGTGCGGGCAGCAGGCGCGCCTCGCGGCTGGCCAGCACGTCCTCGCGCAGGCGCAGGCCGGCGCGCGCGAACTTGGGCGCCAGGTCGGCCGCACGCTCGCGCAGCAGCTCGCGCGTGGCCTGGTAGGCGTGCTCGGCGAGGTGGCGGCGCTGGCGGTAGCTGAAGGTGTTGGCCATGAAGAGCTCGGCGTCGCGCGGGTCGGGCTCGAACAGCACGATGTCGGTCTGCGGATGGCTCAGTTCGTAGCCGCGGATGCCCAGCTCCAGGCGCGAGTGGATGAGGGAGCGGAAGGTCTGCGACAGCACCAGCGGCAGGCCGCCATCCACCAGGCGGTGGATGCGCGGCTGCGGCGCGCGGCCCAGGCGGCTGGCGAGCTTGCGGGCCCGGCGCGAGCGGGCGTCGCGCGAGGACAGGCGGTTGCTGGCGTAGGGCACGAGCGGGTTCAGGCAGATGAGCAGGTCCAGGCCGCGGTCCAGCAGCACGGAGGCGTGCAGCGTCTTCTTGAGCGCGCCGTCCACGAAATAGCGGCCCTCGATCTCCACGGGCGGGAACAGGCCCGGCAGCGCGGCGCTGGCCTGCACGGCCTGCGAGATGGGCACGTGGTCCCAGCCCTCGGCGCCGAAGGGAATGGCCTCGCCGCTGTCCAGGTCGGTCGCGACGAGGATGAGGCGGTGGCGGAGCTTGCGGAAGTCGTTGCTGCGCCCGGGCAGGGCGAAGACGCGGTCGAGTGCCTCGCCGAAGCGGTCGCTCGACAGCAGCCCGGTCGGCAGCACGCGCCCCAGCCGCTCGACGGCGCCCAGTACCGAGCGGCCTTCCACCAGCACCTCGCGCGCCGCGTCACGCAGCAGGCTGGGCAGCAGGCGCAGGCGCTGGCCGAATTCGGTCCAGGCGGGCTGCAGCAGCTCGGCGGGGTCGAAGCGGTCCGGCGGCTCGGCGGTGTTCTCGATGAAGGCGGCGCAGAGTTGGCGCGGCGTCATGCCGTTGGCCAGGCCAGCGGCCATGAAGCCGCCGGCGCTGACGCCGATGTAGCCATCGCAGGCGGTGAAGTCCAGGCCCTCGACGGCCTCCTCCAAAGCACAAAGGGCGCCAACTTCGTAGATGGCGCCCAGTGGGCCTCCGCCGGCCAGGGCCAACCCGATGCGTGGTTGGCTCATGGTGCAGAAAGGTCAGTCAGACGGGATCAGGCCTGGGCCGAGGTCTCGGTGGCCGGGGCGGCGGCGGGGGCGGCCTTCTTGGCGGCCGGGGCCTTCTTGGCGGGAGCTGCCTTCTTCGCCGGGGTGGCGGCGGCCTTCTTGGCGGGTGTGGCAGCCGCCTTCTTGGCCGGGGCGGCCTTCTTGGCGACGGTCTTGACGGCTGCCTTCACGGGGGCGGCAGCCTTGGCAACGGCCTTCTTGGCAGCCGGGGCCTTCTTGGCCACGGCCTTCTTCACGGCAGCCGCCTTCTTGACGACGGCCTTCTTGGCCGCCTTGGCGGGCGTGGCCTTCTTGAGGCCGGCCGACACGGCCAGGGCGTCGATGCGCTTGATCAGGCTCTCGACATCACCGGCGGACGGCACGCCCAGGCTCTTCAGGGCCTTGGCGACGCGTTGCTCGAAGATGGATTCCAGCTTGTCCCAGTGCTGGCCGGCCTTGGAGCCGACATCACCGGCCATGCCGCTGACCTTGGTGGCGACGGCGCTGAGCTTTTCTTCAGCGGCGGATTGGGTCTTCTTCTGCAATTTGAGTCCTTCCGAGACGAGGGCCTCGAAGACCTTGGAGCCTTCGCCCTGGGCCTTGGCGAAGGAGGCGAGACCGGCGGCCCAGATCTGCTGGGCGCTGTCCTTGACGTTGTGTGCCATTGCGCTGTCGAGCAGGCCGGCCGGGAAGCCGGTGGCGGCCGCAGCCTTCTTCTTGTCTGCCATCTTCTGGAGCTTCTTGACCATGGGGAGTGTCCTTGCAGTTGAGCGAATTGCTGACGGGACTGTAGCGGGCGCACTTCGGCATGGCACGCCGATTCCTAGTGTGGGCGCTCTACGCTAGGCTCCGTCATTTCCTGGGGAAAGTGCCCACCGGGCGCGCTGAAACCCTGGTGAAGAATCGACCTGACAACCTCAACAAGCAGGAGACCCGCATGCAGTATTTCGTCACTGGCGCCACCGGATTCATCGGCAAGCGGCTCGTCAAGAAGCTGCTGGCCCGCCGCGGCAGCACGGTCTACTTCCTGATGCGCGAGGAAAGCGCGGGCAAGCTGCCGGACCTGCTGGCCTACTGGGGCGTCAGCAAGACGCGGGCGATTCCCATCTACGGCGACCTCACGAGCAAGAAGCTCGGCGTGGCCAGCGACGTCATCAAGAGCCTGAAGGGCCAGATCGACCACCTCTACCACCTGGCCGCCGTGTACGACCTCGGCGCTGATGAAGACTCGCAGGTGGCCGTGAACATCGAGGGCACCCGCAGCATGGTCGAGTTCGCGCAGGCGATCGACGCGGGTCATGTGCACCACGTGAGCTCCATCGCCGCGGCGGGCCTGTACGAAGGCGTGTTCCGCGAGGACATGTTCGACGAGGCCGAGAACCTCGACCACCCGTACTTCATGACCAAGCACGAGAGCGAGAAGATCGTGCGCAAGGAGTGCAAGCGGCCCTGGACGGTCTACCGCCCCGCGCTCGTGGTGGGCGACTCCACCACCGGCGAGATGGACAAGATCGACGGGCCTTACTACTTCTTCAAGCTGATCCAGCGCATGCGCCAGATCCTGCCGCCCTGGATGCCCAGCATCGGCCTGGAGGGTGGCCGCATCAACATCGTGCCGGTGGACTTCGTCGTCAACGCGCTCGACCACATCTCGCACAAGGTCACCAAGGGCCAGGGCTGCTACCACCTCGTGGACCCGAAGGGCTACCGCGTCGGCGACGTGCTGGACATCTTCAGCAAGGCTGCGCACGCGCCCAAGATGAACCTCTTCATCAACGCCGCGTTGATGGGCTTCATCCCCAAGAGCGTCAAGAAGGGCCTGATGGCGCTGGCGCCGGTGCGCCGCATCCGCAACGCCGTCATGAAGGACCTCGGCCTGCCCGAGGACATGTTCACCTTCATCAACTACCCCACGCGCTTCGACTGCCGTGACACCGAGGCCGCGCTCAAGGGCTCGGGCATCGCCTGCCCCGACCTGAACGACTACGCCTGGCGTCTGTGGGACTACTGGGAGCGTCATCTCGACCCCGACCTCTTCATCGACCGCAGCCTGCGCGGCGCGACCGGCGGCAAGGTGGTGCTCGTCACCGGCGGCTCGTCGGGCATCGGCCTGGCGGCAGCCACCAAGTTCGCCGAGGCGGGCGCCATCACGCTGATCTGTGCACGCGACCAGATCAAGCTCGACGAGGCCGTCAAGGAGATCAAGGACAAGGCTGGCAAGAACGCCCAGATCCACGCCTTTGCCTGCGACATCGCCGACGAGGAAGGTTGCGCGTCGCTGATCGAGTGGTGCACGACCAACTTCGGCGGCGTGGATTTCCTCATCAACAACGCCGGCCGCTCCATCCGCCGCGCCATCGAGAGCAGCTACGACCGCTTCCACGACTTCCAGCGGACGATGGACCTCAACTACTTCGGCTGCCTGCGCGTGACCATGGGCCTGCTGCCCGGCATGGTGGCCAAGCGCCGCGGCCATGTGGTGAACATCAGCTCCATCGGCGTGCTGACGAACGCGCCGCGCTTCAGCGCCTACGTGGCCTCCAAGGCCGCGCTGGACGCCTGGACGCGCTGCGCCTCCAGCGAGTTCGCGGACACCGGCATCACCTTCACCACCATCAACATGCCGCTGGTGCGCACGCCGATGATCGCGCCTACCAAGATCTACAACAACGTGCCGACGCTGTCGCCGGAGGAGGCCGGCGACATGATCGCGCAGGCCTGCATCAGCAAGCCGGTGCGCATCGCCACGCGTCTGGGCATCTCGGGCGAGCTGCTGCACGCCGCGGCGCCGCGCATCGCGCAGATCGTCATGAACACGACCTTCCGCATGTTCCCGGACAGCGACGCGGCCAAGGGCGAGAAGGGCAAGGGCGGCCTGTCGCCCGAGGCGATCGCGCTGCAGCAGATGATGCGCGGCATTCACTTCTGACGAGGCACACTCTGCATCCGGCCCGGCTTCGGCCGGGCTTTTTCGTTCAAGGAACCACTGCATGCTCAGAGGACAACGCGTCGGCCTGCGCTACGTGACCGAAGAAGACCTGCCCTGGCTCAAGCGCACGGTGAGCGACCCGCAGGTGCAGGGGCCGTTCATGGGCTCGCGCATGACCACGCCCCACGCGATCGAGCAGCGCTGGAAGGACAACGGCTTCGCCAACGAGGACGCCGAGCGGCTGCTGATCTGCCACCTGCTGGACGACAGCGTCATCGGCAGCGTCGTGCACTTCGCGGCGGCGCGCTACACCACCGCCCGCGAGATCGGCTGGACGCTGGCCGACGTGTCCATGCGCGGCCAAGGCCTGGCCACCGAGGCCGCCGGCCTGCTGGTGGACTACCTGTTCGAGAACTGGCCGGTGAACCGGCTGTCGTGCGGCATGTCGGTGCACAACCATGCCTCGCGGCGCGTGGCCGAGAAGTGCGGCTTCAAGCACGAGGGCATCCAGCGCGGCATCGTGTTCGTCGCGGGCGAGTACGTCGACTGCCATGCGCTGAGCCTGCTGCGCAGCGACTGGCTGGCCATGAAGGGGAGGGCCGAATGAGCCGCGACGCCCGGGAGTTCGATCTCGTCGTCTTCGGCGCCACCGGCTTCACCGGCCGGTTGGTGGCCGAGTACCTGCACCTGAGCGGCGCCGACGGGGCCCGCTGGGCCATCGCCGGGCGCAGCCTGGACAAGCTCGGCCAGGTGCGCGATGCGCTGCACCTGCCGCCGTCCGTCGCGCTGCTCAAGGCCGATGCGGCTGACGCGGCGTCGCTGAAGGCGCTGGTCGCGCGCACGAAGGTCGTCATCACGACCGTCGGCCCCTACCAGCTGCACGGCGAGCCGCTGGCGACGGCCTGCGCCGAGGCTGGCACGGACTACGTCGACCTCTGCGGCGAACCGCTGTGGATGGCGCGCATGATCGACAAGCTCACGCCGCTGGCCCGCCAGAGCGGCGCGCGCATCGTGTTCTCCTGCGGCTTCGACTCCATTCCCTTCGACCTCGGCGTGGTCTACCTGCAGGCCGAGGCTCAGGCGCGCTTCGGCGCGCCCCTGGCCGAGGTGCGAGGCCGCGTGGCGCGGCTCAAGGGCGGGGCGTCGGGCGGCACGCTGGCCAGCATGATGGAGACCATCGAGGCCATTCGTCGTGAGCCGGGGCTGATCAAGGTGATGGTCAACCCGTTCTCGCTGTCGGGTGGCTTCAAGGGCCCCAAGCAGCCTGGCGACCAGGGCGCCGATTTCGACGACTGGGCGGACGCCTGGACCGGCCCTTTCGTGATGGCCACCATCAACACGAAGAACGTGCACCGCAGCAACGCGCTGCGGGGCCACCCCTGGGGCGAGGGCTTCATCTACAGCGAGAAGATGCTCACCGGCAAGCCGGGTCAGGGCGACAAGGGGCGCAAGAAGGCCCATGCACTCGCGCGCTTCACCAAGTTGCAGAACCTGGCGCTGGGCTTCACGCCGACGCGGGCGCTGCTGCGCCGCTTCGTGCTGACGCAGCCGGGCGACGGGCCGAATGCAGCGGCGCGCGAGGCCGGGCGCTACGAGGTGTGGTTCACGGGGAAGGCAGCGGGCGGGCAGACGCTGCGGGCCGTCGTCAAGGGCGACCGGGACCCGGGCTACGGCTCGACCTGCAAACTCATCAGCGAAGCGGCGCTGTGCCTGCTGCGTGACGTGGACCGCGCGGCCACGCCGGGCGGTGTCTGGACCCCGGGCAGCGCCATGGGCCTGGCTCTGGTACGCCGCCTGCATGCGCGGGCCGGGCTGACCTTCGAGATCGCTGCGTGACGGCGCCGCGCTGGGCCATCGCCCAGCCGCGCATGCACTGGACGCTGGCGGGCAACCTCGGCGAGACGCTGGCGGCGCTGGACGCGGCGGCGGCTGCGGGGGCCGCCGGCTGTGTGTGCACGGAGTTGGCAGTGACGGGGTTTCACCGCCGGTTGCCTGAACTCGTCGATGCGACGGCCCTGGCCGATGCCGAGGCGCAGTTGCGTGCGGCGTGTGGCCGGCTCGGGGTGGCCGCGGCTGTGGGCCTGCCGACGGTCACGGCGGACGGCGCGGTGTTCAACAGCCACGTTTACATCGATGCGCAGGGCCGGGAGGTCGGCCGGGTGCACAAGCGCGGGCTCACGCCGAGCGAGGCGACTTTTTTTGCGGCGGGCGGCGCCCGCGGCTGGACTTCGCTGGCGGGGCTGCAGGTCACGTCGGTGCTGTGCCGCGAGATGCTGGACGTGGATGCCCTGCTCGCCGAGCTTGCAGGTGGTGCGGGCGAGGCGGGCCCGCGCGTGATCTTCTGGCCCAGCTACATCGGGGAGTCCGACGCCGAGCAGGCGGCGCTGTGCGAGGCCTACCGCGCCGGTGCGCGCAGGCTGGCCATGGCGCTCGGGGCATGGGTGGTGCAAAGCAACTGGCCCGAGGGCCTGAACCTGCCGGGGCCGCAGGGTTTTGGAGGCAGCGTCGTCATCGCGCCGGACGGCGCCCGGATGCAGGCGCTGCCGCGCGACGAGGCGGCGCTGGTGGTGGTGGAGCTCGCCTGAGTCAGTCCCGCCCGGCGGGGCGTTCGAAGCCGCCGTCGACCCAGCTTTCGGCGGCGCTCTGGCTGAGCCGGAAACCGGCGGAGACCTTGACCTGCGCCAGCTGCTCGCCCGCGGCGTCGTGGGCGCGCAGCCAGGCGTAGGGGTCGTCTTCGGCCGGCACGATCTCCAGCGAGATCTTCAGCCAGTTGCCCTCGCGGGCGACGTACAGCGCCTTGTTCAGCTGTGCGTGCAGCTGCTGCTCGTGCCGGCGGATGACCTCGGAGGCCGTCTTGACCAGCGTGTTGAACGCATTGACGTCCAGCGGCTTGGGGTTCTTCTTGTCGCGCCCCATCGTCCAGGGGCCGACGAGCGCCGGCTCGCTTTCGCCCGCCTTGAACATGGCCACCGCCCAGCCTTCATCGTCTTCGTTCTTGATGACCTGGGCGGTCCAGCCGTTGTCGCGCCACAGGCGCGCTTCAAAAATGGGGTCGGAGTCGATTTCAGACATGGCAATGGCGGGCAGGAAGCCCGCCATTGTGTGCCTGTTGGCGGCCGGGTCAGCCGTTGCTGGCCGGTGCGGCGGGCGTGACGGCCGGGGCGCGCGTCACGCGGGTCTTGCCGCCGGTGGTGACGAGCACGACCGGGTCTCCACTGTTGAAGTTCTCGGCACCCTTGGCCTGGATGATGGCGCGGCGCTCGCCGTTGCGCAGCTGGACGATGATCTCGAGCGCTTCTTCCTTCGTGGCGGAGCGCTCGATGGCGTTGCCGATGACGGCGCCGGCCACGGCACCCAGCACGCCAACGACCTGGCCCTCGCGGCGGCCACCGACCGAGCTGCCGGCAATGGCGCCCGTCACGCCGCCGGCCACGCCGCCGATGCCGCTTTGCGAGCCGTCGACGGTGACGGGGCGGGACGACAGCACGGTGGCGTCCTGCACCTGCGACAGGCGCTGCGCGTCACCGCGCTGGACCACATCGGGGCTGGTCGTGGAGCAGGCCGACAGCAGGGCAGCGACGGCGAGGGTGAGGGAAGTCATGAGCTTGGACATTCGAATCTCCTAGGGGCAAGGCAGGTGCCCAACGTGTCGAATTGTCCGCGCGTTGACGGCTTGGTGCGCCGGGCTACAACTCTTTACGCGTACGGTGTCAACCGTGCAAACGCGAAGTTCGGGGGACGCTGGCGAGCAGGAATTCCATCTGGTCGACTAGGATGCGGCGGCCTCTGAGGATCATGTCCTCATGGAGGCTGGGCACATAGGGCAGGTAGAGCAGGCTCATGTGCGCCTCTTCCGGCAGCCGGCTGCCCTTGCGGCCGTTGCACGACTTGCAGGCGGTGATGCAGTTCATCCAGCTGTCCTGCCCGCCGCGCGACGTGGGCTGGATGTGCTCGCGGGTGAGGTCTTCGGGCAGGAAGCGGTGGCCACAGTAGGCGCAGATGAAGCGGTCGCGCACGAAGAGCTTGCCGTTGGTGAGCGCGGGTGCCTGGCGCCACGCCCGGCTGGGCACGGCCCCGCGCACGGCGATGATGGGGTGCACCTCGATGCGCGACTGCCGCCCGGTGATGCGCTGCATGCCGCCGCGCAGCACCTGGCAGGGGTCCCCCAGCGTCCACGCCACGCCATCGCTGGCATAGAGCACGGCCGCTTCGCGCGTCGTGATCCAGGACTGGGGCCGGCCAGAGACATCGAGTTGGAGCACATCCACAGGGAAACACCTCCTGCCCGGAGCCTAGCGAGATCCGGGCCAGGGCTCAAGCGCAGGGTCATGACAAGCGATCTCCCTCGGGTGAACCCTAGGTTGCAGGCAGTTTTAGGCACATCACCCTAGGATTTAGTCGGACTGCGCTGGCGCTGTCGCGGGAGCGACCTGCAAAATAGAACGATCGTTCGTTTTATTCCTGCCCGTCTGTTCGTGAGCACGCTGCCCGTCCCTGCCAAGAAAGCCGCCCCGCTGCGCTCGCCCAAGCCGGCGCGCGTTGCGCGTTCGCTGCAAAAGGGCCAGCAGACCCGCGCGGCCATCCTCGAAGCGGCGCTGGGGCTGGCCTCGCACATGGGCCTGGAGGGCTTGTCCATCGGCGCGCTGGCGGACGTGACGGCCATGAGCAAGTCCGGCGTCTTCGCGCACTTCGGCTCCCGCGAGGAGCTGCAGATTGCCGTGGTGACCGAGTACCACGCCAAGTTCGAGGAAGAAGTCTTTTTCACCGCCATCCGCGAGCCGCGCGGCCTGCCGCGCCTGCGCGCGATGTTCGAGCGCTGGGTGCGCCGCGTGTCGGTCGAGGTGGACTCGGGCTGCATCTACATCAGCGGCGCCGTCGAGTTCGACGACCGGCCCGGCCCCGTGCGCGACGCCCTCGTCGGCATGGTCAAGGCCTGGCATGCGGCGCTGCACAAGGCGATCGTGCTGTCGGTGCAGGAAGGTCACCTGCGCGCGGACGCCGACGTCGACCAGATCGTCTTCGAGCTGCACGGCCTGATCCTGTCCCTGCATCACGACGCGCGCTTCATGCGCATCCCCGGCGCGCTGTCGCGGGCCGGCAACGGTTTCGAGCGAACCATCCAGTTCTACGCCACACCGCTGGGGCTGGAGGTCGACCGCAGCCGCCCCGCATCCAAGAACGGCGCCGCGCGGCGCTGACACCGATTCACCACCCCACCGTAGTCCCAGGAGTACCCGATGCCCCAGTACACCCCGCCCATGCGTGACATGCAGTTCGTCATGCACGAGCTGCTGAACGTCGTCGACGAGCTGAAGATGTTGCCCGGCCACGAGGACATCGACGCCGACACGATCAACGCGGTGCTCGAGGAAGGTGGCAAGTTCGCCGCCGAAGTCATCGCCCCGATCAACCTGAGCGGCGACGCCGAGGGCTGCACCCTCGACAAGGCCACGCACGAGGTGACGGCGCCCAAGGGCTTCAAGGAAGCCTACAAGCAGTACGTCGAAGGCGGCTGGCCAGCTCTGTCCTGCGACCCCGAGTACGGCGGCCAGGGCCTGCCGCACCTCGTTAACCAGTTCTTCTACGAGATGCTGAACTCGGCCAACCAGGCCTGGACGATGTATCCCGGCCTCTCGCACGGCGCCTACGAGGCCCTGCACGCCCATGGCACGCCCGAGCAAAAGGCGCTCTACCTGCCCAAGCTGACCAGCGGCGAGTGGACGGGCACGATGTGCCTGACCGAGCCGCACTGCGGCACCGACCTGGGCCTGCTGCGCACCAAGGCCGAGCCGCAAGCCGACGGCACCTACAAGATCACCGGCGCCAAGATCTTCATCTCGGCCGGTGAGCACGACCTGGCGGACAACATCGTCCACCTCGTGCTGGCCCGCCTGCCGGACGCGCCCGTCGGCTCCAAGGGCATCTCGCTCTTCATCGTGCCCAAGTTCCACGTGAACGCCGACGGCAGCCTCGGTGAGCGCAACCGGGTCTTCTGCGCGGGCCTCGAGCACAAGATGGGCATCCACGGCAACGCCACCGCCCAGATCGTGCTGGAAGGCGCCACCGGCACCCTGGTCGGCGAGCCCAACAAGGGCCTGGCCGCCATGTTCGTGATGATGAACGCCGCCCGCCTGGGCGTGGGCAACCAGTCCCTCGGCCTGACCGAAGTGGCCTACCAGAACGCCGTGGCCTACGCCAAGGACCGCCTGCAAATGCGCGCGCTGTCCGGCCCGAAGGCGCCCGAGAAGGCGGCCGATCCCATCATCGTGCACCCCGACGTGCGCAAGATGCTGCTGACCGCCCGCGCCTTCGCCGAAGGCGGCCGCATGCTGCAGGGCTACACCGTGCTGCAGCTGGACAAGGCGCTCAAGAGCGACGACGAGGACGAGCGCAAGGAATGCGACGCCGAAGTCGCGCTGCTCACGCCCATCATCAAGGCCTTCATCACCGACAACGGCTGGCTCGCCACGTCGCACTGCATGCAGGTGTACGGCGGCCACGGCTTCATCCACGAGTGGGGCATGGAGCAGTACGTGCGCGATGCGCGCATCAACATGATCTATGAGGGCACCAACACCATCCAGTCGCTGGACCTGCTGGGCCGCAAGGTGCTGGGCAACAACGGCGCCACGCTGAAGAAGTTCGGCAAGAAGATCGCCGCCTTCATCGAGGAAGAGGGCACCAACGAGGCCATGCAGGAGTTCGTGAACCCGCTCGCCGACCTCGGCGACAAGGTCAACAAGCTCACGCAGGAAATCGGCATGAAGGCCTTCGGCAACCCCGACGAAGTCGGCGCCGCGGCCGTGGACTACCTGCGCGTGGTGGGCCACATGTGCTTTGCCTACTTCTTCGCCCAGGCCGCCAAGATCGCGCTGGCCAAGAAGGACTCCGGCGACCCGTTCTACACCGCCAAGCTGGCCACGGCGCGCTTCTACTTCGCCAAGCTGCTGCCCGAGACGGCCTCGCTGATCCGCACCTGCCGCGCTGGCCTGAAGCCGCTGATGGAAATGGACGAAGCGCTGTTCTGAGCGCCCATCCACCACTGCCTGACGACAAGGATGCCCCGATGAAATTCCTGTTCGCTGCTGCCCTGCTGATGCCCGCGTTTGCGTTCGCGCAGACCTCACCCGTGGGCCTGTGGAAGACCATCGACGACGACGGCAAAACCGCGAAGTCGCTGGTTCGCATCAGCGAACAGGGGGGCGCCCTCGTGGGCAGCATCGAGAAACTGCTGGACCCCAAGGACACCGGCGATGCCAAATGCGACAAGTGCACGGACGACCGCAAGAACCAGCCGGTGCTGGGCTTGCAGATCATCCGCGGCGTGAAGCCCGACGGTGAAGGCATCTGGGGGCATGGCGAGATCCTCGATCCCAACAACGGCAAGACCTACCGCACGCGCCTGAAGCCCGTGGACGGTGGCAAGAAACTGGAGATGCGCGGCTACATCGGCCCCTTCTACCGCACACAGACGTGGATCCGCGTCGAGTGAACGAACACCCAAGGAGAAATCAATGAGTCGATTCCAAGTCCGCAAGGTCGCCGTGCTGGGCGCCGGCGTGATGGGCGCGCAGATCGCCGCCCACCTCGTCAACTGCAAGGTGCCCGTCGTGCTGTTCGACCTGCCTGCCAAGGAAGGCCCGAAGAACGGCATCGTGACCAAGGCCGTCGATGGCCTGAAGAAGCTCAAGCCGGCCCCGCTGGGTGATGCGTCGGAAGCCGCGCTGATCCAGCCCGCCAACTACGAGGAGCACCTGGAGCTGCTCAAGGGCTGCGACCTCGTCATCGAGGCCATCGCCGAGCGCATGGACTGGAAGCTCGACCTCTACACCAAGATCGCGCCGTTCGTGGCGCCGCACGCCATCGTGGCGTCCAACACCTCGGGCCTGTCCATCACCAAGCTTTCCGAGGTGCTGCCGGAAGACATCAAGCCGCGCTTTTGCGGCATCCACTTCTTCAACCCGCCGCGCTACATGGCGCTGGTGGAGCTGATCAACACGCCCACCACGCAGCCGCACATCCTCGACGAGCTCGAGGCCTTCGTGACGACGTCGCTCGGCAAGAGCGTCGTGCGCGCCCATGACACGCCCAACTTCGTCGCCAACCGCGTCGGCATCGCCGGCATGATGGCCACGATGATCGAGGCCGAGAAGTTCGGCCTGACGGTGGACGTGGTGGACGACCTGACCGGCAAGAAGCTCGGCCGCGCCAGCTCCGGCACATTCCGCACCGCAGACGTCGTCGGCCTGGACACCATGGCCCACGTCGTCAAGACGATGCAGGACAACCTGAAGGACGACCCCTTCTACAGCACCTATGCCACCCCGGCCGTGCTGGCGGGCCTGATCCAGAAGGGCGCGCTCGGCCAGAAGACGGGCGCGGGCTTCTACAAGAAGGTCGGCAAGGACATCCAGCGCCTGGACTTCGCCACCGGCGAGTACGTGGCCGGCGGCAAGAAGGCCGACGAGATCGTCGCGCGCATGCTCAAGAAGGCCCCGGCCGACCGCCTGAAGCTGCTGCGCGAATCGACCAACCCGCAGGCCCAGTTCCTGTGGGCCATCCTGCGTGACAGCTTCCACTACTGCGCCGTGCACCTGGCCACCGTCGCCGACACCGCCCGCGAGATCGACTTCGCGATGCGCTGGGGCTTCGGCAGCAGCCAAGGCCCGTTCGAGCTGTGGCAGGCCGCCGGCTGGAAGCAGGTCGCCGAGTGGATCTCGGCCGACATCGCCGACGGCAAGACCCTCTCCAGCGCCCCGCTGCCCGCCTGGGTGACGGAAGGCCCCGTGGCCGAGGCCGGTGGCGTGCACACGCCGCAGGGTTCGTGGAGCGCCGCCGAAGGCGTCTTCAAGCCGCGCAGCGCGCTGCCCGTCTACCAGCGCCAGGCCTTCCCCGAGGCCCTGCTGGGATCCGGCGCGGCCGACCCGCTCAAGAGCGGCACCGAGCTGTTCAAGAACGATGAAGTACGCGTCTGGACGCTGGACGGCGAGGTCGTCATCGCCTCCATCACCGCCAAGCTGCACCTGATCAGCCCGGCCGTGACCGAGGGCCTGCTCAAGGCGGTCGAGATTGCTGAAAGCCAGTACAAGGGCCTCGTGGTCTGGTCGCCGGACGACGTGTTCTCGGCGGGCGCCAACCTGGAAAGCCTGATGCCCGTCTTCATGAAGATGGGCAGCAAGGGCATCGCCCCGGAAGAGAAGAAGCTGCAGGACGCCATGCTGCGCATCCGCTACGCCAGCGTGCCGGTCGTCGCCGCGATGCGCGGCCTGGCGCTGGGGGGTGGCTGCGAGCTGGCCATCCACTGCGCGCGCCGCGTGGCGCACGTCGAGAGCTATGTGGGCCTCGTGGAAGTCGGCGTCGGCCTCGTGCCGGGTGCCGGCGGCCTGACCTACATCGCCCGCCGTGCCGCCGAGATGGCCGCCGCCGGCAATGCCGGTGCCGACATCCTGAGCTTCCTGAAGGACGGCTTCCTGACCGCCGCCACCGCCAAGGTCGCGACCTCGGCGCACGAGGCGAAGAAGAACGGCTTCCTGCTGGACAGCGACATCATCGTCCCGCACAAGGACGAGCTGCTGCACGTGGCCACGGCCACCGTGAAGGGCATGGCCGAGGCCGGCTACCGCCCGCCGCACAAGGCCGTGTTCCCGGTCGCGGGCCGCAGCGGCATCGCCACCATCAAGGGCCAGGTCGCCAACATGCGTGACGGCGGCTTCGTCAGCGCGCACGACTACCACCTGGCCGCGGCGATCGCCGACGTGGTCTGCGGTGGCGAGGTCGAGGCGGGTTCCCTGGTGACCGAGGAGTACCTGATGGCCCTGGAGCGCAAGCACTTCTGCTCGCTGCTGGACAACCCCAAGACGCAAGAGCGGATCATGGGCATGTTGCAAACGGGCAAGCCCGTCCGCAACTGAGCCAGGTCATGAACCGGCTTCAACGCACCCTCGCCAAGCTGGACGGCCTGCCCGCCCCGCTGCGCAGCGCCGCGCGCAACTTCGCGCTGCGCCGCGCGGTGCCGCTCACCGGCACCGCGGGGCTGGATTTCGTCGCGCTCACGCCCGAGCGCAGCGACATCCGCATCGCCAACCGGCGGCCGGTGCAGAACCACATCCGCGGCGTGCACGCGGCGGCCATGACGCTGGTGGCCGAAACCGCCACCGGCATGGTCGTCGGCATGAATGTGCGCGACGACTGCCTGCCGCTGTGCAAGAGCCTGAACGTCGCGTTCAAGAAGCGCGCGACCGGGGCCCTGCGTGCCCAGGCGCACCTGACCGCCGAGCAGCGCGCGCTGCTCGCCCGCGAGACCAAGGGTGAAGTGACCGTCGCCGTCACGGTCACCGATGAAGCCGGCATCGAGCCGATCCAGTGTGAATTTGTCTGGGCCTGGGTGCCCAAAGAGAAGCCCCAGGCTTGAACAACGAGAGGCCCGCGAGGGCCTTGAAAGGAAAGACCATGAGCAAGCAAGTCCAAGACGCCTACATCGTCGCCGCCACCCGTCTGCCTATCGGCAAGAGCGGCCGGGGCTACTTCAAGAACACGCGCCCTGACGAGATGCTCGTCAAGGTGATGCAGGCGGCACTCGCCCAGGCCCCGGGCCTGGAAGCCAAGGCGATTGAAGACGCCATCGTCGGCTGCTCCTTCCCCGAAGGCGAGCAGGGCATGAACATCGCCCGCGTGGCCTCCGTGCTGGCCGGCTTCGGCCCGACGGTGGGCGGCGTGACGATCAACCGCTACTGCGCCTCCGGCATCACCGCCGTGCAGATGGCCGCCGACCGCATCCGCGTGGGCGAGGCCGACGTGATGTTCGCCGGTGGCGTGGAGTCGATGTCCATGATCCCGATGGGCGGCAACAAGCCGAGCCTGTCGCCGCTGATCTTCGAGAAGGACGAGAACATCGGCATCGCCTACGGCATGGGCCTGACGGCCGAGAAGGTCGCCGCGCAGTGGAAGATCAGCCGTGAGGCGCAGGACGCCTTCTCGGTGGAATCGCACCGCCGTGCCGTGGCCGCCATGCAGGCGGGCTACTTCGACGCCGAGATGACGCCTTTCGACGTCATCGAGCGCACGCCCAACCTGGCGGACGGCACCGTCAACATCAAGACCCGCACCGTCAAGCTCGACGAAGGCGCCCGCCCCGACACGTCGCTGGAAGGCCTGGCCAAGCTCAAGCCCGTGTTCGCCGCCAAGGGCAGCGTCACCGCCGGCAACAGCTCGCAGACGTCGGACGGCTCCGGCGGCCTGATCATCGTCAGCGAAGCCGCGCTCAAGCGCTACAACCTGACGCCGCTGGCCCGCTTCGTGTCCTTCGCCGTGCGCGGCGTGCCGCCCGAGATCATGGGCATCGGCCCGATCGAAGCCATCCCGGCGGCGCTGAAGGCCGCTGGCATCAGCGCCAAGGACCTGGACTGGGTGGAGCTCAACGAAGCCTTCGCCGCGCAGAGCCTGGCCGTGCTCAACGACCTGGACAGCAAGGGCTTCGAGCTCGACCGCGCCAAGGTCAACCCCAACGGCGGCGCCATCGCCCTGGGCCACCCGCTGGGCGCCACCGGTGCCATCCGCGCGGCTTCCGTCATCCACGGCCTGCGCCGCACGGGCGGCAAGTACGGCATGGTGACCATGTGCGTTGGCGCCGGCCAAGGCGCCGCCGGCATTTTCGAAAGGCTCTGAACGGCCCACCCCTACCGGCTTCGCCGGCCACCTTCAAGGGAGCGCCCTCGTTGGCCCGGCAAAGCCGGATCCGCGAGGGCCGCTGGGGAAGGCACTATCCTGCGCAGGATGCTGCCCAACGAGAGACAAGACCTCGCATGAACCGTCGAAAACTCCTCCGTTCGTCCGCGGTCTTGCTCGCGACGCCGGTCGCGGCCACCCAGCTCACGGGCTGCAGTGGCCGCCTCAGCACCTTCGTCACGTGGCAGCAGGGCCAGCAGGCGGTGCTGGACCTGCTCTTCAGCGAGAAGGTCGTCCAGGGCAACCCCTGGAACCTGAGCCAGGTGCTGCAGCATCTGGCGCAGAGCATCGAGTTCTCGATGCAGGGCTTCCCGGCGCTCAAGGGCGCCTGGTTCCGCTCCACCGTCGGCTCGGCCGCGTTCGCGGTGTTCAATGCGCGCGGCGCGATGAGCCACGACCTCTCGGAGCCCATCCCCGGCGCACCCGCGCTGGACGGCGCACAGGCGCTCAAGCTGTCGGTCCAGCGCCTGCTGGATGCCATGGAGGCCTTCGCCGGCTTCCAGGGCGCGCTTCGGCCCCACTTCGCGTATGGCGAGCTGACCAAGGCACAGTACGAGCGAGCCCACCTCATGCACCTCGCCAACCACTGGACCCAGTTCCAGGCCAAGACGGCCACGGCCTGACGTTCACCGCAGGATTCAGCCACAGAGGCACAGAGCCACAGAGAGAATTGCGTGATGCGCCCTCTGTGCCTCAGTGCCTCTGTGGCTGTGTTCATGGCCCTTCGCACCAGGATCCACTCATGACCATCAAGACCTACACCGTCAACGGCGTGGCGACCATCGAGATCGCCCGCCCCGAGAAGAAGAACGCCATCACCCAGGCCATGTACCAGGCCATGGCCGACGCGCTGCGCGCGGCAGACGACGACGCGGCTGTGCGTGCCGTGCTGATCATGGGTCAGCCGGGCATCTTCACGTCCGGCAACGACCTGGAGGACTTCATGGCGGCGCCGCCGCGCGGTGCCGATGCGCCGGTCTTCCAGTTCATGCACGCGCTGGTCAACAGCACCAAGCCCGTGGTCGCCGCCGTGACGGGTGCGGCCATCGGCATCGGCACGACGCTGCTGCTGCATTGCGATCTCGTTTTCGTGGCTGACGACGCCCGCCTGGCCATGCCCTTCGTGGGCCTGGGCCTGGTGCCGGAGTTCGCCTCCAGCCTCGTCGTGCCGCAGCTGATGGGCAACCGCCGCGCGGCCGAGAAGCTGCTGCTGGGCGACCCCTTCACCGGCGAGCAGGCCGTGGAGTGCGGCATCGCCAACCGCGTGCTGCCGGGCAGCGAGGTCGTCAACCACGCCCGCCGCGTGGCCGAGCGCTTCAACAACCTCGCCCCGGGTGCCGTGCGCGACAGCAAGCGGCTGATCCGCGAGCCGCAGCAGGAGGCCGTCAAGGCCGCCATCGCCCGCGAGGCCGAGATCTTCGGCGCCCGCCTGCGCAGCCCCGAGGCCATGGAAGCCTTCCAGGCCTTCTTCCAGAAGCGCGCGCCGGACTTCTCCAAGTTCCAGTGATCGCCAAGGTTCTGCTGGGGCCGGTGCTGCTCTGGCAGGGGCGGCGCGTGCGGGCCACCGCATTGCGCCTGCCCGAAGCCACCGGGCCCCGCGCGGCGCCGGGTGCGGCGCTGCGCCTGCTCATCGTGGGCGATTCCTCCGCCGCCGGGGTCGGCGCCGCCCACCAGGACGAAGCCCTCGCGGGCCAACTGGCCCGCGTGCTGGCCGCCCGGCTGGGCCAGCCCGTGGGCTGGCAGCTCGTCGCCGCCAGCGGGCACCGCAGCGCGCAAGCACTTGCTGCGCTGGAGCAGGCCGACGTGGCCCCGGCTGACGTGCTGATCACGGCCCTCGGCGTGAACGACGTGGTGGAGCAGGTGCGCCACGCCGAGACCCTCGCCGCACTGGACCGCATCCATGCCCTGGCCAGCGCACGTGCGGGCGTGCGCGTGTGCATCCACTGCGCGGCCCCGCCCATGCACCGCTTCCCGCTGCTGCCGCAGCCCCTGCGCTGGTTCTTCGGTCGGCAGGCGGCTCGCTTGAACGCCGCGTTGGCCCGCGCCCTGCACGGCCAGCCCCACCGCCACCTGCTGCACCTGCCCGAGGCCATGCAGCGCGATGCCGCGCGGCTGATGGCGGCCGACGGCTTTCATCCCAACCCGGCCGGCTACGCGCTCTGGGCCGAGGCCCTCGCGCACCGGCTCATGCAAGAGCACCGGCGGCTGGGCCTGCCAGGGCCGAATCACTCAAGAACTTGAGCACCGGGGCCGTGCCCCTGCCTCCTAGACTGCGCCGCCGCAATGACGCGGCGTTACCGGCCGCGCAGCCGTATAGACGGTCGGATCCCAGGAGACAAACATGTGGATCGACAACCTCTGCCGGCAGGCTCGCCGGCTGGCTGCGCTCGCCCTCGCGGGCGGGTTCATCGCAGCGGCCGCCCCGGCCTCGGCCGCCCTCAGCCTCACGACGCTGCACGACGGCGGCAACGCCGCCAAGGTGCAGTACCAGGTGGACACCGGCGGTGGGCTGGTGTTCAAGGTCATGGCCTATGACAGCGGCTCCAGCACGCAGTCCAAGGGCGACATCTCAAGCCTGCTCTACAACGGCGTGCAATACACGGACGGCACGCGCGGCTCCCAGCTGAACTCGGGCTTCGACTTCCTCTACAGCAACGTGTCTGCCGTGGATGTGCAGGCGCAGATGCTCAGCAGCACGGGTGTGGCGACACCGGCCTCGACGGCCAACGGCGGCGCAGTGACGGGGGGCGCCTACGTCAAGGTCACGGTGACCGTCTTCAGCAGCAGCGGCAAGGTGCTGCGCCACTACTACATGGCCAAGGCGGGTGAGCCGCGCGTCTACATGGGCACCTACTTCACCGAGGAGCCCGACACCCTCAACCTCGTGCGCTACATCCTGCGGGTGCCCATCGGCGCGCTCGGCAAGGGCGGGCCCGCGGGCACGCCGGGCGGCCTGGCCGCCAACGGCAGCTGGCCGCAGGACCTGCGCGGCACCGACACCACCGTCGAGGCCAGTGATGTCTTCGGCTTTGCCAGCGGCAGCGCCAACGCCGGCCAGACGCGCTCCAAGCATTACTCGAACCTGCGCCTGAAGGACTGGCAGTACTTCGGCGGCACGAACAGCGCGGGCAGCGTGGGGCTCTGGTTCTACCGCGACAACAACGAGGGCAACTCCGGCGGCCCGTTCTACCGCAGCCTGCTCAACCAGATCACGTCGACCAACAACGAGCTGACCTACATCGTCAACTATGGCGAGGGCCAGACCGAGGCCTTCCGCTTGGGCGTGCTCAACAGCTACACGCTGATGTTCACCGCCGGCGGCGCACCAGCGGCGCCCGACACCAACTGGTTCTCCGTGATGGGGCTGGACGGTTATGTGCCGGCGGCCGGCCGCGGCACGGTCGCGGGCGTGGGCCTGGCCGGTACCGACCCTGCCTACAGCTACACGGTTGGTTTTGCCAACGCCCAGGCCCAGTACTGGGCCGGCGCCAACCTGGCGAGCAATGGCTTCTTCAAGAGCACCGGCATGCGCCCGGGCACCTACACGCTGACGGTGTACAAGAACGAACTGGCTGTCTACACGGGCAGCGTGACCGTGACGGCCGGCAGCACCACCAGCCTGAACACGCTCACGCTCAACGCCGACCCCGCCAGCACCAGCGCCCTCTGGCGCATCGGCAACTGGGACGGCTCGCCCGCCGAGTTCCTCAACGGCGGCAAGCTGACCACCATGCACCCGTCGGACGTGCGCATGAACAGCTGGCTCGCGTCGACCTATGTCGTCGGCACGTCCAGCCCGGGCAGCGGCTTCCCGGCCTGCCAGTGGAAGGACGTCAACAATGGCCGCGTCATCCAGTTCAACCTGACTGCCGCCCAGGTGCGCAACCTCACGCTGCGCCTGGGCACGACGACCGACTTCAACGGCGCGCGCCCGCAGATCACGGTCAACGGCTGGACGTCGGCCATCCCGCCCGCGCCGTCCAAGGGCACGCGCAACCTGACGGTGGGCACCTACCGTGGCGTGAACCGGCTGTACAGCTACGACATCCCGTCCAGCGCCCTCGTGGCCGGCACCAACACGCTGACGATCAACGCCGTCAGCGGCACCAGCGGCACGGGCTTCCTGAGCCCGGGTTGGTCGTACGACGCCATCGATCTCGTCGTGACGCCGTGATGCGCTGACGGCGGGGCAGGCCCGCTCAGGTCGTGATCGGCCGGGGCTTGCCTTCGCGGTCGATGGCCACGTAGGTCAGGTTGGCTTCCGTCACCTTGACCACGTGCAGGTTCTCCGGGTCGCGCTCGGCGAACACCTCGACGTGCACGGTGATGGACGTGCGCCCGATGCGCGTGACGGTCGCGTAGAAGCTCAACAGGTCGCCGATGGACACCGGCTGCTTGAACACGAACTCATTGACGGCCACCGTGGTGACGCGTCCGCGAGAACGCCGCGCGGGCAGCACTGAGCCGGCGATGTCGACCTGCGCCATGATCCAGCCACCGAAGATGTCGCCATTGGCATTGGCGTCCGCCGGCATGGGCATGACCCGCAACACGAGCTCGCGCTGGTCGGGTTGGCCGGAGATGGAAGGGCTTGCGTCAGCGGGCATGGTGCTCAGTAGGGAGAATCCGGTATTCATTGTCGGGCCTGAACTTGCGATCCCTCTCATCAGCATCATCCGTGCCATCGAACCCGCAGGCGGGGCAGGCGGCTGCCGTGCGCGGCGACTGGGGCACGGTCCGCCGCCTGCTGCCCTACCTGTGGCGTTACCGCTGGCGTGTCGGCCTGGCGCTCGCCTTCATGGTGGGCGCCAAGCTCAGCAACGTGGGCGTGCCGCTGCTGCTGAAGTCGCTCATCGACCACCTCGACCTCAAGCCCGGCCAGCCGCAGGCGCTGCTGGTGGTGCCACTGGGGCTGCTCGTGGCCTACGGCGCGCTGCGTCTGTCCACCTCGCTCTTCACGGAGCTGCGCGAGCTCATCTTCGCCAAGGCCACCGAGGGCACGGCGCGCAGCATCTCGCTGCAGGTCTTCCGCCACCTGCATGAGCTCTCGCTGCGCTTTCACCTGGAGCGCCAGACCGGCGGCATGACGCGCGACATCGAGCGCGGCACGCGCGCGGTGCATTCCCTCATCAGCTACTCGCTCTACAGCATCGTGCCCACGCTCATCGAGGTGGTGCTGGTGCTGACGCTGCTGGGCGTGAAGTTCGACGTCTGGTTTGCCGGCATCACCGTGGCTGCGCTCGTCGTCTACATCGGCTTCACCGTCGTCATCACCGAGTGGCGCACCAAGTTCCGCAAGACGCTCAACGAGCTGGACTCGGTGGCGCACAGCAAAGCCATCGACTCGCTGCTGAACTACGAGACGGTGAAGTACTTCAACAACGAGGACTTCGAGGCCCGCCGCTACGACGAGAGCCTGGAGAAGCTGCGCCGCGCCCAGCTCAAGAGCCAGAGCACGCTGTCCATGCTCAACACCGGCCAGCAGCTCATCATCGCCACGGCGCTGGTGCTGATGCTGTGGCGCGCCACGCAGGGCGTGGTCGACGGGCGCATGAGCCTGGGCGATCTCGTCATGGTCAACGCGTTCATGATCCAGCTCTACATCCCGCTGAACTTTCTCGGCGTGATCTACCGCGAGATCAAGCAAAGCCTCACCGACATCGAGAAGCTCTTCGTGCTGCTGGACCGCGAGCGCGAGGTGGCCGATGCGCCGGGGGCTGCGCAGTTGCAGGTGCGCGGGGCCGCCGTCGTGTTCGACGACGTGCGCTTTGCCTACGACCCGGCGCGGCCCATCCTGCACGGCGTCAGCTTTGAAATCCCGGCCGGCAAGAAGGTGGCCGTGGTGGGCCCGAGCGGCTCGGGCAAGAGCACGCTGGCGCGGCTGCTCTACCGCTTCTACGACATCGACACCGGCAGCATCCGCATCGACGGCCAGGACATCCGTGCCGTGACGCAGTCCAGCCTGCGCCGGGCCATCGGCATCGTGCCGCAGGACACCGTGCTCTTCAACGACACGGTGGCCTACAACATCGCCTACGGCCGGCCGGGGGCCTCGCAGGACGAGGTCGAGGCGGCGGCGCGGGCCGCCCACGTCCACGGCTTCATCGCCGCCACGCCGCTGGGCTACGACACCATGGTGGGCGAGCGCGGGCTCAAGCTCTCCGGCGGCGAGAAGCAGCGCGTGGCCATCGCCCGCACGCTGCTGAAGAACCCGCCCATCCTGATCTTCGACGAGGCGACCTCGGCGCTGGACTCCACCAACGAGCGCGCCATCCAGGCCGAGCTCGAAGCCGTCGGCCAGGACAAGACCGTGCTCGTCATCGCCCACCGCCTGTCCACGGTGGTGGATGCGCACGAGATCCTGGTGCTGGAGCAGGGCCGCATCCTCGAGCGCGGCCGCCATGACGAACTGCTGGCCCGCAACGGCCGCTATGCGGAGATGTGGCGCCTGCAGCAGTCCGGCGGCGAGTGAGCCAACGCTGGCGGGCCCTGACGGGCCCTCAATGCGGTTTTTTCGGCTTCTCGAAGCTCTTGGGCCGGTAGACGTTGCCGTCCCAGGCGCCATCGACCCGGCTGTCGCGTGCGTCGTGCAGCGCCGACTCGCGTGCGCGGCGGATGACGCGCTCGGCTTCCAGCGCCGCGGCGCGCGTCTGGCGCTGCTGGCGGCGCCAGCCGGTCAGCCGGGCGGCCTGCAGCCGGAACCAGCCCGCCAAGGCGCGCAGGCCCGCGTCCACGCGCGTTTTCAGCCGGTAGGGCAGGGCCATGTGGATGGCCATCGCGACGCAGACGACAAGGCCGGTGGCGGCGAGCAAGGTCTGGAACATGGCCCGAGTGTGAACCAAACCGCCGCGGCCGACCACCTGTTTTGAGGGGGCGTTACGCCTTGTCGCCGAACTTTTGGCGGGCGGCCCACAGCGCCAGCATGGCGTCAGGAACCTTCCGGCTGGCTTCGTCGCGCTCGGCGGGCGAAGCGTCGGCCAGGGCGCCGCCTTCGCTGCCCAGGGCGGCCACGGGGGCCAGCAGCTCGGCGGTCTCCCCGCTGTCGAACCAGGGCGCCCAGGCCTCGGGGGCCAGTTCCACGGCCATCAGGAAGCCGGCTGCCCAGTCTTCGG
This sequence comes from Roseateles sp., assembly GCA_016790285.1. Classification (GTDB taxonomy): domain Bacteria; phylum Pseudomonadota; class Gammaproteobacteria; order Burkholderiales; family Burkholderiaceae_C; genus Pelomonas. The sequence goes on along the minus strand of JAEUPJ010000091.1, from coordinate 17,694 downwards.
CGTCGGCGTACTCGGTGTCCTCGTCGTCGCCGTCGGCGAAGCTGAAGATGGGCTCCCAGGCCTGCGGGCGCTCGGCCCACGCGGTGGCGATGGAGTGCAGGTGGCGCAGCACCAGCATCATCACCTTCTTGCGCTGCTTGCCGCTCACGAAGGGCGCCGGGTCGGCGTCGCCGTCGCCACCCCAGATGACCGGCAGCCAGTCCTGGCCCGGCACGTCGGCCAGGGCCCGCCCGGGGGTCAGGAGCAGGCCGGCGAGGTAGCCGTCCAGCGCCTCGATGTTCATGGCGCCCTCATGGGGCAGCGCGGCGAGCAACTCGTCGAGGTCGTCGAGCTCCTCGTCGGCCAGGGGGCGGTTGTCGGAGGCGGGGTTGTAGTGGGGGTACTGCATGGTGGGTCCTGGGGCTCGCGGGTTCAGCCGTGGCGGCCGTGGCGGCTCTTGGGCTTCTTGCTGTCGAATTCGGCGATCTGGGCCTTGAGCAGGACCATGAGCACACGGGCATTCTCTTCCGTCATGACCAGCAAGGTGCTGGGCTCGATGCCCTCGGGGGGCGTGCGGGGGGCGACGAGCGTGTCCACCTTGAACACCACCTGGCCGTGCAGGTTGTTGGCGGCGGCCTTGAATTTCTGGATTTCGATCTGATACGTCTTCATGAGAGGTGCGTCCGGCAGACCCCGATCTTGCCATTCCCCGCCGGCGGGCATAAGGTCCGCGCATGGCGCGGCCCCCTCGACTCGAGATCGCCGGTGCGGTCTACCTGATCGGTGCCCACTGCCCCTACGGCGTGGCGGGCCGGGGTGCGGGTGGCGGGCCGCTGGCCTTCGCCGACGAGACCGATCGTGCCGAGATGCGCGCCCTCATCGCCCAGGCCCTGCACCGCTTCGACGCCCAGGCCCTGGCCTACTGCCTGCTGCCGGACCATTACCACCTGCTGCTGTTCACCCGGCGCGCCAACCTGTCGCAGCTCATGCGCCACATCAACGGCGTCTACACGCAGCATCACCAGCGCCGCCACGGGGCGGTCGGCCCGCTGTTCCAGGGGCGCTTTCATGCCGTGCTGGTGGACCGCGACCGCCACCTGCTGGACGCCTGCCGCTACATCGACCTCAACCCCGTGCGCATGGGCCTGGTGCGCGGCGCGGCCGAGTGGCCGGCGTCGAGCTTTCGCGCGCTGGCCGGCATGGAGCCCGCCCCTGAGTGGCTGGACGTGGACGGCCTGCACACCTTCTTGCTCGGCCGGCCGGCCACCACGCCGGGGCAGCACCGCCTGGCGGGCGAGAAGTACGCGCGGCTCGTGGCCGCCGAGCCGGGGCTGCAGCTGTGGCCCGGCCGGCTGCGCCAGCAGATCTTCCTGGGCGACGCCGACTTCGCCGCCCGCATGCGCGCCGCAGCGGCCGTGCCGCGCCGCCCCTCGCGCGCGGGCTATGCCGAATGGCTGCGCCGCGCCGGCGGCATCCGCGAGCAGGCGCTGTGGCTCGCCCACACCGAAGGCGGCATCGCCATGACGGCGCTGGCCGAGCAGCTCGGTCTGTCGGTGTCGCGCATCAGCCGCCTCATCGCGGCGGCGGAGCGGGCGGTCTGATGCTGCGTCGGCGCGCGCTTGTGCTGGCCGCCCTGCCGCTGGGTGGGGCGCCATGGGCCGCCCAGGCCGAGGCCGCCTATGCCGGCCCGCTCTTCGACGCCCACCTGCACTACAACGACGACGCCCAGCAGCCCCACCCGCCGGCCGACGTGCTGGCCCGCATGGCACGCGCCGGTGTGCGCGGCGCCCTCGTCAACAGCCGCCCCAACGACGGCACGCTGCGCCTCGTGGCCGAGGGCGGGCCGGCGTGGGTGCCCTTCGTGCGCCTGTACCGCAACCGGGCCGACTACACCGGCTGGTTCGCCGACGACAGCATCCGCCGCATGGTGCTCGCGATGCTGGAGGCCGGCAGCCCCGCCGGGCCCTTCCGCGGCCTGGGGGAATTCCACCTCTACGACAGCGCCAACGCGGACGGGTCCACCGCCGTCGCGCTGATGAAGCTCGCCCGCGAGCGCGGGCTCACGGTGCTCGCCCACGTGGACGACGTGGCGGTGGACAAGCTGCTCGGCCACGCCCCGGGCGCCGCGCTGATCTGGGCGCACGCCGGCATCTCCGGCGAGCCCGTGGCGCGCGTGCAGGCCCTGCTGCACAAGCACCCGGGGCTGCGCGGGGAGCTGTCCTACCGGCCCGGTCTCACGCAGGACGGCCGGCTGTCAGACGACTGGCGCGCGCTGCTCTCCCGGCACGCCGACCGTTTCCTGATCGGCTCCGACACCTGGGTCACGCAGCGCTGGCAGCACTACGAGGCACTGTTTGCCGACTACCGCGGCTGGCTCGGCCAGCTCCCGCGCGAGGTGGCGCAGCGCATCGCCTGGGGCAATGCGGCGGCACTCTTCGGGCTGGCCGCGCCTACAGCTGCTTGAAGCGGTGGGCGTAGCTCGGCGAGACCTCCAGCGTCTCGGGCCGGTCCTTCAGCGCGATGCCGAGCTTGCCACTCAGGCTGCGGCTCACCGACTTGATCGCCCGCGCGTTCACGATGGTGGAGCGGTGCACCTGCCAGAAGTGCTCGCTGTCCAGCCGCGCGACCAGCTCCTTGAGCGGCAGCGAGATCAGCGCCTCGGTGTCGGCAGTGACGACGGCGACGTACTTGTGGTCGGCGCGGAAGTAGACGACGTCCTCCACGGTGATGAGCTGCAGCTCACGACCGCGCTGCACCGTGATCCAGCGCAGCGGCTCCACCGCCGCAGCCGGCGCGGTGCGGGCCGCCAGGCCGCCGAGGTCGGCAGGTGGCTGGGGCAGCCGCTCCTTCAGGCGCAGCAGCGTCTTGGCCATGCGCACCGGGTCCAGCGGCTTGAGCAGGTAGCCCACCGCGCCTTCGTCGAAGGCCTGCACGGCATAGCGCTCGTGGGCGGTGATGAACACGACGTGCGCGCGCCGCCCGATCAGCTGCGCCACGGCCAGGCCGGTGAGCCCGGGCATCTGCACGTCCAGGAAACACACCTCGGGCGCCAGCTGCTCCACCAGCCGCAGCGCCTCGTGGCCGTCACGCGCCATGCCCACGACCTGGGCCTGTGGCCACTGGCGCAGCAGCTCCTCGCGGATCTCGGCGGCGAGCAGGGGTTCGTCTTCGGCGATCAGCACGCGGGTCATGCGGGCACCGGCCAGGTCAGCGTGAACATCGGCATATCTTCGCCCTGCAGGCTCAGCGATGCCGCCTCGCCGTGCACGGCGCGCAGCCGCGCGGCGAGTTCGGCGAGCGGCACCTGGGCGGCGGCGTGCCGTGTGCGCGTGGCATCCGGCCCGAGGGCCTGCAGCCGCAACTCGGCCGTGCCCGTGCCGGTGTGCAGCGACAGGCTCCAGAACGTGCCGGCCTCCTCGAGCAGGGGCCGCACGAGGGGCAGCAGCACCAGCGGGGCGAGCGGCCACTCGGCCGGCTCCGCCAGGTGGGCCAGGTGCAGCCGCTCGGTGTGCTCGGCATCAGCGCTCACGAGCCGGGCGTAGGCCCGCAGCGCGGCGATCTCCCGCGCCAGCGTCGACACCTCGGCCTGCACGTGGGGCTGCAGCGCGCGCAGCAGCTCGATCAGCGCGGCCAGCCGCGCCTGGGCGCGCTGCGGCGCCGCCTCCAGCTCGGCGTCGATGGCTGCCAGCCGCTCGGACAGCAGCGCCGGGTCCACGCGGGCCTGCAGCGCCAGCAGCTGCGTGGCGGCGAGCTGGCGCTCGCGCTTCGCGGCGGCGTCCTGCAGGGTCTGAAGCCGGGCCTGGGCGCGCAGCGAGAAGCGCAGCTGCACGTACACGGCCACACCCAGGGCATGCCAGACGAGGGTGGTGCTGGCCAGGGCGTAGTCGCTGGCGCTGTCCCACCAGTCCGCCTTGCCCAGCAGCGGGTACAGGCGCGGCGCGATGACCCAGACACCGCCGATCACGGTGGCCGGCACGACGGCGCCGTAGGCCAGCCAGGGCGGCGCGCGCCGCGCGTCGACCAGCGCATCGGCCAGGCGCAGCAGCAGCACCGCCGGCATGCCGAACTGCAGCACGTTGTAGCTGAGCGCGTTGGTCATCTCGGCCAGCGACATGTCGTTGCTCAGCGGCGTGCCGTTGGCCACGAGCGTGGCGGCGCCCACCAGCAGCATCCAGCCGAAGGTGCCCGGGCCGATGCGTGCGTTCACAGCCATGGCAGCTGCACGCGGGCGATGAGGCCTTGCGGCTGATTGAGGTGCAGGCTCAGGTGGGCCGCGCCACCGTAGGCCGAGGCCAGGCGCGCGCGTAGCGTCGCCAGGCCGGTGCCGCCGCCGCTGGCGCTGCCCATGCCGGCGCCGGTGTCGGCCACCTCCAGGCGCAGCCGCCCGAGGTCGTCCGGGTCGGGGCCGGCGCGCACGCAGATCTCGCCGCCGGCCACCTGCGGCCCGATGCCGTGCTTGACGGCGTTCTCCGCCAGGGTCAGCAGGCAGGTCGAGGGCACGATGACGTCCTCCAGCCCCGGCGCGATGTCGTAGCGCAGGCTCAGGCGTTCGGGGCCGATGCGCCGCTGGTGCAGGGCGAGGAAGGCCCGCACCAGGTCGAGCTCGCGTGCCAACGGCGTCTGGGCCTGGCGCAGCTCGGGCAGGGCGGCGGCCAGGTAGTGCCGCAGCTCGGCGAGCATGCCGCGCGCGGCCCGCGGGTCGGTGTGGGCCAGGCGGCGCAGGTGGGCGAGGGTGTTGAACAGGAAATGCGGCTCCACCTGCGCCTGCAGCAGCGCCGCGCGGGCCTCGTCGAGCTGGCGCGCCTGAGCCTGCTCGCGCTGGCGCAGCACCTCGACGTCGGCCTGCTGGCGTCGCCCGCGATCGTGGTACTCCAGCGCCAGGCAGGCGCAGGCCGCGATCGTGGCCTGGACCTGCAGGCTGTAGGGCGAGAAGTTGATCTCCGGCCCGGCCAGGCGGCGGTGCAGCACGAGGCCGACGAAGGTGCCCAGCACCGTCAACGCGCTGATCTGCACGCCCAGCCCCCAGGGCCGCCACCGCGGCGCCCGGGGCAGCCAGCCATGGGTGAGGGCGGTGCCGCACCACATCACGAAGAGCATGCAGGCCACCGAGAACCACGCGCGCAGGCCGGGCAGGCGCAGGCAGACGTTGTCCTCGCTGGCGAACTTGCACTGCACCAGCGTGGGCAGCATCAGCCCGGCGGTCAGCAGCAGGCACACCGCTGCCGCCAGCGCCAGGGCGGGGCGCTGCAGCAGCGGGGGGCGGGAGGGACGCGACAAGGGCAGGGGCAGGTGTTCAGGCCGAATCTCAAGGCCTCAGTGCAAGGCCTCAGTGCAAGGCTTCAGTGCCAGGCTTCAGCGCGAGGCATCCGCGCGGGCCACGGTGGCCGACGCGGCCGAGGCGGGCTGGGATGCGAGTGTGGGGCTGCGGTCGGCGAAGCGGACGTGCAGGACGTAACGCTGCGGCGCGCCGGCCTGGCAGTCCAGCGAGTCCACCGCGATGCGCACGGGCGTGAGGTAGCGCCGCGTGCCGTCGACCGAGCGCAGCTGCGCCCGGCCGCGGGCGTCCACGTCGAACTCGACGCGCACCTCGCCGTCGTCTCCGATGCGCTGGCGGGCGCTGGCGAGGTACTCGCTGAGCTGTTCGCCGGCCTGCGGGCAGCGCGCGGCGTCGGCCGTCTGGGCGAAGGCCGGCTGCGCGGCCACGAGCAACAGGGGGAGCAGGGCTTTCATGAGGATCTCCGGGGGGTGAGGCATGGCAGCACGATAGGAAACCGCCTGGCGCGGGTCAGCGCTCGCCCGACGAAGCCGGGCTGCGAGCCGACGGAGCCGCGGCCTGCGCCGACGACGCGACGGCGCCATGACTTACGCCACCCGCCGGGCCAACGCCTGCCGGGGCGCTAAGCTGCTGCCCGGCCCGACGCGGTGGTGTGCCCCTGCGCCGCACGCTCGGCGCCAGACCTTGCAACTCCGAGAAGACACCGCCCGTGCTGCGCCGTTCCGCCCTCGCCCAGGCCCTGCTGGGCCGCCCCTGGCTGCTGGCCCTGCTCGGCCTGCCCTTCGTGCTTGCGCTGCTCGGCGCGGTCATCGCCATCGTGCTGTGGCAACAGCTGCCCGCACTGGACGTGCTCACCGACTACCAACCCCACCAGCCCCTGCGCGTGATGAGCGCCGACGGCCAGCTGCTGGGCGAGTTCGGCGCCGAGCGCCGCCGGTTCGTCCCGCTCAAGGACATCCCCAAGCCCATGCAGGACGCGCTGGTCGCGCTGGAGGATGCCGACTTCTGGACGCACTCGGGCATCGACTTCAGCGGCATCCTGCGCGCCTTCTTCCGCAACCTCACCCACGCCGGTCCGCTGCATGGCGGCTCCACCATCACCCAGCAGCTGGCGCGCGACACCTACCTCACCAAGGAACAGCGCTGGTCACGCAAGGTCGTGGAAGCACTGCTGGCCATCAAGATCGAGCATGCGCTGAGCAAGGAGCAGATCCTCGAGATCTACATGAACCAGATCTACCTGGGCAACCGCGCCTACGGCTTCGCGGCAGCCGCCGAGCGCTACTTCGGCAAGTCGCTGGACAAGCTCGGCACCGCCGAGATGGCACTGCTCATCGGCCTGCCCAAGGACCCCAACCGCCTGAATCCGGCCGTCTACCCCGAGCGTGCCAAGCGCCGCCAGGCCGTGGTGCTGGAGCGGCTCACCAGCGTGGGCCTCGTCACCGCCGAGGAGGCCAAGGCCGCGCGCGAGAAGCCGCTCGCCATCCAGCGCCCCAAGCGCCTGGCCGGCATTGCCGACCACGCCGCCGAGCAGGTGCGCCAGGAGATGCTGACCCGCTTCGGCGAGGAGGCCTACACGCGCGGCCTGACGGTGACGACCACCCTGCTGTATGCCGAGCAGGCCGCCGCGCAGGAGGCGCTGCGCCATGCCCTGTTCGAGCTGGAGCGCCGCCAGCCCTTCCGCGGGCCCGAGGCCACCATCGAGCTGCCCGGCGGCGACGGCCAGGACGACGCGCTGGACGCGGCGTTCGACGCCCACCCCGACCTGGGCGAGCTGCGCACGGCCGTGCTGCTCAAGCTCGACAAGGGCGTGGCCGAGCTGGTGCTGGCCGACGGCGAGCGCTTCACGCTCAAGGGTGCGGCGGTGCGGCCGCTGCAGAACCTCAAGCGCGGGGCGGTGCTGCGCGTGCTGGAGTCCAACAAGCAGTGGCAGGTCAGCCAGACGCCGCAGGCCGAAGGCGCCGTCGTGACGCTGGACCCGGCCACGGGGGCGATCCGCGCGCTGGTGGGCGGGTTCGACTTCACGCGCAACCAGTTCAACTCGGCCACGCAGGCCTGGCGCCAGCCGGGCTCGGCATTCAAGCCCTTCATCTACTCGGGCCTCATCGAGCAGGGCGCCTGGGCCGGCACGCTGGTGAGCGACCAGCCCTTCGAGCAGGGCGACTGGGCGCCGCGCAACTACGACGGCCAGTACGAGGAGGCGCTCACGCTGCGCCAGGCGCTCGCCAAGTCCAAGAACATGGTCACCATCCGTGTGGCGCAGGCCTTGGGCCCGCAGCGCGCGCGGGCCTGGGCGGCGCGCTTCGGGCTGGACGAGGACAAGCAGCCGCTGAACCTGACCATCGCACTGGGCACCGGCAGCGTCACGCCGCTGCAGATGGCGCAGGCCTATGCGGCGTTCGCCAACCAGGGGCAGCAGCCCACCGGCTGGCTGATCCAGCGCGTGCAAGATGCCCAGGGCGAGGTGATCTGGAAGGCCGACCCGCCCAAGCCCCGCCAGGCGGTGAGCGCGCGCAATGCCTTCATGACGTCGCAACTGCTGGCAGCGGTCGCGCGCGAGGGCACCGCGGCGCGCGCCAGCGCCATGCTCGGCCGCTGGGACCTGTACGGCAAGACGGGCACGACCAACGACGCCGTCGACGCGTGGTTCTGCGGCTTCCAGGCCACGCGTGCCGGCGCGGTGTGGATTGGCTACCCGCAGCCCAAATCGCTCGGCGAGCGCGAGAGCGGCGGCGGCCTGGCCCTGCCGGTGTGGGCCGCGACGATGGCGGTGGCGCTCAAGGGCCAGCCCAACACCCAGCTCGCCCCGCCCGCCGAAGGGCTGGTGCAGGAAGGCAACGAGTGGTTCTACAGCGAGTTCGCCGGCGATCTCGCCATCGCCCGCATCGGCCTGCCAGCGCCGGAAGCCGCGGCCTCCGCGCCCGAGGGCGCCGCCTCCGACCCGGTCAAGGGCTACTGACCCGCCGGAGGCTCCCAGAGCTCGATCTTGTTGCCCTCGGGGTCCAGCACCCAGCCGAACTTGCCGTACTCGGAGTCCTCGGGCTGGCCGACCACCTCGCAGCCTTCGTCGCGCAAGGCCTGCACGAGGCCATGCAGGTCGGCCACGCGGAAGTTCACCATGAAGGGCGCGGTGCTCGGCGCGAAGTACTCGGTCTCGGCCTTGAAGGCCGTCCAGATCGTCGTGCCTACGCCGCCGGGGTTGTCGGGCGTCACCCAGCTGAAGGCCGCGCCGCCCCAGGGCTGCACGTCCACGCCGAGGTGCCGCCGATACCACTCGGCCAGGGCCGCCGGGTCGCGGGCCTTGAAGAAGATGCCGCCGATGCCAGTCACGCGTTTCATGGGAGCCTCCGTAAAGGGGTGCGGGGGATTGCATCACGACTGAAGCCGGGCCGCAGCAGCCGCCAGGGACAGGTGGCGCCCGCTCACGAAAGCAACGTCAGGTAACAGCGGACGGCGCGCGCGGCCCTAGAGTGCACGCACCACCGTCTCTCCCTGGATGCCCATGCGCCGTCTCTGTGCCGCACTGTCGTTGATCGCCCTGCTCGCCGGCTGTGCAGCGGTGCGCGAGCCCTCGGTTGCCACCCGCGACGTTCGGGACAGCCGCGACGCGCGCATGGCCCAGCCGCCGTCCGTGGCCGGGGTGGCGGAGGAGACCTTCGGCAAGGCCGCCTGGGGCCGGCAGGGCGAGTTCAACCTGCATGGCCAGCGCGTGCGCTACGAGCGCGGGGCCGAGCGCCTGGCGCTCTTCGACGCGCTGCCGGCGGGCGTGGCCACGCCGCTGCGCTTCAGCTGGGCGGCGCCTGCCGGCGACAGCGCGGCAGTTTGCGAGGGCTGGACGCCCGCCGCGAGCGCTGCGTCGCGCAACGGCGGCCCACGGCCCTGGGTGCTGAGCTGCCGCTGGGGCAGTGCGCCTGCGGCCATGCTGCAGATCGGTGAGGGCCAGCCGCGAGGCGGGCAGCTCAGCCGTGAAGGGGCCTACCGGCGTGGTGAGCTGACGCTGGGCCTGCGCTCGGCCCATCAGCTGGAGGGCGTGGCGAGCGCGCAATCGACGGCGGTGGGCTACGAGATGCTGCACCAGGGCACGGTCGTGGCGACGCTGGACCTGAGCGGCCCGCTGCCGCGCCTGCGCCGGCCCGACCCCGGCACGCCGCTGGGCCGCGCGGTGACCGAGGCTGCCCTCGCGCTCGCCCTCGTGTCCGACGCCCGCTGACCTGCCCGAGCGGGGCATGACCCCCGGCACGGTGAGGACCGGCAGGGGCACTCCCGCCCTTCTACAGTGCGCCCCGTCGTGTTGTTCTCGTTGTGAAGGGGTGGCCATGCGGTGGTCGACGATGATGGGTGCGGCGCTCGTGGCAGTGCAGGCGCTGCTGGCGGGTTGTGGTGTGGTGCGCGAGGCGCGCATGGCGCAGCCGGCGGCGCTGGCCTCGGTGCCGGAAGAGTCCTTCGGCAAGCCCGGATGGGGGCGCCAGGGCGAGTTCCAGCTGTCAGGGCAACGTGTGCGTTACGACCGCGGCGCCGACCGGCTGTCGCTCTTTGACACGCTGGCCACGGGCCGCGCGCCCCTGCGCTACAGCTGGGCGGGCCCGTCGGGCGAGAGCCAGGCCGAGTGCACAGCGCGGCAGACCGAGGTCGCCCGCGGCGTGCTGGCCGTTGCCACCAAGCCCTGGACACTGAACTGCCGCTGGACGGGCGCCTCCGACGCCGTCATGGACGTGGGCGAGGGCCGCGTGCAGTGGGGCCAGCAGACGCGCGAGGGCCGCTACCGGCGTGGCGACGTTGTGCTCACGGTGCGCTCCGTGCACCGGCTGGAGGGCAGCGGCATGGCGACGGCCAGCGCCGTGGGTTATGAATTCCTGCAGGGCGAGCAGGTGGTGGGCAGCGTGGACCTGAGCCGTGGCGTGCCCCACCTGCGCCGCCCGGATGCGGCCACGCCGCTCGGGCGTGCCGTCACCGAGGCCGCGCTGGCCGTGGCCCTGGTGTGGGAGCCGGCCTGAGCGAAGCCGGCGTCAGGGCTTCTCGGCGATCGCCTTCAGGTTGGCCAGCCCGGCGTCGAAGTCCGGCCCGGTGAGCTTGTCCATGAACAGGCCCATCCAGCGGTACAGCGGGTTGGCGCCCATGTCGCCGTTCATCGTCCAGGTGACCTGCGTGGCGCCGCCTTGCGCCGCCAGCCGGAATTCGCCGGTGGACGTGGATCCGAAGTCGGGGAAGAACAGCTCGTAGCCCAACTGCTGAGGAGGCTGAGCCGCGGTGAAGGTCATGCGGCCATCGCCCTGGCTCTTGCTCTTCCAGGCCCACACCGCGCCGGAGCCCGAGGGCGTGCCGGTGTACTCGATCGTCATGGCGGGGTCGCGCTGCGTCCAGACGCTCCATTGCTTCCAGGCGCGCGGGTCGGCGATGAGCGGGTAGATCTTCTCGGGCGCGGCGTTGATCGTGATGGACCGTGCGACCGCGAACTTCGGCGAGAGCATCAGGCCCCCGGCCAGCAGCACGGCGGCCAGCACGATGACGAGGACCAGCAGGGCTTTGACGGCTTTCATCGGGACTCTCCCGGGCAGTGGCGATGTCGGGACTGTCGAAGCGCCGCGGCGGCGACACAATCGGCACAACTCCTTCCCCCAATGCCATGACTGTCGACACTGCCCGCTACGCCGAACAAGGCTTCCTCGTCATCCCCGGTTTCAAGAGCGCCGCCGAGATCGCGGCCCTGCGCGAGCGGGCACTGCAGATCGTGGACGACTTCGACCCCGGCGAGCAGCGCCCCGTGTTCACGACCGAGGAGCAGCAGCGCCACGTGGACGACTACTTCCTGGACAGCGGCGACCAGGTGCGCTGCTTCTTCGAGGAGGAGGCCTTCGACGCCGAGGGCCGGCTGCGCGTGCCCAAGGAGCTGGCCATCAACAAGATCGGCCACGCCATGCATGACCTGGACCCCGTCTTCAGCGCCTTCTCCAAGGGCGAGGCGCTGCGCGGCGTGGCCGCCGGCCTGGGCCTGGCGCGGCCCCAGGTCTGGCAGAGCATGTTCATCTTCAAGCAGCCGGGCATCGGCGGCGAGGTGCGCTGGCACCAGGACGCGAGCTTCTTCGAGAGCGACCCCATCACCGTGACGACCTTCTGGTTCGCCCTGGAAGACGCCACGCTGCACAACGGCTGCCTCTGGGCCGAACCGGGCGGCCACCGCGGCGCGCGCGGCGTGCTGCGCGAGCGCTTTGTGCGCGAAGGGCGCAAGGCCTGGATGGAACAGGTCGACCCCACGCCCTGGCCGGCGGCAGATGCCAAGGAAGCGGTGCCGCTGGAAGTCGAGGCGGGCTCGCTCGTCGTCTTCCACGGCCTGCTGCCGCACTACTCGGCCGCCAACCGCTCCGAGAAGTCACGCCACGCCTACACGCTGCACGTGACCGACGCGGCCAGCCACTACTCGCCGCGCAACTGGCTGCAGCGCGGTGACGCGCTGCCCGTGCAGGGTTTTTAGGCGCCGCGCGCCCGGCGGGCGCGCACCGCGCGGCCCAGCAGGGGCAGGCCGAGGAGCGCGAGGAGGGCGGTCGCCGGCTCGGGAACGGCCGCGACGTCGATGCTGAGCGTGTAGGTCAGCGTGCCGCCAACCGGCTTCAGGCCGTCGTTCCACAGCATGCCGCTGCCCTGCGTGATGAGGTAGCGCTGTTCGGTGGTGGGCAGGCTGCCCATCAGCTCGCCGCCGGTGGCGGAGTACACGGCGCCAGAGCAGTACGGTTCGCTGCCGAGAACGACAAAGCAGTTGCTGCTGGAGAGGTTCGCCGGCCAGGCGGTGACCATCCAGGCCCATGCGGCATTCAGGGTGTTCTGGGTGGTGTCCGCGAAGGAGAAATCGACGCGCATCCCGGTGATCTGAAGGCCAGCAGGCAACAGCAGGTTCATCGCGTCGAGGTCGAGATCGGTCGGCGCGTCGGGCAGCTCGATGTGCGTGACGACGTGCATCTGGCCCTTGACCGTGTTGTGGCCGGCTCCGAGCATCAGCTCGGTCACCGTGCTCGCGGGGGTCAGGTCTCCGTCGATCCCTTCGTCGTACTGCAGCACGGTGCCCGCCGAGGCAGGGGCCGCGAAGGCGATGGACAACAAGGCGGCCGCGACCGCCGACATGGCACGTTTCATGAGCTTCTCCCTGGGTTGCCGGCGTGCGGCTTTTCTGACGCCGGGCAGTCTAGGACCCGATGACGGCGGCACCTGTTGGCGCCTGGGGATGAACCTGCCCCCTAGATGGGGGGTGCTTTCCGCGGAGCTGCGGCCGCTGGAGCGGTGTGACAGGACGTTGCGCCGCGCCCGAAACTGCCGGTCGGCCTTACGACGCTCACATCTGGCTACGCCCACTGCCCGCTGTCCTACAGGGTGACCGCGCACAGGCCGGCACGGCGCGCCGTGCGTCATCTCAACAATGGATTCATCACGAACCGGTCGATCACGACCCAGGAGGCAGTGATGAAATTTCCGAAATCCGTGCACGCCGAAGGCTGGGACCAACAGGTTTATGGCAGCGGCAACCCAGTCAAGACGAACAACCCGGCCCTGAACCTGAAGCGCGGCTTCAAGGCCGGTGCGAAGCCGGTGTCGCTGCACACCCCGCTGCATGGGGATGCGCCCGCGTTCACGGCGCCCGTGCGCCCTGCGGTCGCAGCGCCGAGCATCCGCCCGCAAGTGGCGCCAGCAACCGCCGCCGCCGCTGGCTATGCACATGCCGCCGCGCCGGCCGTGCGGCCCGCGGCCGGGGCATCGGTCGCGGCGCCACCGCCGCGCGGCAGCAGCGTGCCGTGGGTGGTGGGTGCAGGCGTGGGCGTGCTGATGATTGGCGGCGCGATGGTGATGTCGCGCAACACCGCACCGACCTCGCCCGATGCGAGCACGCCGGTGGTTGTCGGCCAGGCCACGCCGTCGCCGGAAGACGCCCAGCTGCAGAACGCGCCGCCGAGCGCGGGCGCCGCAGGTGTGACGTCGGAAGCTGTGCCGCAGACGACCCCGGCCACCGAGGCCGAGACCCCGTCGACGAACACGCCGCCGGCCGCAGAGGCGACGGCTCCGGCGCCCAAGGCGGCGGCCGAGCCGCCCGTGGCGAAGCCCGCTCCGGCCGAGACGCGCATCGCCCAGGCGCCGGCCCCCGCACAGCCGCAGCCGCAGGTCTGGGCGGCCAAGCCCGCGGACAAGCCGGCCAAGGTCGACGCGCCCGTGATCCGCACGCTGACGCCGCAGCCGGAGGTGCTGGCCCAGGTCTCGCCGCCGGTGGTGAGCCCGGCGCCTGCCCCGATGCCGTCCTCGGTGACGCCGACCGTGATCTCGCCGCCTGCGACGTCGCCCTCCACGGCGCCGTCCGCCCTGCCGTCGCCCCAGCCGGCGGCCCCGGTGGCAGCAGCCTCGGCAGCGACGGTGCCCCAGCTGGCGCCCCCGGTGACGCCATCCACGCCGCCCGTGGCGACGGCCCCCTTGACGCCCCCGGTCGTGGCCCAGCAGGCGCCCGCCCCAGCCCCGGCCACGCCGGACCCGGCCGACACGAGCATCACGGTGCAGGTGCGCCAGGCCCTGGCGGCCGACGCGACGCTGGCCACGGTGCCCATCGCGGTGAGCACGGACCACGGCGTGGTCAAGCTCGAAGGGCAGGCCCCCGACGCCCAGGCCCGCGAGCGCGCCACGGTCGTGGCGGCCAACACCAGCGGTGTGAAGGCGGTCGACAACCGGCTGACGTTGCCGCCGGTGGCGGTCTCCGAGCAAATCCCTTCGCGGGTGGTGGCCCAGGCTGGCGCCGGGCGGTAACGGCACCTTTGAAGCAACCAAGGGCCGGCGCTGCCGGCCCTTTTTTATCGTTGTCGTGGCAGCTCGGGGGTGTCGGTGCACTTGACACTTGCAGGGCGTCTATCGCCTCTGTCCCGTGCCCCCTACCATGAAGGGCGCTGGGTGGCGCGGATGTTGCTTGATGGCTTCTACCTTTTTTGACGGGGAAGCATCATGCGAAATCTGATCAAGTCGTTGGCCAGCATTGCGGTTCTGGCGGCCGCCCTGGTGTCTCCTGCACAAGCCGATCTCGTCCTCGACCTGACGCCCGGCGGCACGGCTACCCCGTGCGGCGGCTGCAGCGGCGGCGTGACCTATGGCTGGTCCTTCACGGTTCGGGATGCCATCACGATCGACGGCCTGGGCATGTGGGATGCGGGCGCCGATGGCCTGGGCCAGCCTTCCGTGCAGATCGGTCTGTGGTCCAGCGCAGGCGCCCTGCTGGCGTCGACGACCGTGACCAATGGCAGCACGCAGATCGCATCTGCGAACCTCGCCGGTGAATGGCTCTTCGAGTCGATCGCCAACCTCACCCTGGCGGCGGGCGACTATCGCATTGGCGCGGTGTTCACTTCCGCCACGCCGCTGGCGCAGGTCGGCAGCCCGTACACCACGATCGCCGGTGTGGCCCTGACGGGTGGTGTTCAAAGCACCACGACCGGCCTGGCGGATCCGACGGCGCAGTTCAACTTCCCCATCTTTGGCCCGACGATGCGTCTGGCGAACACGGTGCCTGAGCCGGCCAGCGTCGTGCTGGTGGGTATGGCATTGCTGGCTGTTGGTGCAGCGGGCCGTCGCCGCAACCGCTGAGCGACCTCAGCCCTGAAAAAGCAAATGGCGCCCTGTGGCGCCATTTGTTTTAGTGCCCCGCCTGGGGCGTTCAGTGACAGTGCTGGCTGCGGGCCGGGGCCAGCTCGGCCTCGATCAAGGCGTCCTCGGTCACTTCGCGGGCGGCTTCGAGCTGCAGGCAGAGTTCGGTGATGCCGTCGTCGCGGCCGCCGACGACGTCGGGCAGGGGCGCCGAGGCGATGTCGGTGGGCAGGTCGGCCAGCGCGCCGATCAGCTGGAACAGCAGCTCGAGGCTGGCTTCGCCGTCCTGCGGCAGGTCCCGGGCAGCGCCGAGGCTGCGGGCGAGGTACCAGCAGGCGTCGGCGGCGTTGTCGCAGGCCTGGGCCTTGAGCTCCAGGGCCCGGTTGCGGGCGTCGGCTTCCGAGCGCTCGCGCTGGGCGTTGGCGATCTCGAACGCGCCCAGGTCGGCCGGGATGGCGTCGTCGAGCGAGAGCGCGGCAAAGTCGAGTTCGTGGGCCATGGCGTACTGCGGCGTCGTGAGTGGAGTGATCCTAACGGTGCGCCGGCCAGGGCGATGTCCCCCGGAAGCGGGCTGCGTGACCCCATCGCAGGAACTAAGTCACGAAGCCGGCCCTATTCAAAGCTTCTTCAACGCGGCTTCAACGCTTCTTGGTCGGGCGGGTCCAACCGGTGAGCGTGACCTGCTTGCCGCGCGCCACGGCCAGCTCGCCGGGGCTGACGTCCTTGGTGATGGTGGAGCCGCCGCCGATGGTGGCGCCCTTGCCCAGCGTCACCGGGGCCACGAGCACGCAGTTGGAGCCCACGTGCACGTCGTCGCCGATGGTGGTGCGGTGCTTGTTGGCACCGTCGTAGTTGGCGGTGATGGAGCCGGCGCCGTAGTTCACGCGCTCGCCCACCGTTGCGTCGCCGAGGTAGGCCAGGTGGTTGGCCTTGGCGCCCTTGGCGAGCGTGGCGTTCTTGACCTCGACGAAGTTGCCGATGTGCACCTCCGCGCCCAGTTGCGCGCCGGGGCGCAGACGCGCGAAGGGGCCGATCAGCGCTCCCTCGCCGACGCTCACGCCTGCGGCTTCACCGTCGACGTGCGTGAACTCGTGAATGCGGGCACCGGCGGCGATCTTCGCGTTGCGGATCACGCAGTTGGCGCCGATGCGCACGCCGTCGCCGAGCTCGACGGTGCCTTCGAACACGCAGTTCACGTCGATCTCGACGTCCTGCCCGTGCACCAGCGTGCCGCGCAGGTCAAAGCGCGCCGGGTCGGCCAGCCGCACGCCGGCACGCATGAGGCGTTCGGCCTGCTGGGCCTGGAAGGCGCGCTCCAGCTGGGCGAGCTGCACGGGGTCGTTCACGCCGAGCACCTCGGTCTCGCTGCCGGCCTTGATGCCCAGCACGGGCAGGCCTTCGGCCACGGCCATGGCGACGATGTCGGTGAGGTAGTACTCGCCCTGGGCGTTGTTGTTGGTGAGCTGGCCGACCCAGCGCTTGAGCGCGCCGGTGGGGGCGGCCATCATGCCGCTGTAGCCCTCGTGGATGAGGCGCTGCTCGGGTGTGGCGTCCTTGTGCTCGACGATGGCGAGCACGCCGCCATCGTCGGCGTTGCGGATGATGCGGCCGTAGCCGGTGGGGTCGAAGAGGTCGACGGTCAGCAGCACGAGGGCGTGGCCGGCGCAGGCGTCGATGAGGGCCTTGGCGGTGGCCGTCTCGATGAGGGGCACGTCGCCGTTCAGGATGAGCGTCGTGCCCTCGCCCTGCAGCACCGGCACGACCTGCTGGATGGCGTGGCCCGTGCCCAGCTGCGGCATCTGGCGCACGAAGCCGATGCCGTCGGCCGCGACGGCCGCCTCCACCTGCTCGGCGCCGTGGCCGGTGATGACGATGCGTGCAGCAGCGGCCAGGGGCTCGCAGCTCTTGAGCACGTGGGCCAGCAGCGAGCGGCCCGCGAGCTTGTGCAGCACCTTGGGGGTGGCGGACTTCATGCGGGTGCCTTTGCCCGCCGCCATGATCACGATATTCAGCGCCATGCCTGCCTTGCGACTACGTTGGAACGAAGCCGCGATTATCAGCAGGCCGGCGTGACGCTCAGCGCACCGCCTGCACCGAGACGCGGTGGGACTTGGGGTTGACCTTGGGGAACTCGGCCAGCGACGCGTCGAACAGGATCGTGAGCATGGCGTCGCTGCCCATGGTCATGCCCTCGTTGCTGGCATGCGCTTCGAACAAGGCCTCGCCGCTGGCGCGGTCGCGCATGAGCAGGGCGACGGCGCGGTCATAGCGGCGGTCGAAGAAGGGGTCCTGGCGCCAGCCCCAGCTGCCCAAGCCCGGGGCATACCCATACCGCGGCGCGTACAGGCGGCCGCGCCAGCGCCACCACAGCGGGTCGTCCCAGGGCACGGGGTCGTAGGCGGTGACGCGGGCGCCCAGCGTCACGAGCACATCGGCCGTCTTGGCGTCGGCAGCGGGCTTGAAGCCGGCGCGCTCCAGCGCACCCCGCGCGGCCTCTTCCAGCGTGGCCTGGCGCTTGGCGGCTTCCTCGCTCTGCTGCTGCGAGGGCAGGCGGTCGAAGGCGTAGGTGCCGGGCTTGCGGTCCGCCGGCCAGTTGCCATAACTGGACACGTCGGCGGAGACGGTGTACGGGCCGGCACAGCCGGCCAGGGCGGCCACCGAGGCGGCGGCGAGCGTGGTGAGGATCAGGCGGCGGTTCATGGGCGGATTCAACCGGTCATCGCAACACCTTCATACCAGGGAGTTGAGATGGGAAAAGCGAGACATGGGCGTTGCAGGCGTGGGGTGCGTTCCGCGCTGGGCTCGATAGGCAGGCCTAGTGCCGGTACCAAGGAGGTTCG
>JAEUPJ010000082.1 GCA_016790285.1 Roseateles sp. | reverse complement strand
AGCTACCGCTTCCTGCCGCACGGCGCGCTGCTCAGCTTCGAGGAGATCACGCGCGTCGCGCGGCTTTTCGTGGCGCAGGGCGTGCGCAAGCTGCGCCTGACCGGCGGCGAGCCGCTGCTGCGCAAGAACGTCGAGACGCTGGTCGCGATGCTGGCCGCGCTGCGCACGCCGGACGGCAAGCCGCTGGACATCACGCTGACGACCAACGGCTCGCTGCTCTCGCGCAAGGCCCGTGCGCTGAAGGACGCCGGGCTGCAGCGCGTCACGGTCAGCCTGGACGCGCT
Source organism: Roseateles sp. (assembly GCA_016790285.1). GTDB lineage: Bacteria > Pseudomonadota > Gammaproteobacteria > Burkholderiales > Burkholderiaceae_C > Pelomonas. The sequence continues at coordinate 33,657 of JAEUPJ010000082.1, read as the reverse complement.
GGACGACGCGGTCTTCAAGCGCATGAACGACGTCGACTTCCCGGTGGCCGACGTGCTGCGCGGCATCGAGCAGGCGCAGGCCGTGGGCCTGGCGCCGATCAAGGTGAACATGGTGGTCAAGCGCGGCACCAACGACCACGAGGTGCTGCCGATGGCCGAGCACTTCCGCGGCAGCGGCATCGTGCTGCGCTTCATCGAGTACATGGACGTGGGCGCCACCAACGGCTGGCGCATGGACCAGGTGCTGCCCTCGCGCGACGTGCTCGCCCGCATCGCCGCGGAGTTCCCCCTCGAACCGTTGTCCCACAGCGCGCCGGGCGAGACCGCCGAACGCTGGGCCTATGCCGATGGCGGCGGCGAGGTGGGCTTCATCTCGTCGGTCACCCAGGCTTTCTGCGGCGACTGCAACCGCGCGCGGCTCTCCACCGAAGGGCGGCTCTACACCTGCCTCTTCGCCACGCGCGGGCACGACCTGCGCAGCCTGCTGCGCGGCCCGCAGGCTGTGAGCGACGCGCAGCTGGCCGCGGCCGTGGCGCAGGTGTGGGCGGGCCGCAGCGACCGCTACTCGCAGCTGCGCGGCAGCGGCCAGGCCCCGAGCGGCGAACGCCGCGTGGAAATGCACTACATCGGCGGTTAGGCATGGCCGGCTGGTTCACCCCGCTTCTGCGACGCCGGGCGGCGCTGGCGGTGGCGGCCTCGCTCCTGGCGCCTTGGGCGGTGGGCCAGTTCGTGAAGGGCTTCTACCAGCCGGGCCTCGCGGACGACGCCGTGCGCAGCCAGCTGCTCATCGACTTCATCGTCATCGGCACCAGCCTCTTCGCGCTCACGATGGTGGCCACCTGGCTCATCGGCTGCTGGGTCACTGCCGTCATGAAGGGCCCCCGGCGCGATGCCGACCACTTTCCCGGGGCGCCGGGCGAGCCGCCGCCATGAGGGATGTCAGCGGGAATGTCGGCATCGTCGGCCTGGTGCTCGCCGGCGGTCGCGGGCAGCGCATGGGCGGCGTCGACAAGGGCCTGCAGCCCTGGCAGGGCCGGCCCCTGGCGCTGCATGTGCTCGACGCCCTGCGGCCGCAGGTGAGCCGGCTGATGATCAGCGCCAACCGGCATCTGGACGCCTATGCGGCCTTCGGCCACCCGGTGCTGCCTGACCCGCCGGGGCTGGCCTTCGCCGGCCCGCTGGCGGGCATGCTCGCCGGCCTGCAAGCGCTGCCCGACGACGCCTGGCTGCTGACGGCACCCTGCGACGGCCCCCACCTGCCCGCCGACCTCGCCGCGCGGCTGCTGCACGCGGCCGAGCCCCACGGCCTGGCCTTTGCGCAGGCCGCGCGCGAGCACCCCACGCACGCACTGCTGCACACACGGTGGCGCGAGCCCCTGGCTGCGCACCTGCAGGCCGGCGGACGCGCCGTGCTGCGCTGGATGCGCGAGCAGCCGCACGGCGTGGCCCGGTTCGATGATGAAGCGGCTTTCGCCAACCTCAACCACCTGGCAGACATCCAGGCATGAACCCGATGGCCGATCTCCTCATCCGCCCCATGGTCGAGCCCGACCTGCTCGCCTACAAGGCCCTGCGCGACGCGATGCTCGCAGGCCACCCCGAGGCCTTCACGTCGGATGCCGAGACCGAAGGCCGGCGCGACCTCGCCAGCTACCGCAACCGCCTGACCGGCGGCGCCGGCGGCAGCACCCTGTTCACGCTGGTGGCGCTGGACGGCGCCAGCCTCGTCGGCGCCCTCACCTGCGAGCGCGAACCCCGCCGCAACGTGCAGCACCTCGCCCACCTGATCGGCATGATGGTGGCCGACACCCACGCCGGCCGGGGCATCGGCCGCGCGCTGCTGCAGGAGGCCATTGCCCGGCTCAAGGCCACGCCCGGCCTGGCGCAGGTCACGCTCAGCGTCACGGCCAGCAACCGCGCGGCGGTCGGCCTGTACGCCAGCCAGGGCTTCGAGCGCTACGGCAGCCTGCCCGACGCCATCCGGCTGCCCGACGGGCGCCGCCTGGCCAAGGACCTCATGCGCCTAACGCTGCTCTAGCTCGAACTGCACGACCAGCGCATCCTGCACAGCCAGCAAGCCACCCAGCACCGTGAAGGGCTGGATGCCGAAGTCGCTCTGGCGGATGACGACCTCGCCGCGTGCCCGCGCGCCGTCCACCGCCACGACGAACCACTGTCGCCGCACGACGCCGTGCAGGCTGATCTCGGCCTCCACGGCGCGGCGCGGCCCCTCACCGACCTGCTGCAGCGTCGTCACGCGCACCTCCGGGTGGGCCACGGCGTCCAGCGCCTTGAACAGGTTGGCCCGCGTGCCCTCGCGCGCGGCGTCGTCCACCGCTGACGCGAAAGCGCCACCCAGCGCCGCGCGCAAGGCGGGTGGGTCGATATCCAGCGCGTCGAGCCGGAAACGCAGCACGGGGCCGGCTGCGGGCCAATCCACCTGCAGGTCGGCCGCGCGCAGCACGTGGTTGTGGCCCAGCCGTGCGGCCGAGCCGCCCCGGAACACCAGCACGCGCAGCTCGTCGCTGGGCTGGGCCGCCTCGGCCGGCCCTCGCGGCGCCGGCACTGCCTGGGGTGCGGCCGGGGGCGGCGGGCTCGCGCAGGCCGCCAGCAGGGCCAGGCCGGCCGCCAGCAGCCAGCGGCGATGGGGTCTTGTCAAAGGGTCTTGCACGCTCAATCCGGGGGAAATCCGCGAGTTTTGAAAGCCGGCACACAGCGCTGCCGGGCCGGGCTGGTCTAGCATAGCCACCATCCTCCTGGACGGAGCCCCGCCATGGCCAGCCTGTTTCGCTCTGCTCTCGACCTGATGGCCCAGTACGCGGCCTACCACCGCGACCGCCGCAACATCGCGACGCATTTCATCGGCATCCCGCTCATCGTGTTCGCGATCAGCGCCCTGCTCGCCCGGGCCGAGTTCACGCTCGCCGGCGCGCCCATGAACGCCGCCATCGTGCTCTGGGCCGTGAGCGCCCTGTGGTACCTCACGCGGGGCAACCTGGCCCTGGGCGTGGCCACCGCCGTCGCCAACGGCGTGCTCACCGCGCTGGCCATGACGGCCACGCACACCGCCACGACGGGCAGCTGGCTCATCATCGGCGTGGGCAGCTTCGTGGTCGGCTGGGTGTTCCAGTTCGTCGGCCACTACTACGAGGGCCGCAAGCCCGCCTTCGTGGACGACCTCGTCGGCCTGCTGGTCGGCCCGATGTTCGTCGTCGGCGAGGCCCTGTTCATGCTCGGCTGGGGCCGTGCCCTGCTGGCCGAGATCGAAAAGCGCGTCGGGCCCACGCACCTGCGCGACCTGGCCCACCCCGTCTGACGCCGGGCCCGCATGACCGGCGTTCTTGTCATGGGCGCCGGCTCCGTCGGCTGCTTCGTCGGCGGCCTGACGCACCTGGCCGGCGTGCCCGTGCACTTCGTGGGCCGCCCGCGCGTGCTGGCCGCACTGCGCAAGCACGGCCTGCGCCTGACCGACCAGGACGGGCTCGACCGCCGCATCCCTGCGCTGGACCTGCGGCTGCACGAAGCCCCGCCGCCGGGGCTCAAGCCTGACCTGGTGCTGCTGTGCGTGAAGTCCGGCGCCACGGTGGAGGCGGCCGCCACGCTCGGGCTGACGCTGCCGCTGGCCACGCCCGCCGTGAGCCTGCAAAACGGCATCGGCAACGCCACCGCCGCGCACGAAGCGGCGCCGCAGCTGCGCTGGCACGCGGGCATGGTGCCCTACAACATCGCCGAGATCGCGCCCGGCCACTACCACCGCGGTACCGGCGGTGCGCTGGCCGTGGAGGGCGGCCCCGAGGACGTCGCGCTCACGGCCTGGCAGACCGCCCTGGCCCGCGTCAGCATGCGGATGGACCTGCACGCCGACCTCGCGCCCGTGCAGTGGGGCAAGCTGATGCTCAACCTGAACAACCCCATCAATGCGCTGTCGGGCCTGCCGCTGCGCGACGAGCTGCTGCAGCGCGGCTACCGGCGCGTGTTGGCGGCGCTGCAGGAAGAGGCGCTGGACTTGCTGGACGCGGCGCAGCGCCCCGTGGCCCAGGTCACGCCGCTGCCGCCGCGCCGTCTGCTGACGGTGCTGCGCCTGCCCACGCCGCTGTTCCGCCTCGTGGCCGCGCGCATGCTGCGCATCGATGCCAAGGCCCGCTCCAGCATGGCCGACGACCTCGCCGCCGGCCGCACCACCGAGATCGACGCCCTGTGCGGCGAGATCGTGCGCCTGGCCCGCAGCCTGGGGCGCGGCGCGCCGCTGAACCAGCGCATGCTGGCCCTCGTGCAGGACTGGCCGCGGCGGCGCCACCCCTACACGCCGGCCGAGCTGCTGCGGGCGCTCGGCATGTCCTGAAATGATCGGTTTGCGTCTGCGCCCGCGTGGCGCGCCTCGATCCATCCCGGAACACTGGAGGCCTCTGAACCCCACCCCGAGGCCCCGCATGAAAACCGCCCTTGTCGTCATCGACGCCCAGCAATCCTTCGCCCACCGCCCCTACTTCGAACCGGCCGAGCTGCCCGCCTACCTGGCCGCACAGAACCGGCTCATCGAAGGTTTCGAGGCGGCCGGGCTGCCTGTCGTGCGGGTCCTTCACGTGCAGCCCGACCCGACGGGTGCCGACCCCTTCAGCCTGGACAGCGGCCTCGTGCGGCCCCTGGACGGCCTGCGCGACTTCACCGCTGCGCTGACCGTGCACAAGACCCGCCACAGCGCACTCGTGGGCAGCGGCCTGGACGTGTGGCTCACCCAGCAGGGCATCCGCCAGCTCGTCATCAGCGGCATCCGCACCGAGCAATGCTGCGAGACGACCACCCGCCACGCCAGCGACCTGGGCTGGGACGTGATCTACGTGCCCGAGGCGACGCTCACCTTCACCATGCAGCACCCCGACGGCAGCCCGCTGACCCCGGCCCAGCTGCGCGCCCGCACGGCAGCCGTGCTGGAGGGCCGCTTCGCCCGCGTGATGGACGCCACCGCAGCGCTCCAGGCCGTGACCACCCAGGACGCCGCCCTTGCCTAAGCAGGTCGTCTTCGTCCTGCAGGACGACAGCCTCGTGCTGGACTGGGCCGGGCCGGCGGAAGCGCTGCGCCTGGCCAGCCTCGAGATCGCCGCACTGAAGCTCGCGGTGCAGCCCTTCGAGCTGCACTTCGTCAGCGCCAGCGCCGAGACGACCGGCTCGGTCGGCGTGCAGCTGCAGGCGCTGGCGCCCCTGCCCGAGGCCCTGCCCGACGGCAGCTGGGTGGTGCTCGTGGGGCGCACGTCTGCCGCAGAGCAGCGCCAGCCGCGCGCGTCGCGGGCCCTGCTCGCCTGGCTGGCCCGCCTGTCCCCGGGCCGCGGTGGGCTGCGGCTGGTGACCGTCTGCTCCGGCGCCCTGCTGGCCGCCCAGGCAGGCCTGCTCGACGGCCGCCGCGCCACCACCCACCACCAGCATCTCGATGACCTCGCCCGCCTGGCGCCGCGCTGCAGCGTGCTGCAGGACCGCGTCTTCGTGCAGGACGGCGAGGTATTCACCAGCGCCGGAGTCACCGCCGGCATCGACCTGGCCCTGCACCTGATCGCCGGCCACGCCGGTGAGCTGGTGGCCGCGCGCGTGGCCGAGCAGATGGCCGTGGCCCTGCGCCGCGGGCCGGCGGACCCGGAGCTCTCGCCGCTGCTCGCGCACCGGCAGCACCTCAGCGCCCGGCTGCACCGCGTGCAGGACGCCGTGAGCACCTCGCCCGCGGAGGACTGGTCACTCGAGCGCATGGCCGCGCTGGCCGCCACGACGCCGCGCACGCTCAGCCGGCTCTTCGCCGAGCATGCGGGCGTGAGCCCCCAGGCCTATGTGCGCGGCGTGCGCCTGGCCGTGGCACGCCGCGCGCTGGAGGCCGGCGCCAGCGTGGCGGTGGCCAGCGACGCCGCAGGTTTCAGCGGTGAACTCCAGCTGCGCCGCGCCTGGGCAGCGGCCGGCTGGCCGGGCACGCCATCGGCGGCGCGGCGCGGCGCGGGCTGAAACGCAACACCCCAAGCAAAAGCGAAGCTTTTTTCAGCTCCAACCTGGGTTTCAGGCCCAGCCTAGCTGGCGACAATGCTGGGTTTTCCACGCGACAACCGGCCCCTGCCATGCTCGAACTGCTGACCGACCCGCAGACCTGGATTGCGCTCCTGACGCTGACCGCGCTGGAGCTGGTGCTGGGCATCGACAACATCATCTTCATCAGCATCCTGGTGGACAAGCTGCCCAAGGCACGCCAGGAAGTCGCCCGCCGCCTGGGCCTGTTCGCGGCCATGTTCATGCGCATCGGCCTGCTGATGATGCTGGCCTGGATCGTCGGCATGGTCGAGCCGCTGTTCACGCTGCCCGTCTTCGACAGACCCATTTCCGGGCGCGACCTCATCCTCATCGGCGGCGGCCTCTTCCTGATCTGGAAGAGCACCGGCGAGATCCACGGCTCCCTCGAAGGCGAGGACGAAGACCACAGCAGCGCAGGCGCCAAGGCCAAGGCGGCCTTCGCGGCCATCATCCTGCAGATCATGGTCATCGACCTGGTCTTCTCGCTGGACTCCATCATCACCGCCGTCGGCATGGTGGACGACGTGCGCATCATGATCGCCGCCGTGGTCTGCTCGGTCGGGCTGATGATGCTGTTTGCCGGCCCCATCGGCCGCTTCGTGTCCGAGCACCCCACCATCAAGATGCTGGCCCTGAGCTTCCTCGTCGTCGTGGGCGTGGTGCTGGTGGCCGAGGGCTTCGGCCACCACGTGCCCAAGGGCTACATCTACTTCGCCATGGCCTTCTCGCTGGGCGTGGAGATGATGAACATCAAGATGCGCAAGAAGTCGGCGACCACCGTCAAGCTGCGCCAGCAGATGCCCGGCGGCGACGACTGAATAGCTTGCGGTGCCGGCCGGGCACCGCATCCCGACATGGCGCGCGTGCTGATCCAAGCCCTGCTTCTGGTGCTCGCCGCGCTGGCGGGTGCGACGGCCGCCGCACAGCCCCTCGCCCGGCTGGACCACGTGCCCGTGGCCGTGCGCGACCTGGACGCTGCGGTGGCCGACTACCGCGCGCTCGGCTTCGCGATCAAGCCCGGGCGGCCGCATGCCAACGGCGTGCGCAACGCCCACATCAAGCTGCGCAACGGCGCCGGCCTCGAACTCATCACCGCCCCGGCTGCGCGCGACGAACTCAGCGCGCACTACGTGGCGCTGCTCACGCAGGGCGAGGGCCCGGCCTTCCTGACGCTGCATGCACCGCACGAAGCCGCTGCCGCGGCGGCGCTGCAGGCTGCGGGCATCGCCCACCGGCGGGAGGCGACGGGCATCGAGCTCACCGACCCGGCGCTCGCCTGGGTCTTCTTCACGGGCGACAACCGCTCGCCCACCGACCGGCCCGAGCATTTCGCCCACACCAACGGCGCCTGTGCCACGCGCGAGGTGTGGGTGGCGCCGGACGATGCCGCGCCGCTGGCCCGGCTGCTGTCGGCACTGGGCGCGACAGCTGTGGACGAAACCCGCACGGCGCCTTTCGCGGTGTCGGCCCGGGTGTTCGAGCTGGCCGACGCAAGCCGCGTGGTGGTCGTGCCCGCGCAGCACCAGCGCCTGGCCGGGCGGCCCGTCATCGGCGTGGCGCTGGCGGCCTGCGACGGCGTGGCGCGCTGGTGGCCGCCCGCGCAAACGCATGGCCTGTGGCTGGGCGTGTTGCGCTGATCACGGCAGGCGCCGCCCCGGTCAGGTCGCCCAGATGCGCGGGTCGGGGCTGCCCAGTTGCCAGAGCCGCTCGCGCCACAGTGCGCGCACCTGGCGCAGCGCCAGCGTCACGGCCTCGACCTCGTCGCCCAGCACGCGCACGAGCAGCACCGCGCCGGCAGGCGTGTGCAGGTGCGTGGCACCCGAACGCGGCACGGCGGCCAGCAGCGCCCGCGCTTCGTCCAGCAGCGCAGGCGCTGCGGCCAGGGCGTCGGTCTGGGCATAGACCAGCGTGCCCAGCACCCGGTGGCCGGCGAGGCCGCAGGGGCCGTCCAGGAGCGCCTTGTCGGCCGCGTCGAGCCGGCCGCGGTCCAGCCACAGGCCCGTGACCTCCAGGTGCTGCAGCAGCCGGCTGGCGTGAACGGCATCGAAGGCCTCCCCCGCCGCCGGCAGCCCCAGGCCCAGCACCTCGCCGGCGAAGAGGCTGGCCCCGGCGGCGAGGGTCAGCCTCACCTCGTTGCGCGCGTCGCAGGCCGGGTAGGCCAGCGTCTCCTGCGGCAGCCACTCCAGGCGTGCACATTCGGCCACGCGGGCCTGCACGACCTGCACGGCCTCGCCTGCATGGGATCGGTAAAAGCGCGTCGCGGCCGGCGTGGTGACGAGCAGGTGGGCGCCGGGCTGCACGTTGATGTCGATGTCCAGCCGGTCGCCACCCACCAGCCCGCCGGGCGGGTGCACGAGCACGGCATGCGCCACGCCCTGCCCTTCGGGGTAAAGCGTCTTGAGCAGGCGCAGCGGGCCGTCGTGGCGGGCGTGCACGCGCGTGGCGGCGCCATCGCGCGTGGCCCGCAGCGCCAGCCGCGCCGGCCAGCGCACGCCAGCCTGCGCCTGGGCCGAAGCGACGTCAGCCAACCAGCAGGCCCTTCTTCTCGATGAAGTCGACGACCTCGGCCAGGCCCTCGCGGGTCTTGAGGTTGGTCATGACCCAGGGCTTGACCGGCCGCATGCGGGCGGTGTCGCTGCGCATGATGTCCAGGTCGGCTCCGACGTGCGGGGCCAGGTCGGTCTTGTTGATGACGAACAGGTCGCTCTTGGTGATGCCGGGCCCGCCCTTGCGCGGGATCTTCTCGCCAGCGGCCACGTCGATGACGTAGATGGTCAGGTCCGACAGCTCGGGGCTGAAGGTGGCCGCAAGGTTGTCGCCGCCGCTCTCGACGAAGACGATGTCGGCGTCGGGGAACTTCTCCAGCATGCGGTCCACCGCCTCGAGGTTGATGGAGCAGTCCTCGCGGATGGCGGTGTGCGGGCAGCCGCCGGTCTCCACGCCCACGATGCGCTCCGGCGCCAGGGCGCCAGCCACGGTCAGCAGGCGCTGGTCTTCCTTGGTGTAGATGTCGTTGGTGACGACGACGAGGTCCCACCGGTCGCGCATCGTCTTGCAGAGCATCTCCACGAGCGTGGTCTTGCCCGAGCCGACGGGGCCGCCCACGCCCACGCGCAGCGGCGGCAGCTTCTTGGAGCGGTTCGGGATGGCGTGAAGGGGTGCGGTCATGAGCGGAAGAGGCGTGAGTACTGGGTTTCGTGGCGGGCACCGTGCACGCCGAGCATGGGCGCGAACGCCATCGGCTCGGGCGCGGCCCGGGCCGTGGCCACGGCTGCCGGAATGGCTTGCACGAGTCGTGCCAGCAAGCGCTGCCCGGCCGTCTGCCCCAGCGGCACGCAGCGCACGGCGGCCTGCATCAGATTCTCCGCCCACCCGAAGGCAATGGCCTGCAGGGCCGGCTCCAGCGCCGCGCCGCGCGAGGCGGCAGCCGCACCCATCACCACCGGCCAGGTGGGCGCAGGCCTGAGCGCCTGCAGCAGCGGCAACACGGGGGCGCCAGGCACAAGCCCCTGCAGCCACACGAGCAGGCTGCGCCCCATCTGCTGGGCCTGCTGCAGGCTTTCACTCGTTTCACGCGTGTGCAGCACCCAGGCGTTGAGGGCCCCCAGGCGTGCATCGTCGCATGCGAGCGTGGCCGCATGGGCACCGGCGGCGACCACGAGCTCGGCGCGTGCCTGCACGAGCTCCAGCTGGCTGAGCAGCCAGTCTCCCGCGCTGGCCTCGTCATGCACGACGCCGGCATCGACAGCCGCTTCGAGGCCTTCTGAATAACTGAACCCGCCCACCGGCAAGGCCGGGCTTGCCAGCCACAGCAGGTGCAGCAGCGTGGTGTCGGTGGGCAGGCTGGGCGTCATCAGAAGTTGAACGCGATGCCGGCACCCACCGTGCGCACGGTGACACCCTGCTTGGCGCTGGTGGACGACTCGCGCAGCTCGGCGCGGGTCAGGTCCACGTTGACGCTGGTGCTCCAGTGGCGCGCGAACTGCCACGTCAGGCCCAGGCCTGCATAAGGCTTCACCGCGCTCGTGGAGAACGTGCCGGGGTCCTTGCCCCCCAGCCCCACGGCCGGCTGCAACTTCAGCTCGTTGGAAGCCGCACCCACACGCAACAGTGCGCTGACCTTGTCAGACACCGGCAGGTAGTAGGCCGCGCCGACGCCGACGCCGGTGAATTCGGCCGAGTAGTTCGCGCCGAGAAAGCCCCAGTCGGCGTCGATGTGGTTGTACGTCACCTCGAAGGCCCACGACGCATCGAACCGGTGGCCGGCGCGCACCACGAGGTTGGCGTCCACACGGCTGCACGGCGTGTTGGCCGGGCAGTTCAGCCCGACCTTGCCCGTGCCGAACTCGGCGCTGATGTAGGTGGCGCCCGCGAGGTTGGGCGACAACGACTGGGCCAGCAGCGGCAGGCTGGCGGCAAGGCCGGCGGCGCCGGCGACGATGGAACGGATCAAAGACATGTCACTCCCTGTGGCTCTGTGGCCCTTCAGCGCTGCCGCTGCGGGCCGAAGCGAAAACCAGGCCGCCCCAGCGGAGGCTGGCGCCCGGCGCGCGGCATGCTAACGCAGCCATGCCCTGCCGCCATCGCCCCCCACGGGCTCAGTGGTCGTGGCCGTGGTCGTGGTCGTGGTCGTGGCCGCAGCCGGGGCCGTGCACATGGCCTTCGCCATGCGCCTTCACCGGGATGCCGACGGGTTTGCCGGCTGGCGCGTGGGAGTGCGCGTGGGAGTGACCATGGTCATGGTATTGGTCATGGTCATGGTCATGGTCGTGGTCGTGGTCGTGGTCGTGGTCGTGGTCGTGACCGCCATGGTCGTGGTGCCCATGCCCGGCGCCTTCACCGTAGGCCCCTGCCTCGGGCTCGAAGGCGGCGTTCGCTTCGGTGACGATGAGGTGCTGGCGGCGCAGCATGTCGGCGAGCACGGGGTCGGGCTCGAACTGCAGCAGGCTCGGCTGCAGTTCCAGCGGCACGTGGCGGTTGCCGAGGTGGTAGGCCGCGCGAAGCAGGTCGAAGGGCGAGCCATGCTCGGCGCAGTGGCGCACCTGCAGCACCGGTTGCGGCGCGGCGATCACGCGCACCAGCGACCCGTCTTCGGCCACCAGCACGTCCCCGCCACGCAGGGAGGTGCCGCGAGGCAGCACGACGCCGATCTCCCGGCCCGTGGAATCGGTTGCCGAGAAGCGGCTCTTGCTGCGGGTGTCCCAGTCGAGTTCCAGGGTCGGCGCGCGCTTGAGCAGCACGGCCGCGAGGCCGGCGCCGCCGGCAATGCGTTTGGAGGCATGGATCATGGGACGGAGTATCGACGCACCGAGCCGCGCAGCGGGCGCGCGGCTGACACACGCAGGGTTTTCGCGCGCCTGCGTGCGTTCGGGTTGATGAGAATGCCTTTCGCCTGTCCACCCGCCGCTCGGCCGCCAGTATTAGGTTTGTTATAACGCCAGGCAGCCTCATGAGCACACTCAAACTCACCCAGATCGGCAACTCGGTCGGCGTCATCCTGCCCAAGGAGGTGCTGGCGCGGCTCAAGGTGGAGAAGGGCGACGTGCTCTACCTCTCCGAGGCTGTCAATGGCGTGCTGCTGACGCCCTACAGCCCGGAGTTCGAGGCGCAGATGCGTGCCGCCCGCGACATCATGAAGAAGCGTCGCGCCGTGCTGCACGAGCTGGCCAAGTGAGCGCCGCGCCTCGGCAGTGGCGCTGGCTGAACGCCAGCGTCCAGCAAGTCGTCCATCTGGAGCAGCTCGCCGAGCACGGCGGCGCGCCGGGCACCCGTGACGAAGGCCTGTTCGAGTCGGCCCTCGCCCGGCCGCAGAACCTGGCCCTGTATGGCGAGCCCGACGTCCTCGACCTGGCGGCGGCGTACGCTGTCGCCCTGGCCAAGAATCATCCCTTCGTCGACGGCAACAAGCGCACCGCGCATGTCGCCGTGGAACTGTTCCTGGTGCTCAATGGCGCCGAGCTGACGGCCGACGACGGGAGCGCCACCCTCACCACGCTCGCCGTCGCCGCCGGCGACATCGACGAACCCACCCTCGCGCCATGGCTGCGCGAGCACACCACGACCCGCTGACCACCATGCAACTCGAAACCCTCACCATCTCTGTCCAGGACCACATCGCCACCGTGCGCCTGAACCGGCCTGACAAGGCCAACGCGATGAACGCGACGATGTGGCAGGACATCCGCCTGGCCTTCGACTGGCTGGACGGCCAGGCCGACGCCCGCGTGGCGGTGCTGGAGGGCGAGGGGCGGCATTTCACGGCCGGCATCGACCTGGCCATGATGATGGGCCTGGCCCCACAGATCCAGGACCCGTGCGATGGCCGCACGCGCGAAGCACTGCGCCGCGTCATCCTGGACATGCAGGACACCCTCACCAGCCTGGAGCGCTGCCGCAAGCCGGTACTCGCGGCCATCCACGGTGCCTGCGTGGGCGGCGGCATCGACCTCATCTGCTGCGCCGACATGCGCTACTGCAGCGCCGACGCCTACTTCTCCATCAAGGAGATCGACATCGGCATGGTCGCCGATGTGGGCACGCTGCAGCGCCTGCCAAAGCTCATCGGCGGCCAGGGCCTCGTGCGCGAGCTGGCCTACACCGGCCGTCGCGTGGAGGCGGCCGAGGCGCGCGAGATCGGCCTCGTGAACCGCGTGTTCGACAGCCGCGAGGCGCTGCAGGCCGGCGTGCGCGAGCTGGCTGCCACCATCGCCGCCAAATCCCCGCTGTCCATCCGCGGCACGAAGGAGCAGCTGAACTACGCGCGTGACCACTCGGTGGCCGACGGACTGAACTACATCGCGACCTGGAACGCCGCCATGCTCATGAGCGAGGACCTGAGCCGGGCCATGATGGCCGGCAAGGGCGCGGCCGCCACGTTCCGCGACTGACGCGACACGCCCGCCGCCGCGGTTCAGGCGGCGGCAGCGCCCCCGCGCAGTGCGGCCAGTTCCTGGCGCAGGGCCGCGTTCTCGGCTTCGAGTTCCGCGACACGCTGCTGCAGCGACGCCCATGTCGGCACGCCGGCCTGCGGGTCCTGCGAGGGCGCAGGGCCCTGCGACGCCTCGTCCGTGTCCGGCAGCACCGCCGGCGGGCGGCGGCGCGACTCCCGCACCCGCTTGGCGGCCTGCTTGAGCTCCTCGGCCCCGGCCGCTGCGGCCGCGGCCTGCTCGTCGGCCGGCAGCGTCGCCACCGCCGCGGCGGCGTTGATGGACACCACCCCCGCCTTCACGGCCGCCACCAGCTCCGGCGCGCCCTGCTTCTGGATCTTCTCGATCAGCACCACCTGGCTGCTGCTGAGCCGCGCGGCGCGCGCCAGGGCCTCACGGGTTTCCAGGCTGTCCTGGGGCGGCAGCGGTGCCGCCGGGGCCTCGGGCTCGGGCGCAGTGGGTACCGCGGCGGCCTGCGGCGCCGCGGCACCCGACTCCACCGCTGTGCGTCGCGCACGGCGGTCGGCCACGATCTCGCGCTTGCGTAGGGCGAGCACGCCGCGCTGGAAGTCGGAGAGGCTGCGCCGGCCCAGGTGCTGGTCGATCATCCACAGGTGCACATCCTCCATCGACTGGAAGCGCGGGTTCTGCACCGTCTGGAAAGGCAGCCCGTGCTTGCGGCAGATGCCGTAGCGGTTGTGGCCATCCACCAGCACATTGCCCCACAGCACGAGGGCGTCGCGGCACCCTTCGGCCAGGATGCTGCGCTCCAGCGCATCGTGCTCCTCGGCGGTCAACGGTTCGATGTAGGCCTTGAGTTCTTCGTTGACGACGATGTCCATGGGAGCCGGTGCGCGGGCGACAAATGCGAAAGGGGGCGGATTCTAGAGAGGGCCGCCGCGCGCACCCGCCTGACGCCATATCTTGACGGAGGTCAGGGCGGCTCCGCGCGCCGCTGCCTAGAGTGAAACCAGACTCACTCCGGGGCGGCCCGCGCCGCCTGCACCATGCTCGACTCCAAGAACGCCGACGTCTGGCTCGTCGGCGGCGGCATCGCCTCGATGGCCGCGGCCACCTTCCTCATCCGTGACGCCGGCATGCCCGGGCAGCGCATCCACATCCTGGAGGAGCTGGGCATTGCCGGCGGCTGCCTGGACGGCAGCGACTCGCCCACCCAGCCCGGCTACGTGACGCGTGGGGGGCGCATGCTGTGCGAGGAGGTCTACCAATGCCTGTGGAACCTGCTGGATGGCATCCCGTCACTGGAGCAGCCGGGGCGGTCGGTGCGCCAGGAGATCGACGACTTCAACGCGCGGGTGCACACCGACGCGCGCGCACGCCTCATCGGCCGCGGCGCGCGCATCCTGGACGCGCGCCACTACGGCCTGAATGGCCGTGACCGCGCGGAGCTCACTCGGCTGCTCGCCACGCCCGAGCCGCTGCTCGGCGCCCGGCGCATCGACGAGCTCTTCTCGCCGCACTTCTTCCAGAGCAACTTCTGGCAGATGTGGCGCACGACATTCGCCTTCCAGAACTGGCACAGCGCCATCGAGTTGCGGCGCTACTTCCTGCGCTTCCTGCAGGAGTTCCCGCGCATGCACACCCTGGCCGGCGTGCGCCGCACGCCTTACAACCAGTACGACTCCATCGCCGTGCCGCTGCAGCGCTGGCTGCTCGCGCAAGGCGTGGACATGCGCTTCGGCCACCGCGTGACCGACATCGACTTCGACCAGCACAACCCGGCCCGGCGCCGCGCGACGCGGCTGCACGTGCGCACGGCTGCGGGCCTGCAGGCCATCGAGCTGGGCTCGGACGACGCCTGCCTGGTGACGCTGGGCTCCATCACCGCCGACGCCACCTACGGCAGCAACAGCGAAGCACCGGCGCTCATCCGCGACCGGCGCGACGGCGCCTGGTCGCTGTGGGAGACGCTGGCCCTCAAGGCCGACGACTTCGGCCGCCCGCACACCTTCTTCAACGTGGACGACAACAAGTGGGAGTCGTTCACGCTGACGATGCACGGCCGCACGCTGCTGGACCGCCTCGTCGCCTACAGCGGCAACGAGCCGGGCACGGGCGCGCTCATGACCTTCGTGGACTCGGGCTGGCTGTTGTCTCTCGTCGTGCCCCACCAGCCGCACTTCCCCGGCATGCCGGCGGACACCTACACCGCCTGGGGCTACGGCCTCTTCATCGACGCACCCGGCGACCACGTCGCCAAGCCCATGGCGCAATGCACCGGGCGGGAGATCCTCGACGAGTTGCTGCACCACCTCGCCTTCGACGACATCCGCGACGCCGCCCTGGCCAGCACCGACGTGACGCCGGTGATGCTGCCCTACGCCTCGGCCATGTTCGCGCCCCGCAAGCCCGCCGACCGCCCGCAGGTGCTGCCCGCCGGCGCCGCCAATTTCGCCTTCCTGGGCCAGCACGTGGAGCTGCCGGACGACACGGTCTACACCGTCGAGTACTCGGTGCACTGCGCCATGCATGCCGTCTACCGCCTCTTCGGCGTGGACAAGCCCATCCCGCCGATCTACCAGGGCCTGCACGACCCCAAGGTCGGCCTGGAAGCGCTGGCAGCCGCGTTCAGTTGACGATGCCCTGCTCGCGCAGGCGCTGAACCTGCTCGGCGCTGAGCCCCAGTTCCTTCAGTACCGCGTCGGTGTCCTGGCCAAGCGCCGGGGCGTTGCGCCGGTGCTGGCCAGGCGTGGCCGAGAGTTTCGGGCAGATGCCCGGCACGGCCAGCGCCCGGCCCTCGGGCAAACCCGGCAGCTGCACCTGCTGCAGCATGCCGCGGGCCTGGTAGTGCGGGTCGGCGGCGATGTCGGCCACGGTGTAGATGCGCCCGGCCGGCACCGAGGCACCGTCCAGCGCGGCGAGCACGTCGGCCACGGGGCGGCGCGCCGCCCAGTCGCCGATGGCCGCGTCGATCTCGGCCACGCGGGCCACGCGCCCGGCGTTGTCGGCCAGCGTCGGGTCCTGCCCGAGGTCGTCGCGCTGGATCAGCGTCATGAGGCGGCGAAAGATGCTGTCGCCGTTGCCGGCGATGAGGGCGTAGCCGCCGTCCTGGCAGCGGTAGGCGTTGGTGGGCGCTATGCCCGGCATGGCGCTGCCCGCCGCCTCGCGCACCACGCCGAACGCGCTGTACTCGGGCAGCAGGCTCTCCATGCAGTTGAAGACGGCTTCGTACAACGCCACGTCGATGACCTGCCCCCGCCCGCTCACGTGGCGGTGCTGCAGCGCCAGCAGGATGCCGATGACGCCGTGCAGCGCCGCCAGCGTGTCGCCGATGCTCACGCCCACGCGCACCGGCACGCGGCCCGGCTCGGCCGTGAGGTGGCGCAGCCCGCCCATGGCCTCGGCCACCACGCCGAAGCCCGGGCGGTCGCGGTAGGGGCCGGTCTGCCCGTAGCCGCTCACGCGCAGCACGATGAGGCGCGGGTTGGCGGCCATCAGCGTGTCGGGCCCCAGGCCCCAGGCTTCCATCGCGCCGGGGCGGAAGTTCTCGATCAGCACGTCGGCTTCGGCGGCCAGGCGGCGCACCACGTCCTGCCCCTCGGGCGTGCGCAGGTCCAGCGCCAGCGAGCGCTTGTTGCGCGACTGCACCTGCCACCACACCGAGGTGCCGTCCAGCAGCAGACGCCACTTGCGCAGGGGGTCGCCCGTGCCGGGCGGCTCGATCTTGATGACGTCGGCACCGAAGTCGGCCAATGTCTTGGCCGCGAACGGGCCGGCGATGAGCTGGCCGAGTTCGACGACCTTGAGGCCGGCGAGTGCGGCAGGGCTGGCAGGCGTGGCAGCGGAAGCATTCATGACCGCCAGTGTGCGACGGCGGCGCCCGGCCATCCCTGCGGATGTGGCGCTTGCAGGGTTGGCTGTCGGCGAAGCCGACAGCGGTGCGGCCGTCGTCACGCCACGGTCACTCAGCGTCAGCACACTGCCGCGCTTTTGCCAACGCTGTCACTCCCCGCTCCCATGCACCTGCCCGCCCCGCTCCAAGCCTCCCGCACCACGCCCCGCCTGCGCCTGCTCGTCCTGCTGCTGGCCTCGGCCCTGAGCCTGACCGCCTGCAAAAACGACAGCGGCTATGACGACAGCATCACCGCCCTGCCCGCCGAGCCTGCCGGCCTGGGCAGCACCGCCACCGCGCCGCTGCCCAGCACCGTGGCCTATGTCGACACCGGCGCCAGCAACCAGCGCAACAACCCCTGCCAGGTGACGCTGGAGACCAATGCCGGTGTGCGCGTGCTGCAGGGCTTCCTGGACGTGTGGACGCCTAGCAGCCCGAAGGTCGACGCGGGCGTCACGCTCGCCGCCGCCAACGGCTGCCCGGCCGTGACCCCCTCGCCCTGGAGCGGCATCCCGGGCGACGCCACCGACGGCAGCGTGAAGAACGCGGCCGTGCACGCCGCCAACATCAACTACGTGAAGGCCGCCACCCAGGCGCGCACGCCGGCCCAGGCCCTGGCCGCCTACCTCGATGACCGCCGTGCCAAGGGCTACAGCGTCAGCGACGGCATGGGCCCGCTCACCAGCGCATGGCGCGCGGGCGCGGGGCAGACGTCCACCATCGCCGCCGTGGACGCCAACCAGCCCGTGACACCGGCCGTCAACGACGCGGGCAACAACCTGGGCGTCGGCTCCGCCGGCAATGCCAAGCTGGGCCTGGCGGTGGACTTCATCGCCAACATCGCCGACGGCTCCACCGAGCCCGCCAAGCGCTTCTACAAGTACGCCCGACCCTGGCGCTGGAGCAGCGACGTGAAGGTGGTGCCGGCGCTGGAGTCCGCCAAGAGCAGCACGCCCACGACGGACGGCGGCTTCCCGAGCGGGCACACCGCCGAAGCCTGGCGGAACACGCTGGCCATGGCCTACCTCGTGCCGCAGCGCTACCAGGAGCTGGTGGCGCGCGCCATGGAGATGGGCGAGAACCGCATCCTCGCGGGCATGCACTCGCCGCTGGACGTGATGGGCGGCCGCGTGCAGGCCACGGCCGTGGTGGCCTACAGCCTGGCCAGCGCCAGCTACTACACGCCCACCGTCAAGGCCGCGGCCGTGTCGCAGGCCCAGAACTACCTGATCAGCCAGGCGAGCGTTGCCGATGCCGTGGCGCTGAACGCCTACGCCCACACGGCCAAGACCAGTGACACCGCGGCGGTCGACTACGACCGCTTTGCCGACACCGCCGCCTGGCGCAAGACCTACCTGCAGCGCCTGACGTACGGCCTGGGCAGCACCGGTGCCGCCGGCCAGCCCGCCAGCGTGCCCAAGGCCGCAGAGGTGCTGCTAGAAACCCGCTTGCCCTACCTCAGCGCCGAACAGCGTCGGGTGGTGCTCAAGACCACTGCGCTCGACTCCGGCGACCCGCTGGGCAACGACGTCGAAGGCTGGGGGCGCCTGAACCTGTTCGCCGCCGCGGACGGCTACGGTGCGTTCAACGGTGACGTCAGCGTCACGATGGACGCGGCGCTCGGCGGCTTCCATGCGCGTGACAGCTGGCGCAACAACATCACCGGCAAGGGCCGCCTGTCCAAGCTCGGCAGCGGCATGCTGCGCCTGGCCGGCGCCAACACCTTCAGCGGCGGCACGGTGCTCGCGGCCGGCACGCTCGCCGCCGACGCCAACGCGGCCTTCGGCACCGGCGACGTGTATGTCAAGGGCGGCACGCTGGAGGTCGCCAGCCCCGGCGCGCTGCTCGTGGCGGGCGCCTACACGCAGACCGCCGGCACGTTGAGCCTGCTGCTGGGCAGCGACGGCGCCGGGCTGCTGCAGACGCAGGGCACGGCCAGCATCGCCGGCGGCGAGTTGAAGGTGAGCTTTCGCGGCGCCTCGCCCAAGGTGGGCGACACCCTCACCGTGCTGCGCGCGGCGCAGCGCAAGGGGCGCTTCGCCAACGTGACGGTGCCCGGCTTCAGCAAGGTGACGGTGACCTACCTGCCCGACGCCGTGCAAGTGCGCCTGGACGGCGTCTGAGCGCTACTGCAAGGCACGGCACAGGGCCGACCACAGGCCGGCACGGCGCAGGGCCAATGCCCTGAGGCTCAGCGCGGGCGGCGGGCGTCTTCCAGAATCGACGCCCATGAAAGCCGCCCTCGCCTGCCTGCTGGCCCTGTGCCTGAACCCGCCTGCCTGGTCGCTGGAGCTGCGCGAGGGCGACGTGGTGCTCTACCGCCACGCCCTCGCCCCGGGCGGCGGTGACCCACCGGGCTTCAAGCCCGGGGACTGCAGCACGCAGCGCAACCTCAGCGACGCCGGCCGCGAGCAGGCCCGGCGTATCGGACAGGCCCTGAGGGCGCGGCTCGGCACGCTTCGCGTTGGCGCCGTGTGGGCCTCGCCCTGGTGCCGCACGCTGGAGACCGCGCGGCTGGCCTTCCCGGGCTTGGCGGTGCAACCCGAGTCGGCCTTCGCCTCCTTCTTCGAGCAAGCCGACCGAGAGGCGGCCAGCCTGGCCGACGCCCGCACACGGCTCGCCGCCTGGCGCGGCCCCGGCGTGCTGGTCGTGGTGACGCACCAGGTCAACATCACGGGCCTGACCGGCATCTTCCCGGCCTCCGGCGAAGGCGTGGCGATGCGATGGACGAACGGTGCGCCGCTGGTGCTCGGGCGGCTCGAGCCTCCGCCCACGCCCTGACGCCACAGGCTCAACGCTTCAACAGCGTCAACCCCACCAGCCGCGACACCACCACGGCGAGGTACATCACGCCCACCAGCATCTCCAGGCTCGCCAGGCCGCGGGCCAGCGGGCGCACGGGGATGACGTCGCCGATGCCGGTGCTCGACAACAGCGCAAAGCTCAGGAACATCAGCTCCGTCCAGCTGCGCGGCTGCTCGGGGTTCACGGCCGCCAGAAAGCTGCCGGGCTCCAGCGCCTGCACCACGACAAACGCGTACGTGAAGGCCCAGGCCAGCAGCGTGAAGGTGGCCCCGGCCGCGAAGAGCTCGTCGGTCGTCGCCCGGGTGTCTTCCATCATGTAGGCCACGAGGCTGGCGGCGGCGTAGAAGTAGAACAGCGCCTCCAGGCCCGCAGACCACGGCAGCAGCGCCGGCATGCCGAACACCGCCTGCAGCACCAGCAGCACGATGGCGGGCAGCGCCAGGCACAGGCTGACCCAGGTGAGGCCGGGCGTGCGCCGGACCATGCGCGTCGTGACCACGAGCACCGCGACGCCAAATGCGCTCAAGCCCAGCCGGCCGGCCTGGGTGCCGTCCAGCAGCGGATACAGCAGCAGGCCGGCGAGCTGCACCAGCAGCAGGATGGCCGACGGATGGCGTCGCGTGAGGGCGAGGTAGCGCAGATGACGAACGTGCATGCAGACATTCTCGACCGCCGGCGGCCCGCGGACGGACCGCCCCGGCGGGCTAAGCGTCCTCCTGGACGTAGGCGATGCCCGCCGGCACCCGGACCTCCACCGTCGTGCCCCCCTGCTGCGGACGCACCAGGTGCACACGGGCCCCGATGGCCTGCGCCCGCTCCTGCATGCCGGCCAGGCCCCAATGGCCGGGGCGCCCGCCACCCTGCACCCAGGCGTCGGGGATGCCGACGCCATCGTCACGCACGGTGAGCACCAGCTCGCTGAACCCATAGCTCAGCACCACCTCGATGCGCCGCGCCTGCGCGTGGGCGAAGGCGTTGCGCAGGGCCTCCTGGGCGATGCAGCCCAGCTGGTCGCTGACCGTGCGCTCCACGGTTCGCGGGTGGCCGTGGCTGGCCACGCGGAAGGCCACGCCCTCCGGGGCCAGGGCGGTGCCCAGCACCTCCAGCGTGTCCAGCAGGTGCTGCCCGTGGACGGCCGCCGTGCGCAGGTCCATCACGCGGTCGCGGGCCTCGACGGCCACCTCGTCGGCACGGTCCAGCAGCCGCTCGATCCGCAGGCGCAGGGTGTCCGCCTCGGGCAGGGTCGCGACGGCGCCCTGGATGTTGAGGATGAGCCCCTGCGTGCTCTGCAGCAGGGTGTCGTGCAGCTCGCGGGCAATGCGTTCGCGCTCGCGGTGGCGGGCTTCCAGCTGGCGTTTGAGGCCGGCCGCCATCGCACGGGTGCGCAGCAGGTAGGCCACGGCCAACAGGAACAGCACCAGCGCCGCGCAGGCGACGGCAAACACCGGCCGCTGCCACAGCAGCGGGGCAATGCGAAAGGCCAGCACCGCCTCCTCGGAGCTCCACACGCCATCGCTGTTGGCCGCCAGCACGCGAAAGCGGTAGTCGCCCGGGCCGAGATTGGCGTACGCAGCCTCGCGCCGCGTGTCGGCGTCCTGCCAATCGGCGTCCACGCCGTCGAGCCGGTAGCGAAAGCGCGCGCGGTCGGCCGCCGTCAGGGTCAGGGCCGCGTAGCGGATGACGGCGCTGCGCGTGCCGGCCGGCAGCACGAGGTCGGGCTCGGCCCGGTAGCTGCGGTCGCCGGCGCGCAGGCCGAGGATGTCCACGGCCACCGCGCGCTGGCTTCCGATGGCACGCGCCGGGTCCAGCCAGGCCACGCCGCCATTGGTCACCACCCAGAGCCGCTGCTGGCTGTCCTGCACCAGCGTGGGCACGGGCGTGGCCTGCAGGGCGATGCCGGGCAGGCCGTCGCGCCAGTCCAGCAGGCGGTAGTGGGGCCGCAAGGGGCCGTTCGCCGCTGCACGCGCCAGCTCGGCCGCCGGCACCTGCACCAGCCCGCGGCCACCGTTGAGCCACACGTCGCCAGCGGCCGTCTCGACGACGCCAGACACGTGCTGGAACACATCCTCGTGCTCGGCCGTGAGCTGCAGGAAGTGCTGCCCGTCGAAGCGGGCGAAACCCGCCTCGCCGCCAAAGTACAGCCGCCCGCCGGGGCCGGCGTGCAACGTCGTGGCCCGGCCCACGTGCACGCCGCCCTCGGGCGTGTAGGCCTGCAGCGCGTCGCCGGCCAGGCGCAGCAGCGCGTTGTCGTAGCCGAACCAGGCCACACCGTCCGGCCCCACGGCAATCGCCGTGGGCAGCGCGCCCGCCAGCTCCAGCCGCGGCTCGTGCCGCACGCCGCCCATGCCGAGGTGAAAGACACCGGCGCCGGGGGCCGACAGCCAGCCGCCGCCACGCTGGTCGGGGGCGAAGGCCTGCACCCCGTAGTTGCGCCGTTCGGCATACAGCCAGACCCGCTCGCGCCGGCCCTCACGCTCACGCCAGATGCCATCGGCATGCACCAGCCAGAGGGTGCCCGTGGCGTCGCGAATGGCGGCGCGGAAGTGCTGGTCCACCGGCACCGCCTGCGGCGGCTGCGGCGGCGCCCAGCGCATGGCGCGCCGCCCGCTGAACACCAGCACGCCCTCGCCCGCCGCAGCCACCGTGAAGCCTGCCGGCTCGCTGCCCCCGAGGGCCGACAGGCGGTGCAGCCGCTGCGGCCTGAAGCTGGCAAGGCCCTGGTTGCTGCCCACCCAGACTTCACCGTCCAGGCCCTGCACCAGGGGCACGACGACATTGGCGGGCAGCCCGTCGTCCCGCGAGAACAGCTCCAGCCCATCGGCGGCCGAGAGACTCTGGCCGCTGGGCACCGCGGAGGCGTCGCGCACGCGGCGCACGCCCACGCCGGCGTCCGTGAGCCAGAGGCTGCCGTCCTCGGCGAACAGCATCTGCTTGGCGCGCACAAGGGGCGCGTCCGGCGTCTTCAGCGGCCCGTTCAACGCCGCGGCGGCAGGCGCCGCGCCGCCCGCGTAGTCGGGCAGCGGCCGGGTGCCGCGCAAGCCGTCCGCCAGCCAGATCCGGCCGGCGCGGTCCTGCGCCAGCACGGCAGAGCGCGACACGACCTCGCCCGTGTCGTGGAAGCCTTGGCTGCCGGGTGCCAGCCAGTAGAGCCGGCGCGTGCCCGCGACCCACAGCACCCCGCGGCGGTCCACGAACACATAGTCGGCGCCCGCGTCATGGAACTGCCGCTCCGCGCCCACGCGGTGCCAGCGCTGGCCGTCGAACCGCGCCAGGCCGTCACCCGCCGCGGCCCAGAGCACGCCGTCGGGCCCGCGCGCAAAGCGCAGCACGCGTCCGCCCGGCAGCCCCTGCGCCTCGCCGAAGGCCGTGACATGACCGTCGTGCAGATGGGCCGCACCGCCTGCGTACAGCCCGATCCAGACGTCGCCATCGGGCTCGATATGCAGCGCATTGATGTTGTTGGACGTGAGCCGCTGCCCCGGCCTCAGCGCATAACGCTCGAACCTCACGCCATCGAAGCGGAACAGGCCCAGGCCGGTGCCCAGCCACAACGTGCCGGACGGCGACAGCGCCAGCGTCCAGATGTCGGCCGGGGCGCCCTGGTCCACCATCCAGCGCGTGTGGGCGAACTCCGCGAGCGGCCGCGCCGGTTCGGCCCGGGCGGCGCCCGGCCAGGCCAGCGCCAGCAGCAGGGCCAGCAACAGAGCCAGGGCGGCACACAGGCGTGCGACCCACGCGAGCCGGTTCATGGCCGGCCCCGCGCTCCCGCGCCGCACCGGCCGCCGGCTGCCCGAGGCGCCCGCGCCACGGGTTGATCACGCAGGCAACGGGCGGCAACTCGCAACGGCTCAGACGACGACATGCGGGCATTGTGAGGGCCCCCGTGCGGCGCGCGCGCCGCACGGTGTTTCACTTCGCCGCGAGCAGCGCCTCCATCTCGTCCATGATGCTGTCCATGCGCTTGACCAGGGCCTGGTAGGGCGCGGGCGAGGCCATGTCCAGCCCTGCGTTCTTGAGTGCCTGGTAAGGCGCCACGGCGCCGCCGCCCGCCAGCAGCTTGAGGTAGTTCTCGCGCGCGCCGGGCTTGGCCGCCAGGATGTCCTCGGCGAAATGCAGCGCCGCGGTGATGGACGTGGCGTACTGGTACACGTAGAACGGCCGGTAGAAGTGCGGGATGAAGGCCCACTCCTGGCAGTACAGCGGGTCGATCTTCATCACGCCGGCCGCGTCGCCGTGGTACTCCTTGAGCAGCTTGCAATAGATGTCGGTGAAGCGCTTGCCGTTCAACGCCTCGCCCTTGGCGGCAGCGTCGTGCGTGTTGAGCTCGAACTCGCCGAACATGGCCTGGCGGAAGAAGGTACCGCGCAGGCGCTCCAGCGCGTAGCCGAGCTGGTAGAGCTTTTCTTCCTTGGTGGCGGCCTGGCCGCGCATGTAGTGGCTCAGCAGCACCTCGTTGGCGGTGGACGCGATCTCGGCGACGAAGAGCGAGTAGTTGGCCGTCTCGTAGGGCTGGGCACGGTTGGCCATGGCGGTGTGCATGGCGTGGCCCCACTCGTGGGCGAAGGTGCTGACCGATTCGAAGTCGCCCTGGTGGTTCAGGAACACGAAGGGCGGTGCACCGTAGACGCCGTCCTGGTAGGCGCCGCCGCTCTTGCCCGGGGCGGGCAGCGCGTGCATGGTGTTGGCCTTGAACGTGGTCTGCAGCAGGGCCTGGTAGTCCGGCCCCAGGGGCTGGGTGGCGGCCAGCGTCAGGGCCGCGGCATCTTCCAGCGAATAGGTCTTGTGCTGGGTGACGAGGGCCGGGTAGATGTCGTAGTAGTGCAGGTCCGGCAGGCCCAGCATCTTCTGGCGCAGCTTGAAGTAGCGGTGCAGCGTGGGCAGGCCCTTGTGCACCTCGGCCACCAGCGTGCGGTAGACGGCTTCCGGGATCTCCTCGGCCCCGAGGCTCATGGCCACCGCGCTGGGGTGCTTGCGCAGCTTGGCCATGGTGGTGTCGTCCTGCACCACGTTGCCCAGGGTCACGCCGTAGGTGTCCTCGTACTGGCCGATGGCGCCGAAGAAGGCGTCGAACACCTGCTTGCGCACGGCGCGCTGCGGGTGCTGGCGCAGCAGGCCGTAGCGGGTGTCGTCCACGCGCTCGGTCTTGCCGTCCACGGTGATGTCGGGCCAGCGGGTGTTGGCGTTGAAGAGCAGCGTGCGGGCGTCGCCCGTGGCGCTGCGCACCGGGGCCAGGGCGGCGATGACGGCCTCGCTCTCGGCGCCGAGGGTGTGCCGCGCCTGGCGCAGGCTGTTGCGCAGGTGCTCGGCGTGCTTCTTCAGGCCGGGCTCGGCCTTCATGAAGGCGGCCACCTTGGCCTCGCCCAGCGACTGGATCTCGGGCTCCAGCCAGGCGATGGCGCTGTGGTACTCGCCGTCGAGCTGGCCGGCCAGGTTGCTGCGCTCCTGGTTGGCGGCGTCGCGGTTGTCGGTGCTCTGCTTCATGCTGGCGTACACGCGCAGCCGGTCAAAGCGCAGGTTCGCCGCGCTGATGGCGTCCAGCCCGGCACGCAGGCTCTTGGCGCTCTTGCCCAGCGTGCCCTTGAGCGCGGAGAGCCTGGGCAGGTCGGCCAGCAAGGCCTTGCGGGCGGTCTCCCAGTCGCTGTCGGCGGCGTAGAACGGGGTGAGATTCCAGACCGTGGGCAGCGGCTCGGCGTGGAGGGCCTCACCGGCCAGGGCCAGGCCAATGCAAAGCACGAGGGCACGAGGAAGGGGCAGACGCTTCATGGGGCAAAGGGGTGCAGTGGACGCAATCCTGCAGTGTCGTGCCCGATGCGCGCACTGACCGAAGTGACATCGGGCAAACCCCAGCACGCGCCCCCAGGAGGTACCGTCTCCCCTGCTCGCGCGCGCGGTCAGCGGCGCCGGCGCAACGCCAGCGCCAGCAGGCCACCGCTGAGCAGGAGGGCCACCGACGGTTCGGGCACGGGCGCATAGGCGACGGTCCAGTCGACCCCGCTCTGGCTGCTGAGCGTGTAGCCAATCGAGTTGCCGGCCACGCTCACGCCGCTGATGCCTTGCCACGTCAGCGTGCTGGCGAAGTCGCTGCTCGCCTCGCTGAACCAGTTCGGCCCGGCGCCCGCCACGCCGGCGGAGGCCCGCGAGAAGATGCCCAGCTCGAACGGCGTGCCCAGCTTCACCGTGACGCTGAAGTTGAGATCCTGGTCGATCACCTGATGAAAGGGAAAGCCGCCCTGACCCTGGCCCTGGGCGCGGAAGTTCTGCCCCGGCACGTTGTTGAGCCAGACCACGGTGCCGATCCGGGTGTAGCTGTTGCCAATGGGCAGGCCGTCGAGCACGCCCTCGAGATGGACGGTGAAGTTCACCACGGCGTTCTGGCCGATCTGGGCCGGGTTGGCCGGCATCAGCGTCCAGGTGTCCGTCCATCCCGCAGTGCTTTCGGCCGCGGCAAAACCGGCGCTGTTGTTGGCGCGGAAATGCGCGTACATCCCGACCGAGCCATAGGTGGCGCTGCCGTGGGCATCGCCCTGCACGGACGGCGCCGCCTGGTTGTAGGCGCCGCTGGCCGTCAACTGCTGGCCGGGCGTGGTGGTCATGGCTGCGTTGCAGTTGGACAGGCCCGCCCGCCAGTCGAACAGGCCGCCTTCGACCGGGAAGGCACCCGTCGCCATGCCGGCACAGCTGGACACGAGCGCGCCCGTGGTCCCGAGGTCCTGCTGGCTCAGCTCCACCGCGAAGGCGGGCAGGCTGGCCAGCGCGAGGGGCAACACTTTGAGGCAGGTATGCATGTCGGGCTCCTGATGTGGTGGCCGAAGGCTACGCGGCCGCCCGGGCGCCGTCAGCCCCTAGAGCCGCTTGATCCCTGGCGGGCCCGGAATACGTCTGTTCACCACAGGTGACGCCGCGCGGTGCCGCCCCCGGAAGGCGTTTGCGGGCGTTCAGCCACGGAAAAAGGCACCAAACCTCACGCTGCGGGGCCGCCCTCGAGCCCCTCGGAACCGCGATCTTTATGCGTTCTTGATGCGCGAGCCGGGAAACTTGAATTCCGCATTCGGGTGACTCCTGCATGAACCAAGACAACCAACGCAGCGGCCTGGCCGCACTGACCCTGGGTGCCATCGGCGTCGTCTACGGCGACATCGGCACCAGCCCGCTGTACACCCTCAAGGAGGTGTTCCTGCCCGCCACCGGCGTGGCGCTGAACGCCCACAACCTCGTTGGCGCCACCTCCGTGATCGTCTGGGCCCTCATGCTGGTCGTGACGCTCAAGTACGTCATCCTGATCCTGCGCGCCGACAACCGCGGCGAAGGCGGCGCGCTGGCCCTGACGGCGCTGGCGGCCCAGGCCGTGCAGCAGCGCCCGCGGCTGCGCCAGGGCCTGCTGCTGCTGGGGCTGTTCGGTGCCACGCTGTTTTATGGCGACAGCGTCATCACGCCGGCCATCTCGGTCATGGGCGCCATCGAAGGCCTGGAGGTCGTCACACCCACGCTCAAGCCCTATGTGCTGCCCATCTCGACCGCCATCCTCGTGGCCCTGTTCCTCGTGCAGCGCTTTGGCACGGCGGCGGTCGGCAAGGTGTTCGGCCCCGTCATCGTGCTGTGGTTCGGCGTACTCGGCGTGGCGGGCGTCGTGCACATCCTGGACGCGCCGCAGATCCTCGCGGCGCTCAACCCGATGGAGGCCTGGGGCTTCCTGAGCCAACGCGGCTGGCACCTGTTCGCCGCGGTGGGCGCCATCGTGCTGGCCCTGACCGGCGCCGAGGCGCTGTATGCCGACATGGGCCACTTCGGCGTGAAGCCCATCCGGCTGGCCTGGACGGGCCTGGTGTTTCCATCGCTGGCGCTGAACTACCTCGGCCAGGGCGCGCTGCTCATCAAGGACCCCGGCGCCATCGAGAACCCGTTCTTCCGCCTCTTCCCGAGCGCGCTCGTGCTGCCCATGGTGGTGCTGGCGGCCATGGCGGCCGTCATCGCCTCGCAGGCCGTGATCTCCGGCGCCTACTCGATGACCAAGCAGGCCATCCTGCTGGGCTTCCTGCCGCGCCTGACGATGCGCCACACGTCCGCGAGCGAATCCGGCCAGATCTACGTGCCGGCGGTGAACTGGGCGTTGCTGGCTGGCGTGATCGGCGCGGTGCTGATGTTCGGCAGCTCGTCGGCGCTGGCCGGCGCGTATGGCATCGCCGTCACGCTGACGATGCTCATCACCACGGTGCTGACCTACTTCGTCATCCGCGACGGCTGGCGGCTGCCCGCGCCACTGGCCATCGGGGCCACGGTCTTCTTCCTGTCGGTGGACGCCCTGCTCGTGGCCGGCTGCGCCATCAAGTTCTTGGACGGCGGCTGGTTCCCGCTGGCGCTGGGCCTGCTGCTGTTCGTGATGATGAGCACCTGGGCGAGCGGCCGCAAGCTGCTGATGCAGAGCCTGCGGGCCGAAGGGCTGGAACTGCTGCCCTTCATCCAGAGCCTGGCCCTGGGCGGCGCCAACCGGGCGCAGCGCACGGCCGTCTACGCCGTGGCCGACCCCTCCCTCGTGCCCCAGGCCTTGCTGCACAACCTCAAGCACAACCAGGTGCTGCACGAGACCAACGTGATCCTCAACGTGGCCTTCCACGACCGCCCAACGGTGGACGAGGGCGAGCGCGTGGAGGTCACGGCGCTGGCGCCGGGCTTCTGGCGCGTGCTGGTGCACTACGGCTTCATGGAAGAACCCGACGTGCCCGCTGCGCTCGCGCTGTGCGCGCCGCTGGGGCTCGTCGTGCAGCCCTTCGAGACGAGCTACTTCCTCAGCCGCGAAACCGTGGTGCCCACGCCCGGTGGCGGCATGGCCAACTGGCGCGAGCGCCTCTTTGCCGCGCTGAGCCGCAACTCCAGCGGCGTGGCACGCTTCTTCCGGCTGCCGGACAACGCCGTGGTGGAGCTGGGCACGCGGGTGCAGATCTAGCGCGTCAGCAGGCCTGCCGGGGCCTTGTAGGTCACCGTCAGGTTGTAGTTGCCGGCCCGGTAGCCCTTGAGCAGCACATAGACGTCGCCGTTGGCCGTGAGGTTGATGCTGCAGCTCTCGGTGGACGTGCTGCCGTCGGACTTGCAGTCGTAGGTCGTCGTCGTGGGCACAGAGGTGCGCCGGGCGTAGAGGTCGATGTCGCCGGTGCCCGTGGTGCTGGCCTTGAAGCTGCCCACGCCGGCCTTGAACGGGCCGAAGCTGCGCGTCTGGTTGAGCGTGAGGCTGCCGCTGAAGGTCTCGGTCTTGTCCGGAATGCCGGTGCTGCCGTCACTGCCCAGCTCCACCATGTAGGCCATGGCCAGGCGGGCGAACTTCAGCGAATGGTCGGCCTGGTTGCCGCTGTTGGCGTAGGTGTCGTTGGCGGTGTGGATGTACGGGTTGTCCTGGTTGAAGGCGGCCTCGAACGGCAGGCTGGCGTAGTAGCCCTTGGCCGTCCAGGAGGCATGGTCGGAGCAGCCGTAGCCGCACTTGTCCGTGCCCACCTTGAGCGTGGGCAGGTAGGTCTTGATCAGGTTGCTGACGAAGGTGTTCTGCGCGCTGTCGGTGTAGTCGGTGTAGAGGTAGATGTCGTTGACCGAGCCCTTGTAGTTGGTCATGTCCAGCTGCATCACGCCCACCACGTTGGTGCCGGCGTTGGCGTAGCTGGTGGCGATCTCCTGCGAGCCGCGCAGGCCCACCTCCTCGGCGGCATAGGCCATGAACTTCAACGTGCGGCGCGGCTTGTAGCCGTTGGCCACCATCGTGCGCAGCACCTCCGTGATGCTGGCCACGCCTGAGGCGTCGTCATCGGCGCCCGGCGCGCGGGTGGTTTCGGTGGTGCCTGCCTGGTTGATGGAGTCCAGGTGGGCGCCGATCACCACCACCTCGGTCGGCCGGTCGGTGCCCTTGATGGTGGCGATGACGGACTTCTGCTTCCAGCTCGCATGCGTGAACTGCTCCACCGTGATGTCGCTGCGGCCGCCGGCCAGCGTCGTCCAGCGCTGCTTGAGCCAGTCCGACGCCGACACGCCGCCGGCCGTCTGGTAGTAACGGTTCACGTAGGCGGACAGGTCGACGATGGTCTGCCCGATGTTGCTCGCCTGCATCTGGCTGAGCAGCCCCGGCACCACCGCCTGCTGGGCGATTGTGTAGCTCGGCCGGGTCAGCGCAGCCACGGCCGCCATCTTGGCCGTGCCCGCCTGGCGCTGCAGGCTCGCCAGGCCTTCGGCCTGGCTCGGGTGGAACATGAAGCCGCCGCAGCGCTTGAGCTCGCGGTGCACCGCGGCCGAGAGATGCAGCAGGTCGTCTTCGTCCACCTGCACGAGGTGGATGTTCTCGGCCCGGCGGTCGGCGGTGGCGGCACTGCTGTCCGTGCCCGCCAGGCGCGCCATGGGCGATGCACTGGCCGCCGGTGTCACGACCTTTTGCTTTTGCAGCAGTTTCAGGGCGGCGTCGCCCACGCTGATCCAGACTTTCTCGCCGGCATGGGCCAGGGAGCACAGGGCCAGCAGGCCAGCAGCGGCCAGGGGCTTGGGTTGAAAACGCATGATGAGGATCCCCGATCAGGTGAATGAAGTCGGGGCCCGGGCCTGGCCGGCTCGTGGCCGCCAGGCGCCGCAGGCGGCCCCGATCGCGCTCGCCCGCCGCTTGAACGGCGAGCGCCGCGATGCTCGGGCGGCCGTGCGGCCGGAGCAACCGGGGGCCGCCTGTCCCAGGATCAGGGGCCTCGAAATGGAGGGTTGCGCGGCGAGCGCCCCGCTACCGACAGGGACGACGAGGCCGCAGGCGACACCTGCCCGCCCGTCAACGCCCGCCCAGGCTCAGAACAGGAAGTACCGCTGCGCCATCGGCAGCTCTTTCGCCGGCTCGCAGGTCAGCAGCACGCCGTCGGCCCTCACCTCGTAGGTCTGCGCGTCGATCTCCATCGTCGGGAGGTAGTGGTTGTGGACCATGTCGGCCTTCCTGACCGTGCGGCAGCCCTTCACGGGCACGAGCGTCTTGGCCAGGCCCAGCTTCTCGACACTGCCCTGCCCCGCCTGGCTCACGAAGGTCAGCGAGCCCTGGCTCAGCGCGCCGCCAAAGCTGCCGAACATCGGCCGGTAGTGCACCGGCTGCGGCGTGGGGATGGAGGCATTGGCGTCGCCCATCGCGGCGGCGGCGATGAAGCCGCCCTTGAGGATGAGGCTGGGCTTTACGCCGAAGAAGGCGGGCTTCCACAGCACGAGGTCGGCCCACTTGCCGACTTCGATCGACCCCACCTCGTGGCTGATGCCATGCGCCAGCGCGGGGTTGATGGCGAGCTTGGCGAGGTAGCGCTTCACCCGCGCGTTGTCGTTGCCGGCGCCGTCGCCCGGCAGCGCGCCGCGTTGCACCTTCATCTTGTGTGCCGTCTGCCAGCAGCGCAGCGAGACCTCGCCCACGCGGCCCATGGCCTGGGAGTCGGACGAGAACATGCTGATGGCGCCCAGGTCATGCAGCATGTCCTCGGCCGCGATGGTCTCGCGGCGGATGCGGCTCTCGGCAAAGGCCAGGTCCTCGGCAATGCCGGCGTCCAGGTGGTGGCACACCATCAGCATGTCCAGGTGCTCGTCCAGCGTGTTGACGGTGAACGGGCGCGTGGGGTTGGTGGAGCTGGGCAGCACTTCTGGCAAGCCCACCACCTTCATGATGTCCGGCGCATGGCCGCCACCCGCGCCTTCGGTGTGGAAGCTGTGGATGGTGCGGCCCTTGAAGGCGGCGATGGTGTCTTCCACGAAACCGCTCTCGTTGAGCGTGTCGGTGTGGATGGCCACCTGCGTGTCGGTCAGCTCCGCCACGCTCAGGCAGTTGTCGATGGCCGCGGGCGTGGTGCCCCAGTCCTCGTGCAGCTTCAGGCCGATGGCGCCAGCCTCGACCTGCTGCATCAGGCCTTCAGGGCGACTCGCGTTGCCCTTGCCGAGGAAGCCCAGGTTCATCGGGAAGGCCTCGGCCGCCTTGAGCATGGTGCCGATGTGGCTGGGGCCCGGCGTGCAGGTGGTGGCCAGCGTGCCGGTGGCCGGGCCCGTGCCGCCGCCGATCATGGTGGTCACGCCGCTCATCAGCGCCTCTTCGATCTGCTGCGGGCAGATGAAGTGGATGTGGGTGTCGATCGCGCCCGGCGTGACGATGAAGCCCTCGCCCGCGATGATCTCGGTGCCCGGGCCGATGACGATGTCCACGCCCGGCTGCACGTCGGGGTTGCCGGCCTTGCCGATGGCGGCGATGCGGCAGCCGCGGATGCCGATGTCGGCCTTGACGATGCCCCAGTGGTCGACGATGACGGCGTTGGTGATCACCGTGTCCATCGCGTCGCCGGCGCCCGTGCCGTTCGGGCGCTGGCTCTGGCCCATGCCGTCGCGGATAGTCTTGCCGCCGCCGAACTTCACCTCCTCGCCGTGGCTGCCGGCCTTCAGGGTGTGGTCGTGCTCGATCTCGATGACGAGCGCGGTGTCGGCCAGGCGCAGGCGGTCGCCCACGGTGGGGCCGTACATCTCGGCATAGGCGCGGCGGCTGATCTTCGCCATGGTCGGGGGTTCCTCCTGGGGGCCGTGCACGCTTCGCGGTGGGCGCAACGCCCCTTGCGGCTGCGGGTTCAGAGTGTCAGAGGCGTCCAGGACGTCAGAGGGCGCCCTGCACCTGGCCGCGGAATCCGAAGACCCGGCGGTCGCCAGCGAAGGCCACGAGCTCGACGGTGCGCGCCTGCCCGGGCTCGAAGCGCACGGCCGTGCCGCTCGGGATGTTCAGCCGCATGCCGCGTGCCGCGGCGCGGTCGAACGAGAGCGCCGCGTTCGTCTCCGCGAAGTGGTAGTGCGAGCCCACCTGGATGGGTCGCTCGCCGGTGTTGGCCACGCGCATCGTTACGGTGGCGCGGCCGTGGTTGAGTTCGTGCTCGCCTTCGGCGGGAAGCAGTTCGCCGGGGATGAGGGGCACGGCGTCAGTCCCGGCCCGAGAACCACAGCCACAGCGTGGCGCCCACCGACGCGGCGGCCAGCGCCACCAGCGCCGCGAGGCCGAGCGTCTCGGCGTCGTGCAGGTGCAGCGGCGGCGCGCCATGCCCGCCGTGCGCGGCCGCGGCACCGGCCACGAGGGCCGCGACGGCGAAGATCCCGGCTTGCTTGAACGACATCGGAAGGGCTCCTCGGCAGGTCGATGGGAAGGGCAAGGATTGGCGTTGCGGCGTGAAGGGCGCGATCAGCCGGTCAGGGGATCAGGCGATCGGGTGGTGCACCGTCACGAGCTTGGTGCCGTCGGGGAACGTGGCCTCGACCTGGATCTCGGGGATCATCTCGGCGACACCCTCCATCACGTCGGCGCGCGTGAGCACCTTCTGGCCTTCGCCCATCAGCTGGGCCACCGTCTTGCCGTCGCGCGCGCCTTCGAGGATGGCAGCGCTGATGAACGCCACCGCTTCGGGGTAGTTGAGCTTGAGGCCGCGCGCGCGCCGGCGCTCGGCCAGCAGGGCGGCGGTGAACAGCAGCAGCTTGTCCTTCTCGCGCGGCGTCAGTTCCATGGGTGAGGTTCAGCAAGGGTGATGCCAGCGGCGATTCTGCGCTGCAGCTCGGGCGATGCACCAGCGGCGGGCGCAACGCGCGTCAGTGTGGGGCGAGGCAGGGTGGTGAGGGCGGCCGGCGCCCCATCGTCGAGCCCGGAGAGCGCGGGCGGCCTCGGGCTGGATCGGCGCCCGCGCCAACTTCGTGCCGCTCAGGCCAGCACGCGGCGCAGGAAGCGCTCGACCTCCTGCACCTCTTCCATGCACACCGAGTGCTCCATCGGGTAGTCGTGCCACTGCACCGGGTTGCCGAGCGCGGCCACGGCCTCGCGCGCCGCCTGGCCGCGCGCGGCAGCCACCACGGGGTCGCGCGTGCCATGCGCCAGCAGCACCGGCGTGGCGGCGTTGGCGGCGTGGCGCTCGGCGGCCGTGGTGGAGGCGAGCGGCAGGTAGCCGGACATGCCGATGAGCCCCGCCAGGCGCTGGCCGTAGCGCAGGCCGGCGCCGAGCGTGATCGCGCAGCCCTGCGAGAAGCCGGCCAGCA
>JAEUPJ010000075.1 GCA_016790285.1 Roseateles sp. | reverse complement strand
ACGGCAGCAGGGAAACCGGCACCGCAAAAGCCTTCAAAATCCACCCCAGCGTAACCCCTCGGGACGCCCGTTCCACCCACCTGTTCCTGGCTCCATTACGGCGAACATCGGTGGCTCTATTACGGCGGTCGGTGACAGCATGGAAGGACGTGCCGCCAGGAGGCCGCCGACCGCGCCATGGGCTGCTGAGGCAGGTCGTGCTGCCAAAGTAGGGTTCGGTAACCGCTCGGTAGGTCAGCTTCTACAGCGGCGCGGCGGATCCGCTGCATCTCGCCGGAGGTCGTTGATGAGGCGGCCATCAGCGGTCGGCTGCGATATCGCGGCTATCAGCAGTCAGTGCGAACCTGACCACTTTTCGTCCACGCTTTCCCACATGAGCGGCGCCCGGATGTGCGATATGTTCGAGAGGTTGAAAGCTCAACAGTCTTCTGTTTGTTGTTCCTCTCTCTTCTTAACCGGAGTTAAGCCATGCCCGCAAAAACCGCACGCGCACAGGTCGCTCACCTAGCTCTTGTGGCTCAAGTATCCCAGGTGACCGATGCCATTGGTCGCCTGATAGAGATCTTTCCCGACGACGTGTAGACGTAGCCGGCATGCTTGACCGGGAAGGCACTGCCGTTCAGGAGTTCGACGTACAGCGTGCCGTCCTGAGCCCGCTGCGCGCTGGCGTGCCAAACGTGCCGCTGCTCGGCGTCGGAAAGGGGAAGCGACGACACGCTGGAACCTGGGCGAAGGCCCTGCACGTCGTGTCGGGCGACGATGGATTCGTAGGCCGGAAGTTCGAGCGCGAACACGAGTTCGAGCGTGGCGAATGCCAGCGGTGACGCCACTGCCGCTGCCGCGAGGCAAGCGAGGAGAGGGATTGCCGCTCGTCAGTGCGCCCGGCGCCAGTCGACCCCAAGCACTACCAGACCGGAAAGGAGGGCACCTACGCCGCCGAGCGTCCCGGCCAAAACGGCGAACTGTGTCCACGCGCACATGCGTAGGCCGAGGGCGACGTGCGCCAGGAGATAGAAGACGGCGAGGCCGAGGATAAAGGCGTTTCGCCGCAGCACAGAGTTCGCGGACATCGAGGGCAGGTTGAGTTCGAAACGATCAGTTTGCCAGTGCCCCAACCTCGGGCTGGTAGCAGGCCGTTATTGGGTCGGGGCCCTCACTCGGCCTCTAGCCCAGCGCGAAGGCCATCCATGCTGAAGATCTTCTCCATGGCCTGCTCGGACGACACGTTGTTCTCGACAAAAGTACGCAGGCCATCGACCGTTACTACTTCCAGATGGGACAAGCGAACGTATGCCTTCGCTACCTTGTTGCCCATCTCATAGAGGCGATCGATGAAGCACGAGACGCGTTCCGCCGGCGTCGGTTCAGAGGTTCGATTGCCATCGGCATCGTAGGTGACCATCCAGAGGCGGCCGTTGGGAACCACGACGAATGGGAAAGCCGCAGACATGAAGTGCGTCCCATAGTCATCGTCGCTTCCGTCCCAATACGCGTTCTCCACAAGCTCGACCATGGAACTCAAGCACTGGCCCCACTTCTCGTACAGCTCACTGTCATTGGAAGTGATGGTGCCGTCTCCAGCACGACCAACTTGCGCGGTGCTCTTGCCCACCGGCTGACCCTCTGGATACAGAGTCCAAGCTCCCCCGAGGCGGTGACTACTGGCTCGGGGGTTGTTGAGGCCTGGCATGTTCAAGACGCCAGACGGCTTCTCCCTGGAAGTGAAAACGATCTGGTGGTAGGCCTCCTGGGCGTGCCGCGGAACGCACGAGATCAGGATGGGGAAGTTCTCCCGGATGTTCTTGCATTCGACCGCCATCCGAACACGCCTGCGTTCTATGGTCTTCTCCGCACGGATGTCGAACTCGCGCGACTTGCCGGTCACCGGGTCCTCGTAGTGCCCTCCATGCTCGCAATCGACGCCGAGCGTACGCAGCATCTTCAGGACGGACAGCTCGAAGCTGAAGTCCGACACCGAGTTCAGATACTCCAGCAGTTCGCTGGGGCCCACGGGCGCTGCCGAGAGTTTGGCCATGGCGGAATCGTGTCGTGCGACGGCCAACAGTGTCCACGCTTCGTGCACCGGCATAGACTTGGCGACCAGGGAGAGAAAAAAAATGCACCTCGCAAAGCTGGTGATCAAGAACTTCCGCAAGCTCGCGCACGCGGAGTTGACGTTTCAGTCCGGATTGAACGTCCTGGTCGGTGGCAACAACGTCGGTAAGACGGCTGTCGTCGATGCCCTGAGGGCCTTGTTGGCGGGGCATGACGAACCATTTCCCCGGCTCTGCGAAGACGATGTGCATCGCCCGCCTGCCGGCAAGCCCTCTGGCGACATCGTCTTCGAATATGTCTTCAGTGGCCTCGACCTTGACGACGAAGCCGACTTCCTTGCCGCTCTTGTGCCTGATGCCAGTGGGAAGCTTCAGGCGCACATCACCATCCGCTACTCCGAACCGGACAAGGCCGGCAGGCTGCGTGCAAAGCGCTGGTGCGGAGCGCATGAAGACGTCGGCCTGACGGCCGACATGATGGAGAACCTGCGGGGCGTTTACCTTCCGCCGCTTCGGGACGCATCGCAAGGGCTCAAGCCGGGAAGGACGAGCCAGTTGGCGCGGTTGTTGGAGCTTCTTGCCACCGAACCTGGCAAGGAAGGCATCAACCAGGTCCTAAAGGATCTCGACGTCGAACTCAAGAAGCACGCGCCAATCGTCAGTACGCACGAAGCGATCAACACGCGTCACCTTTCGATGCTCGGTCAGCAACTGGCACAGGCGCTGGATGTCGGCCTGAGCGCCAGCGACTTCAGGAGCTTGAAGTCCAGGCTGTCGTTGCTGGTGGACGAGTTCGAGATCGAGCAGAACGGGTTGGGCTTCAACAACCTTATCTACATGGCGGTGGTGCTCAGCGAACTCACGAAGAATCCCGAGTCCTGCTACCGCGGCCTCATCGTCGAGGAGCCCGAGGCGCACCTTCATCCGCAACTGCAGGCCGTGTTGCTCCAGTACCTGGAATCGATCAAGGCCGTCAACGGCGAGAAGCCCGTCCAGCTATTCGTGACAAGCCACTCGCCCAACTTCGCCAGCATCGCGAAGCTGGACAGCCTGGTGTGCCTCGTCGACACGGGCAAGGCCGTCGAGACGTTCTTTCCGCGCGACATCGTCTTCGAGAAGGGCAAGCGGGAGAAACTGGAGCGCTACCTGGACGTGACGCGCGCCGAACTGTTCTTCGCGAGGCGGGTGATCTTCGTCGAGGGCGCCGCTGAGCTGATGATGGTCAACGCCCTGGCCAAGCGAATCGGGTATGACCTGCGCAAGCATGGGGTGAGCGTGCTCAGCGTGGAGGGGCTCAACTTCGACTCCTTCCTTCCGCTGTTCGGCGAAAAGGCATTGAAGATCCCAGTGTCCGTATTGACGGATGCAGATCCCAAAGCGCCCAAACCGGCGAAGGCCGATCCGGCTGCTCCGGCCAGCGCCGCCGCAGCGGGCGCCACTGGGGCCCCGTCCACCCCAGACCCATCGACCGATGAAGATGAGGATGAGGATGAGGACGCGGAACCTCTCTACCCTGCGCCGGGCGACACCATCACTGTGTCCGCCAATACGGCCAAAATGAAGGCCCGTGACGACGCGTTCGTAGGGGTGTTCCACGGCCTCAAGACCTTCGAGTACGACCTTGCACTCGATTCCGACAATCGCAGCGCGATGCTGGCCGCGCTGAAGGATCTGCATCCCAAGATCGCTGTGAACCTGACCGCAGCCGTCGATGCGGCCGCTGACGACGCCAAGAAGGCTCGCGTGCTATTCAGCGGCATGTTCGAGCGCAAACAGAACAACGTGCAGAAAGGCAGCTTCGCGCAGTCGTTGGCGCAGGTCATTTCGAAGTCCGAGGTGAAGTTCAACGTGCCGGCCTACATCGAGGCCGCCATCAAGCACGCCTGCCAGGATGTTCCCAAGCCATGAGCAAGCCGAAGCTCACGCCGGAACAGCAAGCGGTCGTCGATGCGCCAATGCAGCCGCTATGCGTCATCGCCTGCGCCGGTAGCGGCAAGACCAAGACAGCCGTGCATCGACTGGTGCAGATGCGTCGCAACATGGGCGCCTCGCGCGGCCGTCTGGCCCTCTTGTCGTTCTCCAACGTGGCCGTTGATACGTTCCGAAAAGGCTATGAGACGCTTGCGGCTGACCTGCCTGCAGGTGTTGGGCGCGATCGGGTCGAGATCGCAACGCTGGATTCGTTCATCACCACCAACGTCCTCCGTTCCCACGGGCATCGGACGATGAAGTCCAAGCATGCCGCGTTCGTGGTGACGGGCAACGAGGCCTTTCTTGACGGCTTCACGTTCAACCCAGGCACATTTCCGATGCCGGTCACGAAGCTGAACGTCGGGCTCGTGGGCGGTGTCGAGCACTTCTTTTACACACAGAACGACACGGCTGTAGTCGTGCCACCGCAGGTCGGTCACGCCCTGGTCAAGCGACTTGGCCAGGCGGGGGCGTACACCCATGACCTCGGGCGGTACTGGGCCTACAGGACCTTGAAGGAGCGCCCCGATCTACTCAAGGTGATCGCCCGCCGCTACCCGCACGTTCTGATAGACGAAGCGCAGGACATCGGCTCCGTCCACCAAGCGATCGTGGAGCTTCTGATTGGCGCTGGCTCCAGCGTCACGTTGATCGGCGACCCCAATCAGGGTATCTATGACTTCGCGGGCGCTGATGGTGGTTTTCTGCGGGCCTACTTCGTGCGACCTGGCGTCCAGCCTCACGAGCTGAAGAAGAACTTCCGGTCCGTTCCGAAAATCGTCAAGCTGGCGAACGGGCTGTGCGGGCGTGACGACGAGGCAGATCGCACAGCGCCCGATCGAC
The DNA here is from genome assembly GCA_016790285.1 of Roseateles sp. Lineage (GTDB taxonomy): Bacteria > Pseudomonadota > Gammaproteobacteria > Burkholderiales > Burkholderiaceae_C > Pelomonas. The sequence goes on along the minus strand of JAEUPJ010000075.1, from coordinate 6,687 downwards.
CGCATGGCGCCTTCTTCACGGGGTACAAGCGATCCGAGGCCTCCCAACTGCTCACCGCTTTTCAGAGTGCGATGGTCGTCTCCGGCTCGCAGATCAAGCAGTCTGCGGTGTTGTGCCGCGGGCGTGGTTTGGCAACGGAGGTTCGCGGCGACGACGTGCCGGCTGGACAGGGTGCCGTCAAGACGATGGCGGCTGCCGCGGTATCGCGCGACCGGAAGAAGGATTTTCAGGAAGCATTTCGACGTGTGACCGTTGCCGTCGTAGCGCTACTAGACAAGCCGCCTCACGGACTGGTCAGCTACGTCACCCAGGTCGGACCTGCGCCCGCCGCGTTCCCGAGGGCTCGCGAGCTGAGACGCGTGATCTGGTCCTTCACGCGGGATGCGTCCGCCGGCCTGCCGTCAGCGTCGCTGCAGGCCGACACGCAGTGGCATTCGACGATGGTGAGCAGGACAAAGGCACTGCTGGTTCGCCTTCAGGCCGATTTCGGCCTGAAGACGGCAGACAACGTCGGCCTGAAGCTCAAGAAGACCGGGCTGCCTGCCGCGCCGCTGATGAGCGCCGCGGACCTGGCCGACGAGGCCGCGCGGATCCGCGTGGACACCGTTCATAAGGCCAAAGGGGAAAGCCTCGATGCCGTCCTCTACATGACCTTGAAAGACCACGCCGAAGAGTTGCTCGCCGGCGTAGGCACCGAAGTCGGGCGCATCGGCTACGTCGCTGCGACCCGCGCCCGCGATCTTCTTTGGGTAGCAGTGCCGAAAACCGCCTTGAAGGAACTGCGCCCCTTGCTACAAGCCAAAGGCTTCGAGGAAGTTGGCGTGGCCCAGAGTTCGACTTCGAATCCGCTGGCCACCCTTCTCGCTAAAGCCTTGGACTGAGGTCGCGGGCGACACCGACATCCATTCTTGTTCTCGGTTAGCCCCGGATGATGAGTTGGCTGCGAGCGGAAGCTTGGTGGCGTAGCGGTCAATAGACCGGTGCGAATGCGAACGGGTCCAACGGCCGCTCCTGGAGGCGAAGCTGCCAGCTAGGCTGTTCCGAGTCGTTCGACCGCTTCTGACAAGCGCAGCCACTGGGCGCGCCATGGTCGAACGTCCGAGATCAGCCTGAAGACCGAGTCATCGCGGGCCCGGGGTCGGCCGAATGGCCGTGGCGGCCGAGCGTCGTGCTGCTTGCGACGTTGCCCTCGCGGCCGGGCAGTTGCGGGAGCTGATCGCCGAAGTCCAGCTGGCCACGGCGCCGGATCACCGCTCACCGCTGCGCATCGACCGACCCCGCGATCAGGCGCTGCTGCTCAACAGGGGTGCGTGAGTTGCAGCGGCTTCGGCCGGCGGGGCCGTGAAACGAACCGCGCGGGTCGAATCACCCGCCGAGCACGTGCATGTCGGCGCGATCGGGGCGCAGCAGGCGCAGGCGTTCGCGTTGCTCGGAATAGGCGTCGCTGCGACCGGCCCAGATGTCGGCCAGGCGCTCGCGCAGCAGCCCCTCGCTGCCATCGGCGGTCCGCAGCAGCGGGCGCAGGTCGTGGCCCTGGGGCGAGAACAGGCAGGTGAAGAGGCGGCCGTCCGCCGTCAGCCGGGCGCGCGTGCAGTCGCCGCAGAAGGCGTGGCTGACGCTGCTGATGAAGCCAATCTCGCCCGCGCCATCGGCATAGCGCCAGCGCTGGGCCGTCTCGCCGCCACGGGTGGCGGGCAGCGGCAGCAGCGGCCAGCGCGCGGCGATGCGATCGCGCAGCTCGTCGCTGGGCAGCACCTCGTCCGTCTTCCAGCCGTTGTGACAACCAGCGTCCATGAACTCGATGAAGCGCAGCACCACGCTTGAGCCAAAGTGCTCGCGGAAGTGCCCGGCCAGCGGCAGCGCTTCGCCGTCGTTCGCGCCGCGGCGAACCACCATGTTGACCTTGACGCGCTTGAAGCCCGCGCGCTGCGCCGCCTGAAGTCCGCGCAACACCTCGGTGACCGGGAAGCCGACGTCGTTCATGCGCTGGAAGACGGCGTCGTCCAGCGCGTCCAGGCTCACCGTGAGGCGATTCAGGCCGGCGTCGCGCAGCGCCGCGGCCTGCCCGGTCAGCAGGCTGCCGTTGGTCGTCAGCGCCAGGTCGGGCGGCGTGCCGTCCAGCGTGCGCAGCGCTGCCAATTGGCGGACGAGCGCGGGCAGGTCGCGACGCAGCAGCGGCTCGCCGCCGGTCAGGCGCAGCGTGCGCACGCCCAGCGTCAGGGCCTGGCGGGCGACTTGGGCGATCTCCTCGAAATTCAGCAGCTGCGCCTGCGGCAGGAAGCGATGGCCGGGGCCGAAGCGGCTGCGCGGCATGCAGTAGCTGCAGCGGAAATTGCAGCGGTCGGTCAGCGAAATGCGCAGGTCACGCCAGGGGCGCTGGCGGCGATCGCGCAGCGGGCCCTCCAATGGCACTGCCTGGGGCTGTACGCGCGGCATCCAGAGCAAAGGGGCGGTCCTGGCGTCCATGCCGGCATTCTGGGCAGCGGCCCGGGCCCGGCCCATCCGGCCGTGGCAGGACGAGGGCAGGGGCGACCTACTCCTTTCGGGCGATGGCCGCCTCGTCCGCACGCTGCACTCACCACGGTGGCGGCGCGTTACGGTGTCGGCCATGAACATCGAGCATTTCAACGACCTGCTGGCCATGGCCCGTGCCCAGCCCGAGCCGCAACGGCTGCTAATGGTTTTCACCACGGCCGAGTGCGAACCCGACGCGACACCCGAGCAACGGGCCGCCCATGCCGCCGGCGAGGGCGGCGTGCTGCGCCCGCTGATGTGCGTGGACAAGGACCCGGCCGAGTTGCAGGACTTCGCGACGCTGGCCGCCGAGGCTCGCCACGCCGGCCCGGCCTGGCAGCTGATGTTCACCGCCGCCCTGGCCGGCCGCACGACCACGAGCGAGATCCAGCGCATGTTGGAGCTGCTGACCAAGCGCGTGGAGACCGGTGAGTTCGACGGGTTGCTGCCGTTCAATCCCGCTGGCGATGTGGTCCTGATCGACTGACCTAAGTCATCGGCACGCCGCTGGCGTCCAGCCCGTCTTCCTCGCTGCTGAGCAAATAGGGCCCTGTGCCGGCGTTGTCAGCTCGAGAGGCTGGCACGAAGGCGCCGACGGCCACGTCGAAGACGTGCACCTCGCCGTCCTCGATGACGTAGTGCCAGCCGTGCAACGTCAGCGCCCTCGCCTCGACGCGCTCGCGCACCATCGGGTAGTCCATCAGCCGCTCCAGCTGCAAAACGATGGCGCGCTGCTCGGTGCGGCGCATCACCTCGGGGCCGAGCTCGGCCACCGGCAGCGCGGCCTCGCGGCCCAGGTCCAGCCAGCGGACGAGGTTCTGGGCGGCCGGTGCCACCTCGCCGTAGAGCGCGCGGATGGCGCCGCAGTGGCTGTGGCCGCAGACGATGACGCGGCGCACCTGCAGGTTGAGCACCGCGTACTCGATGGCCGCCGCCGTGCCATGGAAGCCCTGGCTCTGGTCGTAGGGCGGCACGAAGGCGCCGACGTTGCGCACCAGGAAAAGCTCGCCCGGGCCGGCGCCGGTCAGCAGATAGGGCACGAGGCGGGAATCCGAGCAGCCGATGAACAGCGTGAGCGGATGCTGGCCGTCATCGACGAGATGCCGGAACAGCGAGCGCTGCTGCGGGAAGGCGTCCGTCTGGAAGCGGCGCAGGCGTTCGAGCAACTCGTCGGGCATCACTGCACCAACGGTGAACTCGCCTGCTGTAGTTCCACGCCTTGCAGGCGCGCTTCGCCAGCCAGCGTCTGCAGATACTGGCGCAGCGCGCTGATCTGATGCAGCTGGCGCATGCGCTGCGCCACGGCCTCGCGCACCTGCTCGAAGGCCGGCAACCGGCCCGGCTCGCGCGCGTCGATGGCGGCGATGTGCAGGCCGAAGCGGCTGTGCAGCAGCTGCGGCAGCACGCCGATCTCGCTGCGGCCGAACAGCTCCTTGGCGAACTCGGGCGCGCAGTCGTCCGCGGTCAGCCAACCGAGAACCCCGCCCTCGGCGCCGCTGGGGCAGTTGGACAGCGTCTTCGCCGCCTCAGTGAAGGCGGCGGACTCGCTGGCGCGCAACTGGATCAGATGCCCTTCCGCGCGCTGACGCAGCAGGCCCACGTCCACGCCCGGCGTGACGGCGAACAGGATGTGGCGTACCTGCACGCGCTCGCCCTGGGCGTAGTGGCGCGCGTTGGCCTCGTAGTGGCGCCGGCAGGCCGTCTCGTCGGGCTCGGGGCCGGCCAGCTCCTGGGCGATCAACGCCTCGATGGCCTGGCTGGCTGCCTCACTGAGCGCTCCTTCGCGCGGCGCGGGATCGTCGGCAGCGAGCAGGCCCAGTTCGATGGCGCGCTGGCGCAGCAGCTCGGTGCAGGCTCGCTGGCGCAGCGCGGCCTCGTCCAGTGCCTCTTCGACAGCGGCGATCTCGATGTGGTTCACATGAGCCATGGCGGACCTCACTTCGGCACGTTCAGGCGGCGCGAGCGCACGACCTGGTAGGGACGCAGGACGTAGAAGACCGACGCCAGCCCGCTCCACACATGCACCAGGCGGCTGAAGGGGAACAGCAGGAAGATCGTCATGCCCAGCACCATGTGGACCTTGTAGGGCCAGGCCAGCGCCACGAGGCCGCTCGCGTCGGGGTTGAAGGTGACGATGCGCTGCGCCCAGTCGGAGAGCACCAACATGACCGTGCCGTCGGCGTGCGCCAGCGAGAAGGGCAGCGTGATGAGGCCCAGGCTGAGCTGCACCCACAGGATCCACAGGATGGCCAGGTCCGTGCGGTGGCTGGTGAGGCGGATGCGCGGGTCGGTCATGCGGCGCCAGATCAGCATGGACAGGCCGATGAAGCAGACCGTGCCGGCGATGCCGCCGGCCACGATGGCCAGCATCTGCTTGGTTGCAGGGCTGATGAAGTGCTCGTAGACGGCGTGCGGCGTCAGCATGCCCACCGTGTGGCCGACGAACAGGAACAGGATGCCGGCGTGGAAGAGGTTGCTGCCCCATTTCATGCCACGGCTGCGCAGCAGCTGGGAGCTGTCGCTCTTCCAGGTGTATTGGTCGCGGTCGAAGCGGGCCAGGCTGCCCATCAGGAAGACGGCCAGGCAGATGTACGGGTAGACGACGAACAGGAAGTTGTGGACGGCGTTCATGCCTGGGCTCCCGGTTGTTGAGTGCCGTGCTTGCGCACGATGTGGATGGGCTGCGGCTGCGCGGGCCGCGACTGGCCGGCCGACGAGCAGCCGCCGAAGGCTTCGGGCTCGGCCCAGTCTTCGTCGAGTTCGGGCTCGGGCGGGATCTCGACGCGTTCGGCACGTTCGCCGGCCAGCTCCAGCGTGGCGGCCAGCACGCTGGCGTAGGGACTCTGGCGGCGCTTCAACGCGCTGAAGATGGCCCGCGTGATGTGGGCGATCTCGGCGAGGAAGTCGCGCGCCTCGCGGGCGGGCTGGGTGCTGGCGTACTCCAGCACCACGGCCAGGTGGTCGGGCAGCTCACCGGGCGCGAGGTGCAGGCCCGCGCGCTCGTAGGTCTGCTGCAGATCGACCATGGCCGGACCACGGTCGCGCGAGTCGCCATGGATGTGCTCGAACAGATGCAGGGCCGTGCCGCGGCCGCGGTCGAACAGGTCGACGAAGTCGGCTTCCACGGCGAATGGGTCGGCGCGATGAAGGTGCTGCAGCAGCGCGCACAGTTCGTCGAGGCGGGCCGGCGGCAGCGCGGCTTCGCGCTTCAGCGCCTGCTGAAGCTCGGGCACCGCGGCGCGGAAGGCCGCGTCGGGGTAGCGCAGCAACGCGGCGAGCACGCGCAGGCTGTAGGGGGAGTGGTTGGGCGTGTTGAGCATGGCGGCCGTCCTAGATCGTTGCCTTGATTGGGATGGTTCGCTTCTTCTCCGAGCCGAAGAGACTCGTCTCGGTCACGCCCTCGGAGCAGCCGTTACCGAAGCTGAAGCCGCAGCCGCCGCGCACGTTGAAGGCGTTCTCGGCGTACTCGCGGTGCGTCGTCGGGATGACGAAGCGGTCCTCGTAGTTGGCGATGGCCATCACGCGGTACATGTCCTGCACCTGAGCTTCGGAGAGGCCGGCCTGTTCGAGCACGGCCAGGTTCTTCATGCCATCCACGTGCACGCCGCGCTGGTAGGCGCGCATGGCCAGCATGCGCTCCAGCGCGCCGACGACGGGCACCGTGTCGCCCGCGGTCAGCAGGTTGGCGAGGTACTGGACAGGGATGCGCAACTGCTTCACGTCGGGCAGCTCGCCCACCTGGCCCAACTGGCCGGCGTTGGCCGCCGCGCTGATGGGCGACAGCGGCGGCACGTACCAGACCATGGGCAGCGTGCGGTACTCGGGGTGCAGCGGCAGCGCCACCTTCCAGTCCACGGCCATCTTGTAGACGGGGCTGTTGCGTGCGGCCTCGAGCCAGTTTTCCGGGATGCCATCCAGCCGCGCCTGCTTGATGACGGCGGGGTCGAAGGGGTCCAGGAAGAGGTCGAGCTGGGCCTGGTAGAGGTCCTTGTCGTTGGGCGTGGCGGCGGCCTCAAGAATGCGGTCGGCGTCGTACAGCAGCACGCCGAGGTAGCGGATGCGGCCGACGCAGGTCTCGGAGCAGACCGTGGGCTGGCCCGCCTCGATGCGCGGGTAGCAGAAGATGCACTTCTCGGCCTTGCCGCTCTTCCAGTTGTAGTAGATCTTCTTGTA
>JAEUPJ010000042.1 GCA_016790285.1 Roseateles sp. | reverse complement strand
CCTTCTCGACCGCCTGCTTCCACATCATGATGCCGATGTAGGTGGCCTCCATCGGGTCGTTGGTGAGCGGCTTGTCCTTGTGGCCGGCGATGCCCTTGGCCTTGGCGTAGTCGCTCCACTTCTTGATGAAGGCGTCGTTGGCGGGCGCCTTGATCGACATGAAGTAGTTCCAGGCGGCCAGGTGGCCCTGCAGCGGCTTGGTGTCGACGCCGCGCAGTTCCTCCTCGCCCACCGAGAAGGCCACGACCGGCACGTCGGTCGCCTTCAGGCCCTGGTTGCCCAGTTCCTTGTAGAACGGCACGTTGGAGTCGCCGTTGATGGTCGAGATGACGGCGGTCTTCTTGCCTTCGGAGGCGAACTTCTTGATCTTGGCGATGATGCTCTGGTAGTCCGCGTGGCCGAAGGGGGTGTAGTCCTCCATGATGTCGGCCTCGGGGATGCCCTTGCTCTTCAGGAAGGCACGCAGGATCTTGTTGGTGGTGCGCGGGTAGACGTAGTCGGTGCCCAGCAGCACGAAGCGCTTGGCGCCGCCGCCGTCCTTGCTCATCAGGTATTCGACAGCGGGGATGGCCTGCTGGTTGGGCGCGGCGCCGGTGTAGAACACGTTCTTGCTCAGCTCTTCGCCCTCGTACTGCACGGGGTAGAACAGCAGCGAGTTGGTCTGCTCGAACACCGGCAGCACCGACTTGCGGCTGACCGACGTCCAGCAACCGAACACGACGGCGACCTTGTCCTGCGAGATGAGCTGCTTGGCCTTCTCGGCGAACAGCGGCCAGTTGGAGGCCGGGTCCACGACAACCGGCTCGAGCTTCTTGCCCAGCAGGCCGCCCTTGGCGTTGATCTCGTCGATGGCCATCAGGACCGTGTCCTTGAGCACGGTCTCCGAGATGGCCATGGTGCCCGACAGGGAGTGCAGCACACCCACCTTGATGGTGTCGGCGGCAAAGGCGGCGGGAGCGAACAGGCTGGCGCCCACGGCCAGGGCAAGAGCGGAACGGCGAAGCATCGTGAATCCTCCGGGTTGGATGTGAGGGTTGAGGTAGCCGAGGGGATCAGCGCAAGGGCCGTGCCAGGGGTGTGCACTTCGTCACACCCGGCGAAACCCCCAGGCGCCGCACGGTTGTGGCGAGTTACAGCCCCGAAGCGGTGCGCAGCGCACCAGCGGCGCACCGCCGCACAGGGCTCCGCACAGAAACGGGCCGGCCACGCCCCGGATTGACTCAGGCGAAGGCTCGGGAGTGGGTCACCAGCGTGCCCCGCGGAGGGCGCGGAGGGCGCGGGGAAGCTGCGCGAAGTGCCCGCCCCGCCACACGTCCAGGGCCGCCCTGCCACCGGCGGGCGGCGCTCGTTCCCGCTCATAACGGCGAGTCGACTGTGTCTTGTGTCACGCAAGTCGCGCCGGACCGCACGCGCGGGGTCACCTGTTGCTAACACCTTTGATGATGATGCGCTGGTGCGGCAACGACCGGCCGCATCACCGGCACCGCCGGCTCAGGGAGAGCACAAGATGAGCGAAAGACTCGAGGTCAATGCGCACTTTCTCGACCGTCTCGTGGAAGCCGGCCAGGCCCGCGGCATCGAGGCGACGGAGGACATCGTCTGCGGCAACGGCGTGAAGCTCGTGGCCAAGGGCGCGGCCATCGACGCCCGCATGCGCGAGCGCCTGCTGCAGCACAAGCTGCGCAAACCGCTGGAGGCCTGCACGCGCATCGTGGCGGGCGTTTCGGCCCGGCCGATGGACGCGATTGCCGACCGGCTGATGAACGAACACGCCCTGCTCGCCAGCCTGTGCCGGCCCGAGCAGGCAGCGGCGGTGCTGGCCGGCTTTCGGGACCTGCGCCTGAGCGCGCCCCTGGACACGCTGCTGACGGTGTACGCGGACAGCGGCACCGCCAAGCTGATGCACGCCGTCGGCGTGAGCCTGATCGCGGGCGCCCTCACCACCACCCTGCACGCGGACCGGCCGCTCGGGCCGGTGCTGGTGGCCGGGCTCATGCACGACATCGGCGAGCTCTACATCGACCCGGCCATCCTCGCAACGCCGGCACGGCTCACGCCGCAGCAGTGGCGCCATGTCGTGGCGCACCCGGTCATTGCAGCCGGGCTGCTGCGGGAGCTGCCGGGGGGCAGCGCCAAGATCGCGCAGGCCGTGCTGGAGCACCACGAACGGCTGGATGGCCTGGGATTTCCTGCAGGCGTCGGCGCTGGGCATTGGTCAGGCACCGGCCAGGTGCTGGCCATGGCCGAACTGATGATGGAGCTCCTGGAAGCCGGGGACGGCGCCGGCAGCCAGGCGCGCGTGCGCCTGAAGCTGATGCACACCCAGTTCGACCGCGCACTGCTGGACTGGGTCGGGCGCTGCTGCCGCGAGGCGGCCGGGGCCCCGCCCGCCGACGCGGGGCACGATCCCCGCCCGCGGATCCACGCCCTGCGCGAGCGGCTGTCGGCCCAGTGTGAATTCCAGGCCCGTTGGGCCTGCCGCACCACGGATGCCCGCGTGCAGGCCTTGATGCAACGGTTGGAGCAGCGCCTGCTGGGCGTGCACCAGGCCATGGCGAGCACCGGCCTCGCCGACGCGCTCGATGACGACGGCCTGACGCCCGCCGAGGCCACCGAACTCGACATCATCGCGGCCGAACTGGACACGCGGCTGAGCGAGCTGGCGTATGAGCTGCACTGGCGCGCCAGCCAGCTGCCGCCTGGCGAAGCGACGGCGCTGTGCCGCGACTTCGAGGTGTCCGTGCCGATGCCGCTGGCGGCCTGAGAGGAGCGCTCAGCGCGCGGGCAGGATGGCGCCGTCGCAGGCGCCGAAGCCGATGCGCCGGAACCCCGGCTTCTCGGCGTAGGCCCGCAGGCCGAGCTCGTCCCCATCCATCAGGAAGGTGCGCGTCTCGCCGCCGGGCAGCGTGATGGGCTGCTTCCCGCCGGACGTGAGTTCCAGCAGCGAGCCGGCTTCCTCGGGCGCCGGGCCGCTGATGGTGCCGGTGCCCAGCAGGTCGCCGGGCTGCAGGTTGCAGCCGTTGCTGGCGTGGTGGGTGAGCATCTGCGCGAGCGTCCAGTACGCATGCCGCAGGTTGGAGCGCGAGATGCGCGCGGGCGCAGCCATGGCGGGCGTCTTCATCCACACCTCCAGCGCGATGTCGAACGCCGCGTTCGCGCGGTGCGTCGGCGAGTCGAGGTAGGGCAGCGGCTGCGGGTCTTCGGCCGGCCGCGTGAAGGGGATGCGGAAGGGCTCGAGCGCCTCCATCGTGACGATCCACGGGGAAATGGTGGTGCCGAAGTTCTTGGCCAGGAAGGGGCCGAGCGGCTGGTACTCCCAGGGCTGGATGTCGCGGGCCGACCAGTCGTTGAGCAGGGTCAGGCCGAAGGCATGCTCCTCGGCCTCGTCGATGCCGAAGGGCTCGCCCAGCGCGTTGCCCGGGCCGACGAAAAGGCCCAGCTCCAGCTCGCAGTCGATGCGGGCGCTGGGCTTGAACACGGGCACCTCGGCGTCGGGTGGCTTGACCTGGCCCTTGGGCCGACGCAGCGCCGTGCCACTGACGACGATGGAGCTGCTGCGGCCGTGGTAGCCGATGGGCACCCACTGGTAGTTGGGCAGCAGCGGGTTGTCGGGGCGGAAGAGCCGGCCCACGGCGCGGGCGTGGTGGATGCCGGTGTAGAAGTCGGTGTAGTCGCCGATGCGGCAGGGCAGCGTGTACTCGGCGTCGGCCTGCGGCACGAGCGGCACCTCGGGCGCACCGGCCTTGAGGGTGTCGAACAGGCGGTGGCGCAACGCGCGGCGCTCCAGGCTGGAACGCGCCATCACGGCGCTCAGGTCGTCGATGCCCCAGGCGGACAAGTCCAGGATCTGGTCGCCGATGCCCACGCCGACGCGCCAGGGCTCCAGGCTGCCGGCACGGCGGAAGCGGCAGAACGGCAGGTTCTGCAGCGGGAAGTCGGTGGCCGGGTCATTGGCCGAGGCCACCCAGGACTGGGCGGCAGGGTCGTGCGTGTGGTCGATCATGGTGTTGTTCGTGCGGTGGATTGAACACAGCCACGGAGGCACAGAGACACGGAGGCAACGCGCCCCTTCAAAGACCAGCCCGGAGTCGACGCGCCGTAGCCGCTGCGTTGCGATGTGCTTCTCTGCGCCTCTGTGCCTCTGTGCCTCTGTGGCGTCTTTCAGTGACCGGGAATCAGACCGGCCGGAAGTGGTCAGCGAGCCCTTGCCAGCAGTCCGGGTAAGTGCGCTCCAGCGGCGCGTCGTTGAGCGCCCAGGCCGTGGGCTTGAGCGGCCAGCGGGTCTCGAACATGAAGGCCAGCGTCGCGTCGAGCTTGTGGGGCTTGAGCTCGGCGTGGCTGGCCTTGTCGAAGGCCTCTTCGTCGGGCCCGTGCGGCACGTAGCTGTTGTGCAGGCTGGCGCCGCCGGGCTTGAAGCCCTCGGGCTTGGCGTCGTACTGGCCGAGCACCAGGCCCATGAACTCGCTCATCACGTTGCGGTGGTACCAGGGCGGGCGGAAGGTGTCCTCGGCCACCATCCAGCGCGGCGGGAAGATGACGAAGTCGACGTTGGCCCAGCCGGGTGTGTCGCTGGGGCTTGTGAGCACGGTGAAGATGCTCGGGTCGGGGTGGTCGAAGCTGACGGTGTTGATCGTCATGAAGCGCGCGGTGTCGTAGCGGTAGGGCGCGAGGTTGCCGTGCCAGGCGACGACGTTGAAGGGGCTGTGCGGCTGCGTGGCGCGCCAGAGCTGGCCGCCGTGGCGCTTGACGATCTCGTAGTCGCCGGCGTCCGCCTCGAACCAGGCGGTGGGCGCCTCGAAGTCGCGCGGGTTGGCCAGGCCGTTGGAGCCGATGGGGCCGAGCTCCGGCAGGCGGAACGACGCACCGAGGTTCTCGCACACATAGCCCCGCGCGGGCGTGTCCAGCGGGTCGACCTTGAAGGCCAAGCCGCGCGGCACAACGGCGATGCTGCCCGGCGCCACGGCGAGGCGACCGAGCTCCGTGGTGATGAGCAGCGTGCCCTGCTGCGGGACGATGAGCATCTCGCCATCAGCGTTGACAAGGGCACGCCGGCCCATCGGGCGCGTGGCGACATAGGCCAGCGCCGTCATGCCGCCCAGGCCCGGCTCGCCGTTGACGGCATAGCTGCGCAGGCCGTCGACAAAGTCGCCCTCGCCGCCCAGCGGCGTGGGGCCCCAGCGCAGCGGGTCGGGCGGTGCCGCCTCGCCTTGTGCGGCGCCGGACTTCCACAGCGCATGCGGCAACGCCGTGTAGCCGCCGCAGACGACGGACGGCTGGCGGCGGTAGAGCCAGGTGCGGTGGTTGTCCGCCCGCGGCGCGGTGAACGCGCTGCCGGACAACAGCTCGGCATAGAGCCCGTGCGGCGCCCGCTGCGGGCTGTTGCGGCCGATGGGCAGCGCGCCGGGCACGGCTTCGCTCTGGTGCTGGTTGCCGAAGCCGGCAAGGTAGGTCAGTTCAGTCATGGTGTTCTTGCGCCTGATGGGCCAGCGCGAAGGCCTGCCGAAGCACCTCGCGGTCGCCGATGTGGTTGCACAGGATGAGCGCCAGCCGCGCCAGCCAATCGGCCGCTGCCTCGTCGCCAAGGCCCGCCTGCGCGGCGATCAGCTCGGCATAGAAGGCATCCGCCTCCGCTCCGAAATTTGGGGTCAGAGTCAATTTATTCATGGGAGGCCTCCAGCCCGCGGCCCTGCGCGCGGGCGAGCGCGGCAGCAACCTGCGCCGCATCGAAGCGGTGCCAACGCGCGGCGACCACCGCATCCGGCCGCACCAGGTAGAGGCTGCCCGGCCGCGCGCCATAGCGCTCGGCGGCCAGGCCTTCTCCGGCCAGCACCGTGACGTGCACGCCAGGCACGGCCACAGGCCAGCCGAAGGCCAGCAGCGCGAAGCGGCCGGCGATGGCCTCGCTGAGCCAGCCGCCTTCCGGCAGCGGCGCGTCGGGTGCCGGGCAGCCCGGCCCGGGCCCGGCGGGCCAGGCGTCTGCATCGGGCGTGCTCAAGGGGGAGTCGACATGGTCCGTCGGCAGCGACAACCGGCCGCTGTTGACCAACGCCCGCGCAAAGGCCGCATGCGGCGCCAGGTCCAGCGCGGCGCGGCGCAGGCGGCGGCTGAGCGTGCTCTTCGGGCTGATGAAGTCGGTGGCGCGCGTGGAGTGGCCGATGTTGTCGTCGGCCGCCTCCATGCGCTCGAACTCGTAGGTATCCAGCAGCCCGTCGCCGCCCTCCCCCTTCACGACGGCAGCCAGCTTCCAGCCGAGGTTGTCGGCGTCCTGCACGCCGCTGTTCGCCCCGCGCGCACCGAAGGGCGAGACCTGGTGGGCCGCGTCGCCCGCCAGCAGCACGCGCCCCACGCGGAAGCGCTCGGCGCGCCGGCAGGCGAACTGGTAGATGGACGACCAGGCCAGCTCGAAGGGCGCGCCGTCGAGCATGGCGCTCACGCGGGCCTTGATGCGCTCGGGCTGCTTCTCGGCCTCGACGTCGGCATCCCGCCCGAGCTGGAAGTCGATGCGCCACAGCCCGCCCGCCTGCGCATGCAGCAGCACCGACTGCCCGCGGTGAAACGGCGGGTCGAACCAGAACCAGCGCTCCGGCTGCGCCGGGTCGAGCCCGCGCGGGCGGGCGCCGGGCGACAGGGTCACGTCGGCGATCAGGAAGCGGTCCTCGAACACCTGGCCCGCAAAGCCCACGCCAAGCATCGTGCGCGTGGGGCTGCGGGCGCCGTCGCAGGCCACGACCCAGTCGGCGCGCATGTCGAAGAGGCCGTCGGGCGTGCGCACCGTGAGCGTCACCCCCTCGCCGTCCTGCTCCAGGCCGATCAGCTCGTGGCGGCCGCGCAGCTCGATGCGCCCGTCCAGCTGCACGGCCCGCACGAGGCGGGCCTCGACCTGGTCCTGCTGCAGGTTGACCATGGCGGGCATCTTGTGGCCGGTCTCCGGCAGCAGGTCGAAGCCGTAAGCCTCGCGCTCGCCGTGGAAGACGCGGCCACGCTGCCAGCGCACGCCTTCGCGCGCCACGGCTTCGCCGACGCCGAGGCGGTCGAACACCTCCAGCGTCTTCTTGGCCCAGCAGACGGCACGCGAGCCGCTGCCGATGTGGTCGTTGTCGTCGATGACGACGACCGGCACGTCACGCCGCGCGAGGTCCAGCGCCAGCGTCAGGCCCACAGGCCCCGCGCCGACGATGACGACGGGCCGGCGCTGCGGCTGGCCCGAGCGCTGTTCCAGGCTCTGGTGATAGGAATAGCGGGGCAGGTCCACAGGTCACGCCCCCTCGAGGGCCTTCCACATCTCGACGTCGCGCTCGGCCGTCCAGATGCGCGGGTGGCTCAGCCCGCCGGCTTCGTCATAGGCGCGGGTCACGTCAAACGGCATGCAGTGATCGAAGATGACCCAATGCCCGTACTTCGGGCGCAGCGCGGCCATGGTGCGCTGGTAGACGGCCTTGAGCTCCTCCCCCGCGGCCACGCCCGCCTGCACGGCGGCATAGAGCTCGCTCACGAAGGCTCGCGTGCCCGCCAGGCCCGCGGCGACCTGCTCGGCGCCCTTGAGCGCGGGGCCGCGCCCTGGCACCAGGGCGGAGGCGTCGAGCTTCGCGATGGCCTCCAACGTGGCGGGCCAGTCCGTGAAGTGCGCGTCGCCGCAGTAAGGCGTGGCGTCGAACTCGACCAGGTCGCCGCTGAACAGCACCCGCTCACCCGGCAGCCAGGCCACGGTGTCGCCCGCCGTGTGGCCGCGCCCGGGCGAGAACATCTCGACCTGCACGCCGCCCAGGTCCAGTGTCAGGCGCCCGCTGAACGTGAGCGTCGGCCAGGTCAGGCCCGGCGGCACCGATTCGACATTGCGGAAGAGGCGCGGGAAGCGGCCGATCTCGCTGGCCTTGTCCTGCTCGCCGCGCTCCCGGATGAGGGCGAGCGTGGCGTCGCTCGCGATCACCTGCTCCAGCCCCTCAGCCTTGAAGGCGCTGGCACCCAGCACCCGCACCGCGTGGTAGTGGCTGAGCAGCACGTACTTGATGGGCACGGCCGACACCTCGCGGATGCGGCGGATGACGTCTGCCGCCATGACGGGCGTGGCCTGGGTGTCGATCACCATGGCGGCGTCGCGCCCGATGACGATGCCGGTGTTGGGGTCGCCCTCGGCGGTGTAGGCCCAGGCGTGTTCGGACAGGCGCTCGAAGGTGACCTTCTTCTCTTCGAGGTCCGCCTGCGAGGCAAAGGCTTTGGTGCTCATACGTTGTCTCCGGTGCGAGGCTGAAATTTAGCCTATTCCAAATGAATTCACCAATATAGAATTTTTCGCATGGACGAGACCAAGGGCCCACGGGGCATCCAGAGCATCGAGGTGGGCGGGCAGCTGCTGAAGGCGCTGGCCCACCACGGCCGGCCGCTAGCGCTCAAGGACCTGGCCCGCGAGGCGGGCATGACGCCAGCCAAGGCCCACCCCTACCTGGTGAGCTTCATCAAGCTGGGGCTGGTGGAACAGGACGGCGGCAGCGGGCCCTATGGCCTGGGGCCGCTGGCCATGCAGCTCGGCCTCATCAGCCTGCAGCAGTACGACCCGGTGCGGCTGGCCACGCCAGTCATCGAGGCGCTCGCGCTGCAGCTGGGGCACACCGTCGCCATCGCGGTCTGGGGCACCCGCGGCCCCACCATCGTCCGCGTGGCTGAAGGCCCGACGCCCGTGCACATCAGCATGCGCCACGGCACGGTGATGAGCCTGGCCGGGACGGCGTCGGGGCGGCTTTTTGCGGCGTGGCGCGCCGATGAGGCTGCCAGCCTGGGCGAAGCCTTGCCCGATGGCGCCACGCTCGAGACCGTGCGGGCCCAAGGCCTGGCCACATCGCGTGACGGCGTCATCGCCGGGGTCAGCGCCCTGGCCGCGCCGGTGTTCGACGCGTCGGGGCGTCTGGTGATGGCGCTCACGGCGATCGGCCCGAGCGCGAGCTTCGACACAACCCCCCGGGGCCCGCTCGCCGATCCCGTGATGGCAGCGGCAGCGCAGCTCTCCAAGCGACTCGGCGGCTGAAACCCTGGTGCCAGATAAGGCGACAGGCTGCAGCAAGCAAGTTTTGGACGCCTCCGCGCAAACTATTTTTGCAAAGATGAATTGAGTTTGGTTGACAGGCCGCGCACGAATTCAAATTCGATCAGATATTGCCGCCAAAACTGGCGAATTCATCATTTGTGACTTGCCTCCAATCTAGTTTGCGGCGACTCGGACACAGAATTTGCCTAGTTGTCAAGAAATGTAAACGGCGATTTCTTGTTGGCAATACGCTGCATCCTACGTCTTTCGAACAATCTCGGGCCGCAGAAATTCCTTTGTGAATCAAACGCTTGCATAACGCGGGCATGACTTTCCACATGGGTTTACCCGCCCCACTAGGGTTTTCCCATGGGGCGAGAATTCCTGACGAACTCCCAGAATTCGCCCCCAGCCACCGCCCGACCGGGCGGACCGTTCTTGGCTGTACCGTCTGGCAACACACCCGCTTGCCACACTTTTCTGGAGCAGTGATGCATCAACAAACCAAAATCGCCGCCGCGGTCCTCCTGACCGTCGGTGGCTTCAGCGCGTGGGCCCAGCAGGCCGAGCCGCAACAGATTGAACGCGTGACCGTCACGGGCTCCGCGATCAAGCGCATCGACGCCGAATCCGCCGTTCCGGTCACCGTCATCAAGATGACCGACCTGCGCAACTCCGGCGTGACGTCGGTCGAGCAGATCATGGCCAACCTGACGAGCGTGCAGGCCTCGACCAACGCAGCCCAGTCCATCGGCTCGGGCAGCGGCGGCGCGTCGTTTGCCGACCTGCGCGGCATCGGCGCGGACAAGACCCTGGTGCTGCTCAACGGTGAGCGCATCGCCAACAACGCGGTCGACGGCTCCGCCCCCGACCTGAACATGATTCCCTTCGCTGCGATCGACCGCATCGAAGTGCTGCGCGACGGCGCGTCCGCCCTGTACGGCACGGACGCCATCGGCGGCGTGATCAACTTCATCACGAAGAAGAGCTACAACGGCGCGACCGTCACGCTCGGCTACGACTCTCCTCAGCACAAGGGTGGCCGCGCCAAGAGCGCCAACGTCGGCTTCGGCTTCGGCGACCTGGCCAGCCAGGGCTTCAATGTCCTCGGCTTCGTGAGCGCGAAAAAGGAAGACGCCATCGCTGGCGACATGCGCAGCTTCAACAAGCGCATCGTGGGCGGCCTGTCCAACAGCACCGACCCGGCCAACTACACGCAAGACTTCGGCACGCTGTACAACCCGGCTGCACCGACCTGCTCCGGCACGTCGCTGATCCCGGTGGCCGGCGGCACGCAGTGCAAGATC
Organism: Roseateles sp.; assembly: GCA_016790285.1. Taxonomy (GTDB): domain Bacteria; phylum Pseudomonadota; class Gammaproteobacteria; order Burkholderiales; family Burkholderiaceae_C; genus Pelomonas. The sequence goes on along the minus strand of JAEUPJ010000042.1, from coordinate 26,581 downwards.
GTCACCCCGAACTTCGTTGACTTCGCACCGAAGTCCGACACGGCCTCCGGCATGCTCAAGGGCACGCTGCGCGTGAACGACTCGCTGGAACTCAGCGCCGAAGCCTTCCTGACCCAGAACAAGGTCACGACGCGCATCGCCCCCGTGCCCTACGGCGGCTACCTGATGAACCCGGTCATGCCCAATGGCCAGCCCAACCCCTACTTCCCGAAGACGAACGTCGACCCGACGTTTGACGACGGCACGGCGGGCGCCCCGGCGTTCAACCCGTCCAGCGCCTTCGCCAACCCGGTGGCGGTGCAGCAGGGTTTCGTCTACGTCTTCTGGCGCGACTTCCCCAATGGCTCGCGCTCGCAGCGCAACGACAACAAGCAAAGCCGCATCGTGCTGTCGGCCGACGGCAACGCCGCCAACTGGGATTACTCCGTCAAGTTCTCCGCCAACAAGAACACCGTCGAGCAGAACCTGGTCGGCGGCTACGGCGACGGCGACATGATCGGTGAAGGCCTGCTGGAAGGCGTCATCAACCCGTTCGGCGCCCAAAGCGCTGCCGGCACGGCCCTGCTCGAGAAGGCCGCCCTGAACGGCCTGCTGCAGACCGCCACCGGCAAGGTCAACATCTTCAAGGCCACCGCCAGCCGTGAACTCGGTGACTGGCTGGGCGCTGGCCGCCCGGCGCAGATCGCCATCGGTGCCGAGCGTCGCCACGAAGACTTCGACTCCCGTGCCAACAAGGAGTTCGCGAAGCTGGTGTCGGCCTCCACGGGCCTGGACCCCGAGTTCGTGGCCAAGGGCACGCGCAACGTGACGGCCCTGTACACCGAAGTGAACGTGCCGGTGCTCAAGAGCCTGGAGTTCACCGGCTCGCTGCGCTACGACAAGTACAGCGACTTCGGCAACTCGACCAACCCGAAGCTGTCCTTCCGCTACCAGCCCAGCAAGGAAATGCTGTTCCGCGGCTCGGCCTCCACGGGCTTCCGCGCCCCGACGCTGTTCGAGCTGTACGGTTCGCAGGCCTACACCAACACGGCCGGCAACGTGAACAACCCCATCAACTGCCCGGGCGGCACGCCGATCGCCGGCGCGTCGGCTGGCGCGAACTGCAACACGCAGTTCCAGGTGCTGACGGGTGGCAATACCAACCTGAAGCCTGAGAAGTCCAAGGGCTACACGCTGGGTGCCGTGTTCGAACCGATGGCTGACGTGAGCCTGGGCATCGACCTGTGGGCCATCAAGATCACGAACTCGATCGCTGCCCTGCCGGAGTCGACCCTGTTCGCGAACTACCAGCAGTTCCAGCAGTACTTCCACTTCGCGCAGCCGGGCAACCTGCTGTCGATCACCAGCAACTGCCCTGGCCCGAAGTGCGGCTACGTCGAGCGCCTGAACCAGAACCTGGGTGGCACGAACACCAACGGTATCGACCTCAGCGCCCAGTACCGCCTGCGCTCCAACATCGGTCAGTTCGACTTCGCGCTGAACAGCACCTTCGTCAACAAGTACGAGTACCAGGACTACCCGAACGGCCCCTGGAACCAGAACGTCGGCGTGTACGTGGGTTCGGGCCCGGTGTTCAAGTGGCAGCACAACCTGACCATGAACTGGGCCTACAACGCCTTCGCCCTGGGCACGGCCGTCCACTACAAGTCGGGCTACACCGACTTCATCCCGACGAACCGCGTCTCGGCGTTCACGACGACCGACCTGTACGGCAGCTGGACCCCGATGAAGGGCACCTCGCTCGTGCTGGGCGTGCGCAACCTGTTCGATCGTGACCCGCCGTTCACCAACCAGGCTGACCTGTTCCAGGCCGGTGGCTGGGACTCGCGCTACGCGAACGCCGCGGGCCGCACCTACTACGTGCGCGGCACCTACTCGTTCTGAGCGTGAAGCCGGTCGCCTGACCGGCCCACAAAACGAAGCCGCCCGGTGCAAACCGGGCGGCTTTTTTCATGGGTCCCTGACACCCCGCGGTGGGGTCCCGCCGGCGGATCAGACCTCCAGCCACTCCTTGCGGATGTACGCGTTGGCGCGCAGGTCGGCCGGGCTGCCCTCGAACACGATGCGGCCGTGGCCCATCACGTAGCAGCGCTCGGAGATCTCCATGGCGATGGCGAGCTTCTGCTCGACCAGCAGCACCGCGATGCCGCGGTTCTTGAGTTCCTTGAGGTACTCGGCCACGAGCTCCACGATCTTGGGCGCCAGGCCCTCGGTGGGCTCGTCGATCATGATGAGGTCGGGGTCGCCCATCAAGGTGCGGCACAGCGTGAGCATCTGCTGCTCGCCGCCGGAGAGCACGCCGGCCTCGGTGTGCTGGCGCTCCTTGAGCCGGGGGAACATGCGGTACATGTCCTCGAAGCTCCAGCGCGGCTTGGCCTTGCGCCCTGACTTCTCGCCCAGCATCAGGTTCTGGTGCACGGTGAGCTTGGGGAAGATGTCGCGGTTCTCGGGCACGTAACCCAGGCCCAGGTGGGCGATCTCGTAGGCCTTGCGCCCGACGAGTTCGGCGTCACCCCAGCGCACGGAGCCCTTGGCGTCGACCTGGCCCATGATGGTCTTGACCGTGGTCGAGCGCCCAGCGCCGTTGCGGCCCAGCAGGCTCACGATCTCGCCCGGGCGAACCGTCATGCTCACGCCGTGCAGCACGTGGCTCTTGCCGTAGAAAGCGTGGACGTTGTCCAGCGTGAGGGTGCGCTCGGTCATGGATACGCCTCGTCCTGCGAGTACGCCGGACGGCCCCCCGTGGGGACGCGCGCCGGCTCGGGAGCGGCCCAGCGCTCGGCGCTCATGCCGCGGCTCCTGCGGCCTGCGCTTCAGCCAGCACCGAGCCCAGGTAGGCCTCCTGCACGCGCGCATTGGCGCGTACCGCCTCGGGCGTGTCGAAGGCAATGACTTCGCCGTACACGAGCACGGCGATCTTGTCGGCCAGGCCGAACACCACGCCCATGTCGTGCTCCACGGTCAGCAGGGTCTTGCCTTCGGTCACTTCGCGGATGAGCTGGATGAAGCGCTTGGTCTCGCTCTTGCTCATGCCGGCCGTGGGTTCGTCCAGCAGGATGACGCTGGAACCGCCCGCGATGGTGATGCCGATCTCCAGCGCCCGCGCCTCGGCGTAGGTGAGGTTCATGGCCAGCACGTCGCGGCGCTTGTCGAGCTTGATCATCTCCAGGATCTGCTCGGTGCGGTCATTGGCGTCTTCGAGGTCGGCCAGGAACTTCCAGAAGGCGTAGCGGTGGCCCAGGCTCCACAGCACAGCGCAGCGGATGTTCTCGAACACCGACAGCCGCGTGAACAGGTTGGACACCTGGAAGCTGCGCGACAGGCCCTGGCGGTTGATCTCGTAGGGCTTCTTGCCGTCGATGCGCTGGCCGTGCAGGTGGATGCTGCCGGACGTGGGTGCGAAACGGCCGCTGATGAGGTTGAAGAGCGTGCTCTTGCCCGCGCCATTGGGGCCGATGATGGCAACGCGCTCACCCGGCTGCACGGCCAGGTTGGCGCCGCGGATGATCTCGCTCTTGCCGAAGCTCTTGCGCACATCGCGCAGTTCGAGCGCAAAGCTCATAGCGCCTCCCTGCGTTTGATTTCCTTCTCGATGTCTTCCTGGATCTCGCCCCACTCCTGCACGTACTGGCGGCGCACCAGCTCGAACAGTGCGACGCCGATCAGGATGAGGAAGCCCGCGCCGAACCAGGCATCCAGGCCCGCGCTGTTGAGCGTGGCCCCCATGAACTTGAGCTCCGGGCCGAGGGCCTCGTTGAGCTGGCGGTGGTAGAGCATCTCGATCATCGTCGCAGCGCCCACCAGGGCGGCCAGCGCGGTGCCGAACAGCGCGAGGTAAGACGTCCAGACCTTCTTGAGCTTGCCGAAGGCCGCCACGCGCAGGTTCATCAGGATGAGGCTGGCGAAGCCGCCCGGCGCGTACATGACCATGAAGAGGAAGATCAGGCCGAGGTACAGCAGCCAGGCCTTGGTCAGCTCCGACAGCAGCACGCCGCAGATGACCATCAGCACCGCGCCGATGATGGGGCCGAAGAAGAACGTCGCGCCGCCCAGGAAGGTGAACAACAGGTAGGCGCCCGAGCGCGAGGCATGCAGCACCTCGCCATTGACGATCTCGGTGTTGATGGCACCCAGGCCGCCGGCAACGCCAGCGAAGAAGCCGGAGATCGTGAAGGCCATGAAACGCACCCAGTGGGTGTCATAACCCACGAACTCCACGCGCTCGGGGTTGTCGCGCACGGCGTTGAGCATGCGGCCCAGCGGCGTGCGGGTCAGCGCGAACATGGCCGCCGTGCAGATGAAGCAGTACACCGCCACGAGGTAGTAGACCTGGATCTGCGGGCCGAAGCTGATGCCCAGCACTGGCTGGCCGATCACGCGATTGCTCGACACCCCACCCTCGCCGCCGGAGAACTCCGGCAGCATCAGCGCCAGCGCGAACACCAGCTCGCCGATGCCCAGCGTGATCATCGCGAAGGGCGTGCCGGCCTTCTTCGTGGACACATAGCCCAGCAGGGCCGCCACCGCCAGGCCCGCCACGCCACCCACCAGCGGGATCAGGCTGACAGGAATGCCCAGCGTGCCGGCGCCGGCCATGTTCAGCGCATGGATGGCCAGGAAGGCGCCCATGCCGCTGTAGACCGCATGCCCGAAGCTGAGCATGCCGCCCTGCCCCAGCAGGATGTTGTAGGCCAGGCAGGCGATGACGCCGATGCCCATCTGCGTGAGCATGGTCTGCGCGAGGCCGCTCGTCCAGATGCGCGGCGCCACGAACAGCACCAGCGCGAACAGCCCCCAGATGATCCAGCGCCCGACGTTGAGCGGCTTGAAATGGAATTCCTGACGCTTAGCCATCAGTCCTCCCGGGTTCCCAAGAGGCCCTTCGGCCGGAAGATGAGGATGAGCACCATGAGCAGGTAGGGCAGGATCTGGGCGACGTCCTTGAGCGCCAAGCGCAGCACCGGGTAGCCGGGCGTTTCGGGCGTGACGGTGAAGCCCATCGCCGTGAACAAGGTCGCGAGGGAGCCATCCACCGTCAGCGGCAGCGTCTGCAGCAGGCCCACGACGATGGAGCCGACGAAGGCCCCCGCCAGCGAACCGATGCCGCCCACCACGACCACGACAAAGATGATGGCCCCGATGAAGGCCGCCATGTTGGGCTCGGTCACGAAGGTGATGCCGCCCACGACGCCGGCCAGCCCAGCCAGCGCGCAGCCACTGCCGAACACCAGCATCAACACGCGCGGCACGTTGTGGCCCAGGGCCTCCACCATCTCAGGGTGCGTGAGCGAGGCCTGGATGACGAGACCCACCCGGGTGCGCGTGAGCAGCAGCCACAGGGCCACCAGCATCAGCAGCGCCACGCCCATCATGAAGGCCTTGGTCATGGGGAAGTTGGAACACAGCGCCGCGGCACACAGCTCCGGCGCCGCCTTGCCCAGCGCGAAGGACAGGCCCTGCGTGGGCGAGGAGATGACCGTGAACGCCGAGCCCTCCAGCAGCGGCGGCGGCGTGAAGGGCACCGCCGTGCGGCCCCAGATCAGCTGCACCAGCTCCAGCACGACGTAGGACAGCCCGAACGTGATCAGCAGCTCGGGCACGTGCCCGAACTTGTGCACCCGGCGCAGCGCCAGCCGCTCGAAGGCCGCCCCGAGCAGCCCCACGGCCACCGGCGCCAGCAGCAACGCCGGCCAGAAGCCGACGATGCCCACCAGCGTGTAGGCGATGTACGCCCCCACCATGTAGAAGCTCGCGTGCGCGAAATTGAGCACGCCCATCATGCTGAAGATCAGCGTCAGCCCGGAGCTGAGCATGAACAGCAGCAGCCCGGACGACAGCCCGTTCAGCAGGCTGATGAAGAATTGGTCCAAAGCCCGACCCTCGTTAAGTCACCTGGCGGGTTGGTTCGGATGGCGTCGCGAGCGGGCCGAGGTCGGGTCCGAGGCGCACAGCCGTACTCCCGTACGGCGAGCACCGCGGGCCCGAGATCGGCTCGCGCAGCAGCCAGACGAATCAACCCGGCCGCTTCATTTGGCAGGAGGTGGGCGTCGAGGAGACGTAGCTGTCGTACATCTTCACCGGCGCCAGCGTCATGCCCGTCTTCTCCGGGCTGTACGGGTACTTGGCATCGGCCTTCTGCCAGACCGAGATGAACAGCGGCTGCTGCAGCTGGTGGTCGGTCTTGCGCATGGTCACGTCGCCATTGAAGCCCTTCACGGTCAGGCCTTCGAGCGACGCGGCCACCTTGACCGGGTCGGTCGACTTGGCATTGGCCATGGCCTGGCTCACCATCCGCAGGATGTGGTCGACGCTCAGCGTGTACATGTCGTCGCTGAACTTCTTGTTGTACTCGTCGGCCGACTTCTGGATCTCGCCGCCCATGTTGTAGTGGCTGTAGGCCACCTGGAACACGCGACCCGCGCCGCCCTGGCCCAGGGCGGTCGGCGTGCCGGTCACGCCGGTGTAGTAGGTGAAGAACTTGCCGTTGTAGCCGGCCTCGTTGGCGGCCTTCACGAGCAGCGCCAGGTCGGAACCCCAGTTGCCGGTGATGACGGTGTCGGCACCGCTGGCCTTGATCTTGGCCACATAGGGCGCGAAGTCGCGCACCTGGGCCAGCGGGTGCAGGTCTTCACCGACGACCTGGACGTCCGGGCGCTTGCGGGCCAGCATTTCCTTGGCGTACTTGGCGACCTGGTGACCGTGGGCGTAGTTCTGGTTGAGCAGGAAGACCTTCTTGACGTCCGGCTGGTCCTTCATGAAGGTGGTCAGCGCCTCCATCTTCATGGAGGTGTCGGCGTCGAAGCGGAAGTGCCAATAGCTGCACTTGCTGTTGGTCAGGTCGGGGTCCACCGCCGAGTAGTTCAGGTAGACGACTTCCTTGCCGGGGTTGCGCTCGTTGTACTTGGTGACCGCGTCGCTCAGCGCCAGCGCCACGCTGGAGCCGTTGCCCTGCATGATGTAGCGGATGCCCTGGTCGGTCGCGGCCTTGAGCAGGTTCAGCGACTCGGCGGGGCTCAACTTGTTGTCGAAGGTGACGATCTCGAACTTCACGCCCGCCGGGTTGCTCTTGTTGTACTTCTCGGCGAGGAACTGGAAGGTCTTGACCTGGTTCTGGCCCACGGGGCCCATCAGCCCGGAGAGGGCGTCGATGTAGGCCAGCTTGACCGTTTCGCCCTTCTGCGCGTGGGCGCCTGCGGCTGCCAGCACCATCGCGGCAGCGGCGACAAGGCGTAGGGGGGAACGGGTCGAGTGGTTGTCGAACATGCGTGTCTCCTGGTTGTTGGACTCGAAGGTCTCTTGTGAACGAAAGTTAATGCAGCCGGGCCGCCGTGCGGTCCCGTGCTTTCCCGCGCTGTTCAGGCGGTGGGGAGCTTGTGGTTCAGGAACTGGTCGCGCAGCTTGAGCTTCTGCACCTTGCCGGTGGCGGTGTGCGGGATCTCGTCGACGAAGGCGACGTCGTCCGGGATCTGCCACTTGGCGATGCGGCCCTCGTAGAAGGCGAGCAGGGTCTCACGCGTGAGGTCCGCACCCGGCTTGCGCACGACGACCAGCAGCGGCCGCTCGTCCCACTTCGGGTGCTTGGCCGCGATGACCGCCGCCTCGTGCACCGCCGGGTGGGCCATGGCGATGTTCTCGAGGTCGATGGAGCTGATCCATTCGCCGCCGGACTTGATCACGTCCTTGCTGCGGTCGGTGATCTGCATGAAGCCGTCAGCGTCGATGGTCGCCACGTCGCCGGTGGGGAACCAGCCAGGTTCGCCGTCCACGGTGACGAGGGGCGAGTCCTCGTGGTTGAAGTACTGGGCGATGACCCAGTGACCGCGCACCACCAGGTTGCCCGAGCTCTGCCCGTCCCAGGGCAGCGAGCGGCCGTCGTCGTCGATGATGGCCATGTCCACGCCGTAGATGGCGCGGCCCTGCTTCTCGAGCAGGCGCTGCTGCTGCTCGGCGGGCAGGCCCAGCTGGCGCGTGGTGAGCTTGGACAGCGTGCCCAGCGGCGACATCTCCGTCATGCCCCAGGCATGGATGACCTCCACGCCGTAGTCCTGCTGCAGCGACTTCATCATGGCCGGCGGGCAGGCCGAGCCACCGATGACGGTGCGCTTGAAGCTCGAGAACTTGAGGTTGTTGGCCTTCACGTAGTTCAACAGGCCCAGCCACACCGTCGGCACGCCGGCGCTGAAGCTGACCTGCTCGCCCTCGAACAGCTCGAACAGGCTCTTGCCGTCCAGGTGCGGCCCCGGCATGACGAGCTTGCAGCCCACGATGGCCGCGCTGTAGGGCAGGCCCCAGGCGTTGACGTGGAACATCGGCACCACGGGCAGGATGACGTCGCGGCCCGAGCAGTCCATGGCGTCGGGCAGCGCTGCGGCATAGGCGTGCAGCACCGTCGAGCGGTGGCTGTACACGGCGCCCTTGGGGTTGCCGGTGGTGCCCGAGGTGTAGCAGATGCTCGACGCGGTGTTTTCGTCGAAGGACGGCCAGGCGTAGTCACCGCTCTCGGCGGCCAGCAGGTCGTCGAAGCACAGCAGGTTCGGGATGGCGGTGCCCGCGGGCATGTGCGCGCGGGACGTCATCAGCACGAAATGCTGCACCGTCTTGAGCATCGGCGCGATCTTCTCGACCAGCGGCAGGAAGGTGGCGTCAAAGCACAGCACGCGGTCGGACGCGTCGTTGGCGATCCAGACGATCTGCTCGGGGAAGAGCCGCGGGTTGATCGTGTGGCACACCAGCCCCGAGCCCGAGGCGCCGTAGTAGATCTCCAGGTGGCGGTGCCCGTTCCAGGCGAGCGTCCCGATGCGGTCTCCGGGCTGGCAGCCCAGCCGTGCGAAAGCCTGTGCGGCCTGGCGCGAACGCAGCGCGACCTCGCGCCAATTGCTGCGATGCAGGTCGCCCTCGACCCGCTTGCTGACGATCTCGGTCTCGCCCGAATGCCGCTCGGCGTGCTTCAGCAGCGACGAGATCAGCAGGGGCTCCGACATCATCCGGCCCATCAATGCCATGGTTGTCTCCTGGCGGATTTATCAACCCAGTCTAGCCTCGGGGGAAAGACCCCAAACGTCACAACCGCGACCCTCGCCCCCCGGGGAAACACCCAGGCCGGCAAGGCGAAAGGGCGCTCACTAAACTGGTGCGATGAACCCGTTCTCAGGCTTGGCCTGGACCCACCGTTTCGCGAGCCTGGGGCCTGACTTCTTTACCGAGCTCCCCGCCCAGGGGCTGCCCGACCCGCACTGGGTGGCGCAAAGCCCCCCGTGCGCGGAACTGCTGGGTTTGCCCGCCGACTGGGCGAGCCACCCCGAGGCCCTCGCGGCGATGTCGGGCAACACGCCCTGGCCCGGCATGCGGCCGCTGGCCAGCGTCTACAGCGGGCACCAGTTCGGTGTGTGGGCGGGGCAGCTGGGCGACGGCCGTGCGCTCTGGCTCGGCGAACTCGACACCCCGTCCGGCCCGCACGAGCTTCAGCTCAAGGGCGCGGGCCTCACACCCTACTCCCGCCGTGGGGACGGCCGCGCCGTGTTGCGCTCGTCCATCCGCGAGTTCCTGTGCTCCGAAGCCATGGCCGCGCTCGGCGTGCCCACAACGCGCGCGCTGTGCATCACCGGCTCGCGACTGCCCGTGCGGCGCGAAACGGTCGAGACGGCGGCCGTCGTGACCCGTGTCGCCCCGAGCTTCATCCGCTTCGGCCACTTCGAGCACTTCGCCCACCACGACCAGCTCGACGCGCTGCGCCGCCTGGCCGACTGGTTCATCACCCACCATGCGCCGGAGTGCGCCGACGCCCCCGAGCCTGCCGTGGCGCTGCTGCACAAGGTGTCGCTGCAGACGGCCGACCTGATGGCGCACTGGCAATCCATCGGCTTCTGCCACGGCGTGATGAACACCGACAACATGTCCATGCTGGGCCTCACGCTGGACTACGGGCCCTTCGGCTTCATGGACGCCTTCGACCCCGGCCACGTCTGCAACCACAGCGACGACCGCGGTCGCTACGCCTATGCACGCCAGCCGGCCGTGGGCTTTTGGAACCTGCACGCCCTGGCACAGGCCCTCGTGCCGCTGCTGGCCGGCGAGCCCGAGGCGGCCGGCGAGCGGCTGCTCGAGGCGGTGGATGCCTACCGCGACCGCTTCGCCAGCACCATGCTCGGCCGGCTGCGCGCCAAGCTCGGGCTGGAGGGTGAAGACCCGGGCGACCAGGCCCTGGCCGACGATTTCCTGAAGCTCATGGCAGCCTCGCGCGCCGACTTCACACAGAGCTTTCGCCGGCTCTCACGTGCGCAGGCAGCCCCCGAGCCCCTGCGCGACCTCTTCATCGACCGCGACGCGCTCGACACCTGGCTTGGTCGCTGGCGCCAGCGCGCCACACCGGGCGCCGAGGCGCGCATGCTGGCGGTCAACCCCGCGGTCGTGCTGCGCAACCACCTCGCGGAGGGCGCCATCCGCGCCGCGCAGCGGGACGATTTCACGGAGGTCGACCGGTTGCTGAAAGTTCTCGGCCGCCCGTTCGACGAACCCGCTCTCCCCAGCGACGCGGCCCTGCCGCCCGACTGGGCCCAGCACCTCGAAGTCTCCTGTTCATCATGACCCAGCACGACCCCGCCAAGACCTATCCCGTCCAGAAGACCGACGCCGAGTGGCGCGAGCAGCTCGACCCCATGCAGTACGAGGTCGCGCGGCACGCTGCCACCGAGCGCGCCTTCACCGGCAAGTACTGGGACCACTTCCAGGACGGCCGCTACAACTGCGTCGGCTGCGGCACACCGCTGTTCGAGTCCGACACCAAGTTCGACGCCGGCTGCGGCTGGCCGAGCTACTGGGCGCCGGTGAACAGCGAAGTCATCGAGCGCATCGTCGACCGCAGCCACGGCATGGTGCGCATCGAGGTGCGGTGCAACAAGTGCGGGTCCCACCTCGGGCACGTCTTCCCGGACGGGCCGGAGCCCACGGGCGAGCGTTACTGCATCAACTCGGCGGCCATCGACTTCGTGAAAGACAATCCCTGACCTCGGTCACCGACCGCCCCCGGGGCGGCGCACCTGACGCCGCCCTGCCCTGATTGCCCATGAAACTGCTGCTCGACTTCCTGCCGCTGATCCTCTTCTTCATCGTCTTCAAGGGCGCCGAAGGACATGCCGACGCGGCCGCCGCGTTCTCGACCGAGCATTTCGGCTTCCTCGTCTCCGGCGGTGTCGTCGGCCCGCAGGAGGCGCCGGTGCTGCTGGCCACACTGGTCGTCATGCTCGCCACGCTCGCCCAGGCGGCCATCCTGAAGCTGCGCGGCAAGAAGATCGACCTGATGCTGTGGATCAGCCTCGTGCTAGTGGTGGTGCTGGGCGGCGCGACCGTCTGGTTCCACAACGAGACCTTCATCAAGTGGAAGCCCACCGGCCTGCATTGGGCCATGGCGCTGACGCTGTGGATCTCCCAGGCCTTCTTCGCCAAGAACCTGATAAAGAGCATGCTCGGCGCCGAGCTGCAGCTGCCTGACGCCGTGTGGCTGCGCCTGAACCGCGCCTGGGTGCTGTTCTTCGCAGCGATGGGTGTGGTGAACCTGTACGTGGCCTACAACTTCTCCACGTCGGCCTGGGCCAACTTCAAGGTGTTCGGCGTCACGGGCCTGATGGTGCTGTTCGTCGTGGCGCAGAGCCTGTACCTCGGCAAGCACCTGCCGCCCGAGGAGGAAAGCAAGCCGTGATCGCCACCGAGATTGAAAGCCGGCTGCGCGCGGCGCTGAACCCCTCGGCGCTGAGCATCCGCGACGACAGCGCCGACCACGCCGGCCACGCCGGCGCCCGCGAGGGCGGCCACTTTCACGTGGCTGTCGTGTCGGAACGGTTTACCGGCCTGCAAAGGCTGGCCCGCCATCGCCTCGTTTATCATTGTTTGTCCGACCTGATGCAGCGCGGCATTCACGCGCTGGCCATCGACGCCCGGGCTCCGGGCGAAGCTTGATCAGGTCGAGCGTGATCGTTCCACGCGCCCAGGCCGGGCGCGATTTTTTTAGCCTGAGTCACACCCACCCCTCATGAAGAAGTTTGCGCTTGCCGCCGTCGTCGCGGCCACCATCTCGGCTCTCGTGCCGGCTGTCGCAACCGCGCAGAACGTCGCCACCGTCAACGGCAAGCCTGTGCCCAAGGCGCGCGTCGAGACGCTGATCCAGCAGGTCACCAAGAGCGGCCAGCAGCAGCGCTCGCCGGAGCTCGAAGCCCAGGTCAAGGACGAAGTCGTGCGCCGCGAGATCTTCATGCAGGAAGCCGAGAAGCGCGGCATCCCGCAAGGCGCCGACTACAAGGCCCAGATGGAACTGGCCCGCCAGATGCTGCTGATCCGCGGCCTGATGGAAGACTTCAAGGCCAAGAACCCGGTCAGCGACGCCGAAGCCCAGGCAGAGTACGACAAGTTCAAGGCCGCCAACAGCGGCAGCGAGTACCGCGCCCGCCACATCCTGGTGGAGAAGGAAGAAGACGCCAAGGCCCTGATCGCCCAGATCAAGGGCGGCGCCAGCTTCGAGGAACTGGCCAAGAAGAACTCCAAGGACACCGGCTCGGCTGCCAACGGCGGCGACCTGGACTTCGCCAACCCGAACAACTTCGTGCCCGAGTTCAGCAAGGCCATGGTCGCGCTGCAAAAGGGCGAGATGACGCAAGAGCCCGTGAAGAGCCAGTTCGGCTATCACATCATCAAGCTCGAAGACACGCGCCCGGCGCAGTTCCCGGCCTTCGACGACGTCAAAGCCCAGATCAAGCAGCGCATCGAACAGCAGAAGATGGCCGAGTTCCAGGAAGGCCTGATCAAGAAGGCCAAGACCGACTACACCTTCAGCAAGTAAGACCACCCCGTACCGGCTTCGCCGGCCCCCTCAAGGGGGCGCCCTCAAGTGCCCGGCAAAGCCGGATCACCGAGGGCCGCTTGAGGGGCGGTGGCTGCCTTGCGGCAGCACCTTGAAATCAAAGCCCGTGGGTGCAAGCCTGCGGGCTTTTTGCTTTTCAGGCGGCGAGGCGCCCGGCTTCGATGCGCAACTGGCGTTCGCAGCGCGCGGCGATCTCGCGGTCGTGGGTGACGAGCACGAGGGTCGTGCCGGCTTCGCGGTTGAGCTCGAACATCAGCTCCATCACCGCGGCGCCCGTGGCGAAGTCCAGGCTGCCGGTGGGCTCGTCGGCCAGCAGCAGCGCCGGGCGCTGCACGAAGGCGCGGGCCAGCGCCACGCGCTGCTGCTCGCCGCCGGAGAGCACGCGTGGGTAGTGGCCCAGCCGCTCGCCCAGGCCCACGCGGCTGAGCATGGCGCCGGCCTGGTCACGGGCCTCGCGGTCGCCGCGCAGCTCCAGCGGCAGCATCACGTTCTCCAGCGCGGTGAGATTGGGCAACAGTTGAAAGCTCTGGAACACGAATCCGAGCTCACGGGCCCGCACCGCGGCGCGCTGGTCTTCGTCGAGCGTGAAGAGGTCCTGCCCGCGAAGCCGCACGGTACCGCTGCTGGGCGTGTCCAGGCCCGCCAGGATGGCCAGCAACGTGCTCTTGCCAGAGCCCGACGCGCCGACGATGGCGACAGATTCCCTCTCGGTCAGCTCGAAGCTGATGTCATGCAGAATCGTCAGCTCTCCGGTCGCGTCGCGAACGCGCTTGGTGATCTGATCCACTTGAACAAGGACTTCGGGCATGTCGGGACTGCGTCGGCGGGCAATGGTGGCGCACTGTAGCGTGGGGTTGCTGGCCGGCTGGTCGTCAGGGGTCTTGGCTGCCGCCGAACCCGTCGTCCTCGTCGTCGGGGACAGCCTCTCCGCCGAGTACGGCTTGAAGGCCGGCGACGGCTGGGTCGCCCTGCTGCAACGGCGCCTGGCCGAGCTGAAGAAGCCGCACCGGGTCGTCAACGCCAGCATCAGCGGCGACACCACCGCGGGTGGCCGCAGCCGCCTGCCCACCGCGCTGCGCACGCACAAGCCGGCCATCGTCATCCTGGAGCTTGGCGGCAACGACGCGCTGCGCGGCCTGCCGCTGGCGAGCACGCGCGACAACCTGATGGCCATGGCCCGCGCCGCGCAGGCCGCGGGCGCCAAGGTCATCGTCGTGGGCATGCAGGTGCCGCCGAACTACGGCAGCGCCTACGCGCGCGACTTCGAGGGCCTGTTCGGCGACGTGGCCCGCGAGGCCAAGGCTGCCCTCGTGCCCTTCCTGCTCAAGGGCGTGGCCGACCGGACCGACGCCATGGACTGGTTCCAGCCGGATCGCATCCACCCGCTGGCCAAGGCGCACCCGCAGATGCTGGACAACGTCTGGCCAGCCCTCAAGCCGCTGCTCTGAAGGCCGGCGCCGCGGCGGGGCTCAGCGCTCCTGCTGCTTGGGGTCGCGCGGGCGGTCGCCACGGGTAGGCACCCCGTCCTGGCGGCCGCGCTGCGGGCCTTCATCGCGCGGCTGGGGGCGGACCTGGGGCTGGGGTTGAACCTGGGGCTGCGGCTGCGGGGTCTGCACCCGCGGCACGTCCGCCTGCCGCTGCGCTTCCTGCTGCGCCCTGCGCTGCTGCTCCTCGCGGCGTTGCTGCATCTCGCGTTGCTGCATCTCGCGCTGCTGCATCTCGCGCTGCTGCATCTCGCGTTGTTGCATTTCGCGCTGCTGCATCTCGCGCTGCTGCATCTCGCGCTGTTGCATCTCGCGTTGCTGCATTTCGCGTTGCTGTTGCGCCTCCCGCTGCTGCTGCTCGCGCTGCGGGTGCATGTCGCGCTGCTGCTGTGGCGAAGGTTGCTGCACGCGCCACGGCACGCCGTCGCCCACGCGCTGCACCTCGTCCGGGCTCGTGCGGTTCTGCGGCGCGGGCGGCTGCTGGATGACGGGCATGGCGGGCTGGACGACGGCGGGCGCCGTGGGCACGCCGGGCATGGCGGGACCATTCGGCCGCTGGGGCATCGGCTCGGGCCCCCGCCCATCGCGGCGCACCGGTACCTGGCCTTCGCTGCGCCAGCCCATGCCGGACTCCGGCACACGCGGCGAGCGGCGCGGCAGCTCGGCCTCCGGCGGGCGCGTGGGCGCTGCGGGCAGCACCGTGGCGAGGTCACCCCGGCCCGGCGCCACAGGCAGCGGGCGCACCCAGCCCGGGTCGGGCCGGCGGTCCGGGCCGCGCACGGGCAGCGGCTGGATGGCCGAACCGGGCGCCGGCAGGACGCTGACCGCCGCCGGCACATCGCGGTAGCGGTGCGGGCGCTGCACGGTGACGGGGTCGCGCAGGTCGCGCGGGTCGTTGATGCGGTTCACGTAGCGCGGCGTGTGGCGGTAGCCCGGCACATACACCTCGCGCGGCGCCAGCGGGTACCAGCCGAATCGCGGCGGCGGCGGGCGGTTGCCGATGGTCACGCCCACACTCACCGACCCGCCGCCCACCCAGCCGACCAGGGCCGGCGCATACACCGGGCGGTGCACGTAGGCGCCCGGCGCCCAGCACCAACGGCCACGCCAGCTGACCCAGCGGCCATAGTGGAAGGGCGCGAAGCCCCAGGGCGCGTCATCCACCCACGTCCAGCCCCAGTGGCGGGACCACACCCAACGACCGTAGCGGTAGGGCGCCCAGTCGGACACGACGACCGTCGTCGGGATCCACACGGTGCCGTACTCCGGCGCCGATTCCCAGCGGCCATAGCGGTCCAGGTCCTCGGCGCCAGTCATCTCGGGCGACACGTAGCGCGCCACAGGGCGGTCGCCCTCCTCGCGGCTTTCGGCCAGCACCCAGTCGCCGAAGCCGTCGCTGTACAGCGGGCCGCGCTCGGCGCGGGGGCCGTCGGGCCACCACAGTTCCACCTGCTCGCCGGTGCCCATGGCCACCGGCATGCCGCCGCGCGCCCATTCGAAGCGCATGCGGCCCTGCCAGACGTAGACCTTGCTGCCACGGTCGAGCTGCTCCACGCGGTACAGGCCCTCGCGCTCGGGCTGGGCGGTGCCCTCGCGGGTGCGCAGCCGGGTCTCGGCCGCGTTCTCGGGCGAGCGCAGGCGCAGGGCGACGTCGCCGCGGTCGAGCTGCAGCAGGGTCTGACCCTCGTCGAGTTGGCTCAGCTCCAGGTCGCTGCGCTCGTCCAGCCAGATGGTGGTGGAGCCGGCGCGCAGGCTGACGCGGGCCCGGTCGTCGGTGCGCAGGCGGTCGCCTTCGCCGACGGTCTGGTTGCGTGTGAGGCGCACCCATTCGCGGGTGTCGTGGTCGAACAGCCAGGCGTCGCCGACGACGTCCACCACGCGCGCGGCACGGGCGGGCGGGTCGCGGTCGACGTCCTGGGCCTTGGCGCCGGGCGCCAGGGCGACCAGCAGGGTCAGCGCCAGGATGCGCCAGGTGCGGCGGTTCATCACGAGCTTGGGGGCGTCGGCAGTCGTGGCCATGGGCGGAGTGCTCCTTTGCGGCACGCTAACGCGCCGGGACGAACGCCGGTGGACGGCGCTTACAAACGTTGCAACTGCGGGGGCTGTGCTCAGTCGTCGTCGGCGTTCGGGTCGAGTTCGGGGAAGAGGACGGACGTGTAGCCGAAGCGGGTGAAGTCCTTGACGCGCATCGGGTAGAGGACGCCGTCGAGGTGGTCGCACTCGTGCTGCACGACCCGCGCGTGAAAGCCGTCGGCCACGCGCTCGATGGGCTGGCCGTCGGCGTCGAAGCCGCGGTAGCGGATGCGCTCGTCGCGCTCCACCACGCCACGCAGCCCGGGCACCGACAGGCACCCCTCCCAGCCCTCGGTGCGCCCGCCGTCCAGCACCTCGATGACGGGGTTGATCAGCACGGTGGGCGGCACGGGCGGCGCGTCGGGGTAACGCACGTTCTTCGTGTAGCCGAAGATGACCAGGCGCAGGTCCACGCCGATCTGCGGCGCGGCCAGGCCGGCGCCGTTGGCCGCGGCCATGGTGTCGAACATGTCGGCGATCAGCGCCTTGAGTTCGGGCGTGCCGAACTCGGTCACGGGCTTGGCCACGCGCAGCAGGCGCGGGTCGCCCATCTTCAGAATCTCGTGAACGGCCAAGCGGGCCTCCTTCGGCTATCGTGCCGGCCATTCTAGAAACCCCACCATGCCTGACTTTCTCGACGACCTCGGCCACGGCATCTACGCCATCGACACCGGCTTCCAGCGCCCGCGCTTCGACGCCGCCTACCTGATGGTCGAGGCCGGCCGCGCCGCCTTCATCGACACCGGCACCAACCACGCCGTCCCGCGCCTGCTGGGCGCGCTCGACGCCCTGGGTCTCACGCCCGATGCGGTGGACTGGGTCATCCCGACACACGTCCACCTCGACCACGCCGGCGGCGTGGGCCTGCTGATGGACGCCCTGCCCCGCGCCCGCGCCCTGGTGCACCCACGCGGGCTGCGCCACATGATCGACCCCAAGGCCCTGTGGCTTGGCGCGCTGGCCGTGTATGGCGAGGAGGAAATGCTGCGCAGCTACGGCAAGCTCGTGGGCGTGCCGGCCGAGCAGGCCGAGGCCAGCCACGACGGCCAGGTCATCACGCTGGCGGGGCGCCCGTTGCTGCTGGTCGACGCCCCCGGGCACGCGCGCCACCACCATGCCATCTGGGACCAGCGCAGCCGCGGCTGGTTCACCGGCGACACCTTCGGCCTGTCCTACCGCGAGTTCGACACAGGCGGGGCGCCCTGGGCGCTGCCCACCACCACGCCCGTGCAGTTCGAGCCCGAGGCGCTCAAGGCCACCCTCATGCGGCTGCTCAACTTCGAGCCGGTGCGCATGTACCTGACGCACTACGGCGCCATCGGCACCAGCGCGGAGGACGTGCGGCGCCTTGCGGGCGAGCTGCTGGTGCAGATCGACGACGTCTGCGCCCTCGCCGCCTCGCTGCGTGACGCGCCCGACCGCCACGAGCAGCTCAAGGCGGGCTTGATGAGCCGCTGGCTGGGCGCCCTGCAGGAGCGGGGCTGGCCCGGTGACCCGGCCCAGGCGGCCCAGTGGCTCGCCATGGACGCCGAGCTCAACGCACAGGGGCTGGAAGTCTGGCTGGACCGCCCGGCCCGCTGAAGGGGCGCACCGCCCCGCCGCGGTGCGCGGCTGCGCACCGGTGAAGTGCCCCCGCGCGAACGCGGCCGCCGGCGCCCCTCGGCCGGGCGCGGCGCTCGTGCGGGCACAGCTCTTGCGTCGCTTCTGTTGAGGCGCCGCGCCGCAGCGGCCCTTTGCTGAACCAGCATCGCCAACGAAGGCGAACCTCATCGCAGGCCCCGACCGAGCAGACCGCTGCTCTCGGGGCCTTCTTATTGGTGGCGCCGACCGGGCCTGGGTACAGCCGGCCGCCGCTGCCCGCCTTGCCCGAGCACACCATGCACATCGTCCTCATCGGCCACGGAATGGTCGGCCATAAGTTCCTCGAAAGCCTCGCCGACGGCCCGGCCGTGGCCGAGCTGCGCGTGACCGTCCTGTGCGAGGAGCCGCGCCCCGCCTATGACCGCGTGCACCTGTCGGAGTTCTTCTCGGGCAAGAGCGCCGAGGACCTGTCGCTGGTGCCCCCGGGCTTCTTCGAGAAGACCGGCTTCCAGCTGCGCCTGGCTGCGCGGGCCATCGCCATCGAGCGGCGCGACCAGACCGTGACGACCGCCGACGGCGAGGTCATCGCCTACGACCGCCTCGTGCTGGCCACGGGCTCCTACCCTTTCGTGCCCGCCGTGCCCGGGCGCGAGCGGCCCCACTGCCACGTGTACCGCACCATCGAGGACCTACAGGCCATGCAGGCCAGCGGCCGGGTGTCCAGCAGCGGCGTCGTCATCGGCGGCGGCCTGCTGGGGCTGGAGTGCGCCAAGGCGCTGCGCGACATGGGGCTGCAGACGCACGTCGTCGAGTTCGCCCCGCGGCTGATGGCGGTGCAGGTCGACGAGACCGGCGGGCGCGTGCTGCGCGAGAAGATCGAGGCGCTCGGCGTGACGGTGCACACCAGCCGCAACACCGTGGAGATCACCGACGGCGCGGCCGCACGCCACCGCCTGGTGTTCAACGACGGCAGCTGGCTGGAGACCGACATGCTGGTGTTCTCCGCCGGCATCCGCCCGCGGGATGAGCTCGCCCGCCAGTGCGTGCTGGCCATCGGCCCGCGCGGCGGCGCGGTCATCGACGACCATTGCCGCACGAGCGACCGCCACGTGTACGCCATCGGCGAGGTGGCGGCCTGGAACGAGCAGACCTACGGGCTGGTCGCCCCCGGCTACGAGATGGCCCGCGTGGCCGCACGCCACATCGCGGGTGACGCCGCCGCCGCCTTCCCCGGCGCCGACCTCAGCACCAAGCTCAAGCTCATGGGCGTGGACGTGGCCAGCATCGGCGACGCCCACGGCAAGACCCCGCACTGCCGCAGCTACCAGTACGTGGACGAGCGCAAGCAGGTCTACAAGAAGATCGTGGTGAGCGAGGACGGCCAGCGCCTGCTCGGCGCGGTGCTCGTGGGCGACGCCGCGGAGTACGGCACGCTGCTGCAGTTCGCCCTCAACGGCATCGCGCTGCCGGCCGAGCCCGAGTTCCTCATCCTGCCCCGCGGCGACGGCCAGGCGGGCGCGGCCTTCGGCCCCGACGCCCTGCCCGACAGCGCCCAGCTCTGCTCCTGCAACAACGTCACCAAGGGCCAGATCTGCGCCGCCGTGGGCGAGGGCTGCACGACCATCGGCGAGATCAAGGCCTGCACCAAGGCCGGCGCCACCTGCGGCGGCTGCGTGCCGCTGGTCACGCAGGTCATGAAGCTCGAGATGAGCAAGCGCGGCATGGCGGTGAACAACCACCTCTGCGAGCACTTCCCGCATTCCCGCCAGGCGCTGTACCACCTCGTGCGCGTGGGCGGCATCAAGACCTTCAGCGAGCTGCTGGCCCGACATGGCACCGGCCTGGGCTGCGACATCTGCAAGCCGGCGGCGGCGAGCATCTTCGCGTCGTGCTGGAACGACTTCGTGCTGCAGCCTGAGCTCGCCGCGCTGCAGGACAGCAACGACTATTTCCTGGGCAACATCCAGAAGGACGGCAGCTACTCGGTCGTGCCGCGCATGCCCGGCGGCGAGGTGACGCCCGACGGTCTGATCGCCGTCGGGCAGATCGCCAAGAAGTACGGCCTCTACACCAAGATCACCGGCGGCGCCCGCGTGGACATGTTCGGTGCGCGCGTGGAGCAGCTGCCGCTGATCTGGGAAGAACTGATCGCCGCGGGCTTCGAGAGCGGGCATGCCTACGGCAAGTCGCTGCGCACCGTGAAGAGCTGCGTGGGCAGCACATGGTGCCGTTATGGCGTGGACGATTCGGTCGGCCTCGCCGTGGCGCTGGAGAACCGCTACAAGGGCCTGCGCGCGCCGCACAAGATCAAGTTCGGCGTCTCGGGCTGCACGCGCGAATGCGCGGAGGCGCAGGGCAAGGACGTCGGCGTCATCGCCACCGACAAGGGCTGGAACCTCTACGTCTGCGGCAACGGCGGCATGAAGCCGCGCCACGCGGAGTTGCTCGCCAGCGACCTGAGCCGGGAGCAGCTCATGGCGCTCATCGACCGCTTCCTGATGTTCTACGTGCGCACGGCCGACCGGCTGCAGCGCACCAGCACCTGGCGCGACAACCTCGAAGGCGGCCTGGATTACCTCAAGGACGTGCTCGTGAACGACAGCCTCGGCCTCGCCGCGGAGCTGCAGTCACAGATGCAGGCCGTGGTCGACAGCTACCAGTGCGAATGGAAGACCGCCGTCACGACCCCGGCCGTGCGCCAGCGCTTCCGCTCCTTCGTCAACAGCGACCAGCCCGACGAGCACATCGTGTTCGTGCAGGAGCGCGGCCAGATCCGCCCGGCCCGCGCCGAGGAGCGCACGCCCGCGCCCACCGCCACCGCGGCCGCCCACGACGAAGCCACCGTGTGACCCTGCCAGAGACCGCCATGACCTACACCCCGATCTGCAGCGTCGACGACATCCTGCCCGACACCGGCGTGGCCGCCCGCGTGGGCGAGCACCACATTGCCGTGTTCCGCATCGGGCACGAGCGCTTCCACGCCATCGACAACGTCGACCCGCGCTCCGGCGCGAGCGTGCTCTCTCGCGGGCTCGTGGGCAACCTGGGCGAGCGCGTGGTGGTGGCGTCGCCGCTGTACAAGAACCACTTCGACCTCACGACCGGCGAGTGCCTGGAGGCGCCCGAGCAGTCGGTGCGCGCGCATGCGGTGCGCGTGCAGGACGGGCGGGTGCTGGTGGCGCTCGCGGGCGGCTGAAGCGGCGCGGGCGGGTCGGATGACCCGCCCTTGAGCACCGCGCGGGCGGCCTGGCCGTCAGACGTCCAGGCCGAGTTCCTGGATCTTGCGTGTGATGGTGTTGCGCCCGATGCCGAGCTTCTGCGCGGCCTCGATGCGCCGGCCGCGGGTGATGTCCAGCGCCGTCAGGATGAGCTGGGCCTCGAAGCGCTTGGTCAGCGCATCCCAGACGTCCGTCTCGCCGGCTGCCAGGCGTGCGCGGGCGTCGGCGGCCATGTCGGCCAGCCAGCCCTCGCCGCTGCTGGTGTTGGCAGGCGCCGGCGCGGGCACGGGCACCGCGGCCCCCGCGGCCACCTGCACGGGGCTCGTCATCGGCGTGGTGGTGGGTGCCGGCACATAGCCGGGCTGCAGCTCGTCCGGCAGGTCCTTGGGCTCGACGACCTGGCTCGGCGCCATGACGCTGAGCCAGTGGCAGATGTTCTCCAGCTGGCGCACGTTGCCCGGGAACTCGAAGTTCGTGAGCACGGCCAGCGCCGCGTCGGACAGGCGCTTGGGCTCCACGCCCAGTTCGGTCGCGCTGCGCTGCAGGAAGTGCCGCGCGAGGGCCGGCACGTCTTCCTTGCGCTCGCGCAGCGGCGGCAGGCGCAGGCGGATGACGTTCAGGCGGTGGAACAGGTCTTCGCGGAACACGCCCTGGCGCACGCGCTCTTCGAGGTTCTGGTGGGTGGCCGCAATGACGCGCACATTGCTGCGCAGCGGGCTGTGGCCGCCGACGCGGTAGAACTGGCCGTCGGACAGCACGCGCAAGAGGCGCGTCTGCAGCTCGAAGGGCATGTCGCCGATTTCGTCGAGGAAGAGCGTGCCGCCGTCGGCCTGCTCGAAGCGGCCGCGCCGCGAGGCCTGCGCGCCGGTGAAGGCACCGCGCTCGTGGCCGAAGAGTTCGCTCTCGAGCAGGTCTTTCGGGATGGCCGCGGTGTTGATGGCCACGAACGGCCCTTCGCCGCGCGGGCTGTGCTTGTGCAGCGCGCGGGCGACGAGCTCCTTGCCCGAGCCGCTCTCGCCCGTGATCATGACCGTGACGTTGCTCTGCGAGAGCCGGCCGATGGCGCGGAAGACGTCCTGCATGGCCGGCGCCTGGCCGAGCATCTCGGGCACCTGGGCGGCGGCTTCCTGCTCGCCGGCCTCGCGCTGGCTCTCTTCCTGCGCGCGGCGGATGAGCTCCACGGCGCGCGGCAGGTCGAAGGGCTTGGGCAGGTACTCGAAGGCGCCGCCCTGGAAGGCCGAGACGGCGCTGTCGAGGTCGGAGTAGGCCGTCATGATGATGACGGGCAGGGCCGGCAGGCGCGCCTTGACCTTGGCCAGCAGCTCCAGGCCGGAGCCCCCCGGCATGCGGATGTCGGAGACGAGCACCTGCGGCGTGTCGTCATCGAGCGCGGAGAGCATGTCGCGCGCATTGGAGAAGCTGCGCACCGGCAGCCCCTCGCGGGCCAGGGCCTTCTCGAGCACGAAGCGGATCGAGTGGTCGTCGTCTACAACCCAGATGGATTTCATTCGGTTCCTCGGCGGTGCCGGCGGGCTCGTGACCTCAGGGCAACGGAAGCGTGATTCGGAAGTTCGTCAGGCCCGGCTCGCTCTCGCAATCGATCATGCCCTGGTGTTGCTGGGCGATCGTCTGCGCGAGCGTGAGGCCGAGTCCCGAGCCGCCCTCTCGCCCTGAGACCAGGGGGAAGAAGATGCGATCCCGGATCTCGGCGGGAACGCCGGGACCGTTGTCCTCGATATGCAATTCCAGTGCCAAGCGCCAGCGCTGCTTGCCGATCGTGACTTGGCGGGCCACGCGCGTGCGCAGCACGATCAGCGCATCGCCGGCCGCAATGCGCGAGCCCAGCACCTGCGCAGCGTTCTGCACGATGTTGAGCACCATCTGGATGAGCTGCTCGCGGTCACCGCGGAAGTCGGGCAGCGAGGTGTCGTAGTCGCGCGTGATGGTCAGGCCCTTGGGATGCTCGATCAGCACCAGGGCGCGCACGCGCTCGCAGATCTCGTGGATGTTGACGTCGCCCACCACCTGCGCCTTGCGGTGCGGGGCCAGCAACCGGTCCACGAGGCTTTGCAGCCGGTCGACCTCGTGCACGATGACCTGGGTGTACTCGGTCAGCTCGGGGTTGCCGTCCTGCAGCTCCAGCGCCAGCAGCTGGGCCGCCCCCCGGATGCCGCCCAGCGGGTTCTTGATCTCGTGGGCGAGGTTGCGGGTGAGCTCCTTGGTCGCCTGGACCTGGTCGAGGCTGCGCTCGTCGCGGTCCTGGCGGGCCTGCTGGGCGATCTCGATCAGCTCCACCAGCACGCGGGGCGTGCCCTCGGGGCTGGCGTCCATCTGCGAGACGATGACGTGCACGGGCAGGCCGTCCTCCGGCGCCCACGCGCCGCGGCGCAGCAGGGCGTCGAAGCGGCTGCTGGAGTAGTGGTTGGCCGCCACGCCCGAGAGGGTCTCGGTCAGGCGCTGGGCGTCATCGAACCAATCGGGGAGTTGGGCCTTCTGCACCGCGCGGCGCGACAGCCGCATGATGTTCTCGAAGGCTGCATTGGCGAACAGGCATTCGCCGTCGGCATTGGCGACCACGACCATCGTCGCCAGCAGGTCCAGGCCGGCGAACTCGGCCGGCAAGAGGAACGAATCAGACATTTGGAAGCTCGGTATCGATGAAGTCACGCCGAGCGGCCAGCGCAGGTCCGGCTCTGCCGGGCTGACGCTGGCGCCCCCTGGAGGGGGGTGAGGCCGGACTTGAAGAGTCCTGTGGACTCTTCATGCCTGCCGAACGCCAAGCCCACTGGCCTTGGCACGGCGCAGCCGGCAGGAGGTGGGCTGTTACTTCAGGAGGGAAGTTTGGCGATCTCGCGCTTGAGCGCTTGCACATCGGCCTCGTAGCGGGCGATGTTGTCCTTGAGCTCGGCCATGCGGTCCAGGTACTTCTGGTAGTTGCGCTCGTCGCCGCGGCGCTCGCCCTGGCCGTTGTTGAATTCCTTCTGCGCGTTGGCCAGGCGCTCCTCGGCCTGGCGCAGCTCGGTCTGCAGCACGCGGCGGCGCTCGTCGTCGCGCACGCGCTGCTGGCCGGCGTCCACACGGTTGTCACCACTGCGCACCCCGTTCTCCACGGCCGGCGCGGCAGGCGCCCCGGCTCGCGGCTTGGCGCCCTGCAGCACGGTGATGGGCGTGCCCTCGATGGTGCGGCAGCCCTTCTCGGCGGCCTCCTTGGCGGACAGCGCATCGGTGTAGAGCACCGGCGGCCCCGGGCAGCGGTAGACGGTGCCCTGGGCTTGCGCGCCCAGGCTGGCCAGGACAAGCAACGGTGCCAGCAGTCGATTCAGCATGCCGGAATTGTGGACCAGATGGCGCAACAAAAAAGGGGCCGCGCCAGCGGCCCCCTTGTGTGGGGATGTCACAGGCAGCGTGCTTGCTGCCCATGGTCATCACAGCGCGTAGTACATGTCGAACTCGACCGGGTGCGTGGCCATGCGGAAGCGCGTCACTTCCTGCATCTTCAGGTCGATGTAGGCGTCGATGTAGCTGTCCGTGAACACGCCACCCTTGGTCAGGAAGGCACGGTCCTTGTCCAGGTAGTCCAGCGCCTGGTCCAGGCTGTGGCAGACGGTCGGGATCTTCGCGTCTTCTTCCGGCGGCAGGTGGTACAGGTCCTTCGTGGCGGCTTCGCCCGGGTGGATCTTGTTCTCCACGCCGTCCAGGCCGGCCATCAGCAGGGCCGAGAAGGCCAGGTACGGGTTGGCGGACGGGTCCGGGAAGCGCGCTTCGATGCGGCGGCCTTTCGGGTTGGCAACGTAGGGGATGCGGATCGAGGCCGAGCGGTTCTTGGCCGAGTAGGCCAGCTTCACCGGGGCTTCGAAGCCGGGCACCAGGCGCTTGTAGCTGTTGGTGCCGGGGTTGGTGATGGCATTGAGCGCGCGTGCGTGCTTGATGATGCCGCCGATGTAGTACAGCGCGAAGTCGGACAGGCCCGCATAGCCGTCGCCGGCAAACAGGTTCTTGCCGTCCTTCCAGACCGACTGGTGCACGTGCATGCCGGAGCCGTTGTCGCCCACCAGGGGCTTGGGCATGAAGGTCACGGTCTTGCCGTAGGAGTGGGCCACGTTCCAGACCACGTACTTCAGCAGCTGCGTCCAGTCGGCGCGCTGCACCAGCGTGCTGAACTTGGTGCCGATCTCGTTCTGGCCGGCGCCCGCCACCTCGTGGTGGAACACCTCGACCGGGATGCCCAGCGATTCGAGCACCAGCGAGATCTCGGCCCGCAGGTCCTGCGTGCTGTCGACCGGCGGCACGGGGAAGTAGCCGCCCTTGACGGTCGGGCGATGGCCCTTGTTGCCGCCTTCCATCTTCTTGCCGCTGTTCCAGGGGGCTTCGTACTCGTCGATCTTGACGAAGGAGCCGGACATGTCCGCGCCCCAGCGCACGTCGTCGAAGATGAAGAACTCGGGCTCCGGACCGAAGTAGGCGGTGTCGCCCATGCCGGAGGCCTTCAGGTAGGCCTCGGCGCGCTTGGCGATCGAGCGGGGGTCGCGGTCGTAGGCCTTGCCGTCGCTGGGCTCGACCACGTCGCAGCTCAGGAACATCGTGGTCTCTTCGTAGAAAGGATCGATGTTGGCGGTGTTCGGGTCCGGCATCAGCAGCATGTCGGAGGCCTCGATGCCCTTCCAGCCGGCGATCGACGAACCGTCAAAGGCGTGGCCGGCACTGAACTTGTCCTCGCCGAATGCCGAGACCGGCACCGTCACGTGCTGCTCCTTGCCACGGGTGTCGGTGAAACGGAAGTCAACGAACTTGACCTCGCTGTCCTTCACCATCTTCATCACGTCTGCGACGGTCTTTGCCATCAATTACTCCTGTAGGGCGGTTGTTGAGGTTGTGCTCCGGGAGGAAACGCAGCTTTTGTGCCAGCGCCGGACGCCCGAGAAGCGGCAGCGAAACCTGGCATTTTGCCTGCATTCGTCGTCAGTTCGATCCGATCTGCCGGCAGCCGAGCCCGGTGGACGACGACCAAATGCACCATCTTGGTGCCTAAATCGGTTGCGCACTATTTTGGGTCTTGGTCGGTTCGCACCAATTCAGGGCCCAACGAGACGCCCAGGTCGGCCAGGCCCTGGCGCATCTGCGCGAAGGCCGCCTCCACCCGCTCGGCCGCGTCCGTGCCCTTGACGCCTAGCTCGATGTGGCGCCCGTGCACCGGATGGTCCACGCTGGGCAGGCTGAACACCTTGATGCCCGGATGGCCGGCCTCGATCGCCTCCATCAGGGGCGTCAGGGTTGCCTCCATCGCGCCGTGCACGATCACGGAGTGCTCGCGCCAGCTACGTCGGCGCAGCAGCTGCGGATAGCGCTGGTCCAGCACCCACTCGATCATCGGCCAG
>JAEUPJ010000028.1 GCA_016790285.1 Roseateles sp. | reverse complement strand
CGGTAGCCCAGCTCCAGCGCCAGCCGCAGCGCGGCCAGTTCGCCCGCCTGCGTGCGGCGGCTTTCGCCCATGCGCCAGGTGCCCAGGCCGAAGCGCGGCATCGGGCTGCCATCGGGCAGATTCAGCGTGGGCACGGGCGCGGCAAGCGTCATGCCGGCATCTTAGGCCGCGTGGCACGAGGCTGCTGCATACTGCCCGGCCCACGGCTCCGACGAGGTTCCCCATGACGGTAGACGATGCCCAGCGATTCGAGGTTTCGCGCAGCAACCTGCGTCAGTCGCGCCTGGTGCCCGACCCCGACGCGCCGGACGCGCGGCCGCTGGCCGAGGGCCAGGCGCGGCTGCGCATCGACCGCTTCGCGCTGACCTCGAACAACATCACCTACGCCGCCTTCGGCGAGGCGATGAAGTACTGGGACTTCTTCCCCACCGGCGATGCCACCTGGGGCTGCATTCCGGTGTGGGGCTTTGCCGAGGTGGTGGAATCGCGCGCCGAGGGCGTGGCGGTGGGCGAGCGGCTGTACGGCTACTGGCCGATGGGCCGCTATCTGGTGGTGCAGCCGGCGCGCGTAGGCCGGCACGGCTTCAGCGACGGGGCCGCGCACCGCGCCGGCCTGCCGGCGGTCTACAACCAGATCCAGCGCTGCGCGGCCGACCCCGCCTACGTGGCCGCGCAGGAGGCGCAGCAGGCGCTGCTGAAGCCGCTGTTCATCACCTCGTTCCTGATCGACGACTTCCTGGCCGACAACGGCTTCTTCGGCGCACGGCAGGTGCTGCTGTCCAGCGCCTCCAGCAAGACCGCCTTCGGCACCGCGTTCTGCCTGGCGTTGCGCCGCGGCCAGGCCGGCGCCGCGCGCATCGTCGGGCTGACCTCGCCGGGCAACCTGGATTTCTGCCACTCGCTGGGCTGCTACGACGAACTGTGCCCCTACGATGCCGTCGCCGCGATGGACCGCAGCGTGCCCTCGGTGTACGTCGACTTCGCTGGCAATGCCGGGCTGCGCCGCAGCGTCCATGAGCACTTCGGCGATGCGCTGCGCTACAGCTGCTCGGTCGGCGGCACGCACTGGGACGAGCTGGGCGGCGGGCGCGACCTGCCTGGGCCGCGGCCCACGCTGTTCTTCGCGCCGGCGCAGATTGCCAAGCGCAGCGCGGCACCCCCGGAAGGCTGGGGCGCGGCGGAACTGCAGCAGCGCATTGCCGCCGCCTGGACGGCCTTCATGAAGCCGGTCAACGACCCGGCCGCGCCCTGGCTGCGGGTGCGCGAGGCCCGCGGCGCGCCGGCGGTGGCCGAGGCCTGCCTGGCGCTGCTGGACGGCCGGGTGGATGCCCGCGAAGGCCTGATGTTGTCGATGTAGCCAGAGCTCCCGGCTCAAGCCTGCGCGCTGCAGGCCGATATCGGGGGACGTCCACCGCACATAGGAGGGCCGATGTGCAGTGCCCCAACGCAGATCCACCGCGCCTTGCCTGACCTGAGGGCCTGGACGGCGCATTTCGTCGCCGCACCGCTGCCGGTGCTGTCGCGCACGGCCGACTGGCTAGAGGATTGCCGCGAGCGGGAAGACGCGATGGATGCGCACCTGCTGGCCGAAGGCGTTTCGGCCGACCCGTTGATGACGCTGAAGTTGATGTCGCACGTGGCCCGTGTGCGCAGCGGGCGCAGCACGGCCGACCCGGAGACGGTGACCGCCGCGCTGGTGCTGCTGGGTGTGGCCCCCTTCTTCCGCGCCTTCGGGCCGCAGCCCACGGTGGAGCAGCAGCTGGCCGGCCAGCCCGAGGCGCTGCAAGGCCTGGAGGAGGTGCTGGCACGCGCCCGCCGTGCCGCAGCGCTGGCGCTGGCCTTTGCCGTCCACCGCATGGACACCGATGCGCCGCAGATCCATGCCGCGGCGCTGCTGCACGACTTTGCCGAGATGCTGCTGTGGCTGCATGCACCGGCGCTGGCGCTGCAGATCGCCGAACGGCAGCGCCAGGACCCGACCCTGCGCTCGGCCGCGGTGCAGCGCGAGTTGCTGCACATCGAGCTGGCCGACCTGCAGCAGGCGCTGATGCAGGCCTGGCATCTGCCGGCGCTGCTGGTGCGCCTGAGCGACGACCGCCACGCCGACACGGCGGCCGTGCGCAACGTGTTGCTGGCCGTGCGGGTGGCACGCCACAGCGCGCGAGGCTGGGACAACGCCGCGCTGCCCGACGATGTGCGCGACGTGGCGGAGCTGCTGAACCTGGGCGAGGGCCCCACGCTGAACCTGCTGCACCGCGTCGGCTGAAACTGCCTCCATAATCGCGCCCGCCCGTCCCGCCGGGGGGTGGGCGTCAGACAACCGCAGAGGCAGCGCACGATGGACATGCAGGGCATCCAGAGCTTTCTCGGTACGACGGCCTACGAGCTGGGGATGAAGGTCCTGGCCGCCATCGCCTTCTGGATCATCGGCCGCTGGCTGATCGGCAAGGTGGTCGAGATGATGCAGGCGGCCATGGCCCGCAACCATGTCGACCCGACGCTGACCAAGTACCTGGGCTCCATCGTCGCGGTGATGCTGAACATCGCCCTGGTGCTTGGCATCCTGGGCTACTTCGGTATCCAGACCACCAGCTTTGCCGCGCTGCTGGCCGGTGCCGGCGTGGCCATCGGCGCCGCCTGGAGCGGCATGCTCGGCAATTTCGCCGCCGGCGCCTTCATGCTGGTGCTGCGGCCCTTCAAGGTGGGCGATTTCATCGCTGCCGGCGGCCTGGTGGGCACGGTCAAGGAACTGGGCCTGTTCGCCACGACCATCGTCACGCCGGACAACGTGGTCAGCATCGTCGGCAACGGCAAGATCTTTGCCGACAACATCCAGAACTTCTCCGCCAACCCGTCACGCCGCGTGGAGCGCACCGCGCAACTGGCGGGCGGCGTGGACGTGCAGGATGCGATCGCCCGCTTCAGCGCGGCGGTGGCCGCCATTCCGAACGTGGTGCAGGTGCCTGCGCCGGAAGTCAACGTGCTGGACATCAATCTCGTCGGTCCCGTGATCTCGGTGCGGCCCTATTGCCACACCGATCACTACTGGCAGGTCTACTTCGACACCAACGAAGCGATCCTGCGCGTGGCCAAGGAAGCCGGCTGGCCTGCTCCGACGCCGGCGCAGATCAACAAGCTGCTGCAGCTTCCGGCGGCCTGAGGGAACTCGGCCGCTAGGCGGCGAAACCCGCCCGAAGTCCCGGCTCAGCGCTCGTTCACCTCGCACCAGCGGGCCATGAACAGCGCCAGCACCTGGGTCACTTCCATCATGCTGTCGATCGACACCCATTCGTCGATGCCGTGGGTGTTGCCCGACTGCGGGCCGTAGCAGGTGGCGGGGATGCCGCCGTAGAGCTGGAAGAAGCGCGCGTCGGTGGTGGCGGTGCTGGCGATCAGCGCCACCTCGGAGCCGGCCACCTCCCGGTGGCATGCCTTCAGGGTGTCGATCATCGGCTGGTTCATGTCGACGAGCATGCCTTCGGCCTGGAAGCCTTCGTACAGCACCTCGTAGCGCACGCTGGCCTTCTTCGGGTGGGCTTCGTAGGCGGCCTTCAGCGCCGCCTCGATCAGCGCGCGAACGGCGGCGGGCTTCATGCCCGGATAGAAGCCGATGCGCACGTCGGCGCGGCACTGCGTGGCCACCGACGAAGCCCATTCGCCGCCCGACAGCTTGCCGATGTTGAAGTTGATCGGATGGTCATGGCCGGCGTAGTGCGGGTGCCGGTTCGCCGGCTGGTTCCACTGCGCCTCGATCTCCTTCAGCTTGGCGCACAGGTACTGCGCGAACTCGATGGCCGCCACGCCAGTTTGCGCCACCGCGGCATGCACCGGCAGGCCCAGCACCTCGATGCCGACCCACATCACGCCCATCTGCCCGGTCATGATGCCGGGGATCGGCTCGGGAATCAGCGCCGCCTCGCCGCGGTAGCCCTGCACCAGACAGGACAGCGCGCCGTTGCCGGTGCATTCTTCCTCGATCACCGATTGGAAGTACACCGGCGCCGCCGGCTCCAGGCCCATGCGGCGCAGCGCCTCGAAGGCCATGCAGTAGGCGACGATGCCGGCCTTCATATCGCCGGCGCCACGGCCATAGAGCTTGTCGCCATCGATCCACGGCGCGAAGGGCGGCTTCGTCCACAGCCGCTGCGCGCCCACCGGCACCACGTCGATATGTCCGTTCATGATCAGCGACTTGCCACGCACCGGGCCCTTCGGCTGGTGCACGCCGACCACGTTGCGCCGGCCGGCATAGGGCACGATCGACGGCGAATAGCCCGGGTGGTCGCGGATCTTGTCCTCGTCGATCTCGAACTCGTCGACGCGCAGACCCAGCCCGGCAAAGTACTGTGCCATCAGCGCCTGCGCCGAGGCCTCGTCGCCCAGCAGCGAAGGCTCGGCCACCAGCTTCAGCAGCAGGTCGACCGCCGGCTGGCGCAGTGCCGCCACCGCGTCGCGAATGGCTTGGGTGTCGGGGGTGACTTCGAGGACGGCGGCCATGGCGGGGCTCCCGGTGAACGATGACCGCCCGACTGTAGCGCGCCGCGCGGACCGCTACACGTCGACTTCGATCGCGTCGCCGTGCAGTTCCATCAGCTCGCGGCGCGCCGCGGCCTCGCCCTTGCCCATCAGCTTGGTCAGCGACTGCACCGTGGCATCGAAGCCGGCCAGGCCGTAGCGCACCGGCAGCAGACGGCGCGTGTCGGGGTTCAGCGTGGTCTCCCACAGCTGCTCGGCGTTCATCTCGCCCAGGCCCTTGAAGCGGCTGATGCTCCAGCTGCCCTCGCGCGCACCTTCCTTGCGCAGCTTGTCCAGCGTGGCCTCCAGCTCGCCTTCGTCCAGCGCGTAGATCTTGGCCGCCGGCTTCTTGCCGCGCGCCGGCGCGTCCACACGGAACAGCGGCGGCTTGGCCACGAACACATGGCCGCGCTCGATCAGCTTCGGGAAGTGGCGCAGGAACAGCGTCAGCAGCAACACCTGGATGTGCGAGCCGTCGACGTCGGCATCGCTGAGGATGCACACCTTGCCGTAGCGCAGGCCGCTGAAGTCGGGCTCGTCGTTCGGCCCATGCGGGTCCACGCCGATGGCCACCGCGATGTCGTGGATCTCGTTGTTGGCGAAGAGGCGGTCGCGCTCCACCTCCCAGCTGTTCAGCACCTTGCCGCGCAGCGGCAGGATCGCCTGCGTCTCCTTGTCGCGGCCCATCTTGGCGCTGCCGCCGGCACTGTCGCCTTCGACCAGGAAGACCTCGTTCAGGCTCAGGTCGCGGCTTTCGCAGTCGGTCAGCTTGCCGGGCAGCACGGCCACGCCGGAGCCCTTGCGCTTTTCCACCTTCTGGCTGGCGCGCTGGCGCGTCTGGGCCTGCTTGATGACGAGCTCAGCGAGCTTCTTGCCGTGCTCCACATGCTGGTTGAGCCACAGTTCCAGCGCCGGCTTCACATAGGCCGACACCAGGCGCAGGGCGTCGCGGGAGTTCAGCCGCTCCTTGGTCTGGCCCTGGAACTGCGGGTCCAGCACCTTGGCCGAGAGCACGAAGCTGGCGCGCGAGAACACGTCGTCGGGCATGAGCTTGACGCCCTTGGGCAGCAGCGAGTGCATCTCGATGAAGCCCTTGACCGCGCCGAAGAGGCCGTCCTTCAAGCCCGAGTCGTGCGTACCGCCCGCCACCGTCGGGATGAGGTTGACGTAGCTCTCGCGCAGCGGCGCGCCGTCTTCCGTGAAAGCCACGCACCAGGCGGCGCCCTCGCCTTCGGCGAAGTTCTCGCTCTCGCCGGCGGTTGCAAAGCCTTCACCTTCAAAGAGCGGGATGAGCGGGTCGGCGGTGAGCGACTGCGCCAGGTAGTCGCGCAACCCGGCCTTGTACAGCCAGGTGGTGACTTCCCCGGTCTTCTCGAGCTTGAGCGTGACCGTGACGCCCGGCATCAGCACGGCCTTGGAGCGCAGCAGGTGCACCAGCTCGTGGCGCGGCAGCTCGGCGCTCTCGAAGTACTTGGGGTCGGGCCAGACGCGCACGGTCGTGCCCTGCTTGCGGTCGCCGCTGGCGGCCGGGCGGGTCACCACCTGCTGCACCACGTCGCCATGCTCGAAGGCGATGCCGGCCACCTGCTTGTCGCGCCACACGGCCACTTCCAGCCGCTTGGCCAGCGCATTCGTCACCGACACGCCCACGCCGTGCAGGCCGCCCGAGAAGCTGTAGGCGCCGCCGGAGCCCTTGTCGAACTTGCCGCCGGCGTGCAGCCGGGTGAAGACGATCTCGACCACGGGCACGCCTTCTTCCGGGTGCAGGCCGAAGGGAATGCCGCGGCCGTCGTCGGCGACCGACACCGAACCGTCCACGTGCAGCGTGAGGTCGATGCGCTTGCCGTAGCCGGCCAGCGCCTCGTCGGCGGCGTTGTCGATGACCTCCTGGATGCAGTGCAGCGGGTTCTCCGTCCGGGTGTACATGCCCGGGCGTTGCTTGACGGGTTCCAAGCCCTTCAGGACGCGGATGGAGGCTTCGCCGTACTCGGGAGCTTTGGCGGCAGAGGAAGAAGAGGGACGGCTGGACATAGGGGCGGGATTCTAGGGAGGCGCTCGGGCTAGGATTCGCGGCCCCCGAAGACCGAGTGCCGCCGCTTGAGATTTCTGATCGCCTGCTTGCTGATGTCCTGTATTTTTTCACAGGCCCAGCCCCTGCCCGCCCAGCCCTACCAGGCCAGCGCCCCGCTGAGCTGGGAGCTCAAGAACGCGCGTTGGTTCGACGGGCGCCAGATCCAGCGCGGCAGCCTCTATGTCGAGAACGGCGTCTTCGTGGCCAGGAAGCCCGCCAAGGTCAACCGCAAGATGGACCTGCGCGGCCAGCAGGTGCTGATCAATCCGCTGGCCGAGGCCCACAACCACAACCTGCAGACGGCCTGGGGCTGGGGCCAGTACGCAGACAAGTACATCGACGAGGGCGTGTTCTACGCCGCCATGCTCTGCGGCGACCCTGCCGGCGTGGCCGAGGTGGCCCCGCTCGCCGCCACGCCGGCGGCGCCGGACGTGAGCTTCGTCTCCGCCTGCATCACCTCGCCCGACGGCTACCCGTTGGCGGCCGTGCTGCCCGAGCCGACACCCGCCGCCGCGGCTGCCCAGCAGCTGATCGTCCTCGTCGACACCCCGGAGCAGGCCCGCGCGCAGTGGCCGGCCATCCAGGCCCGGGGCGGCCGTTGGCTGCGCATCGTGCTGGCCCACAGCGAGCGAGCCGAGCTGCGCGAGCAGGCCGCCATGTTCGGCCGGCTCGGCCTGCGCCCTGACACCGCCACCGAGCTGACCCGCCTGGCGCACGCCAACGGCCGCCAGGTCGTCGCCCATGTGGAGACGGCCGCGGACTTCGACGCCGCCCTGGCCGCGGGTGTCGACGCCATCGCCCACCTGCCCGGCTATGCCAACACGCTGGACGAACCGCCCGAGCGCTTTGCCATCAGCGAAAGCGCGGCGGCGCTGGCGGCCCGCCAGCGCACCGCCGTCATCACCACCACGGCGGCCACCGGCCTCTTCAAGCTCGACGACGCCCGGCTGGCCGCGCTGCGCGAGGTGCAACGCGCCAACCTGGCGCGGCTGCAGGCCGCCGGCGTGCCGCTGCTCGTGGGGTCGGACGTCTTCATCGGCACCGCGCGGGCCGAATTGCACGCGCTGGACGACCTCGGCCTGGACCGCGCCACGCTGCTGCGGCTGGCCACGCAGGACACGCCCCGCGCCCTCTTCCCCGGCCGGCGCCTGGGCTGCTTCGAGCCGGGCTGCGAGGCGAGCTTCCTGCTGCTGGGCGGCGACCCGCTGGCGGACCTCGCCCAGGTGGACATGCCGCTGCTGCGCGTGAAGCAGGGCCGCCTGCTGACCCGGCTGGCCGACGTGGCCGCGTCCAGCGCGCAGGCGACCGCATCCACCGCCGAGCCGGCCAAGGCGGCCGCCGGCAAGAAGAAGGGCAAGGCATCCGCCAAGTCCACGGCGAAGACGAGCAAGGCCACGGCCAGCAAATCCAAGGCGACCGGCAAGGCCAAGGCGCGCTGAGTACAGTCCGCGGATGACCGCCTCCCGCTCCACGCCCACCGGGCTGTCCGTGCAGCAGGTGCTGCTGTGCGGCGCCTTGATCGTCACGATGTCGATGGGCATCCGCCATGGCTTCGGCTTCTGGCTGCAGCCCCTCATCACCGAGCGGGGCTGGACGCGGGAGACCTTCTCCTTCGCGATGGCCGTGCAGAACCTGGCCTGGGGCATCGCCGGGCCTATCGCCGGCATGCTGGCCGACCGCTTCGGCGCCTGGAAAGTGCTCATCGGCGGCGGCCTGGCCTACGCCGGCGGCCTGCTGCTGATGGCGGTCACCAGCCACCCGCTGAGCTTCACGCTCGGTGCCGGCGTGCTCATCGGCATCGCCCAGTCGGGCACCACGTACGCCGTCATCTACGGCGTGCTCGGCCGCACCGTGTCGCCCGAGAAGCGCTCCTGGGCCTTCGGCGTGGCGGCGGCGGCGGGCTCCTTCGGGCAGTTCGTCATGATCCCGGTCGAGACCTGGCTGATCAGCCACCTCGGCTGGCAGGGGGCACTCTTCCTGCTGGCGGGCGCGGCGCTGCTGATCCTGCCGCTGGCGCTGGGCGTGCGCGAGCGCAGCGTGGCCGCCTTCAGCGGCGCGCACCAGAGCATCGGCCAGGCCCTGCGCGAGGCCTTCGGTTACCGCAGTTTCCAGCTGCTCATGCTCGGCTACTTCGTCTGCGGCTTTCAGGTCGTCTTCATTGGCGTGCACCTGCCCAGTTACCTGAAGGACCACGGCCTGGGCATCGGCGTGTCCACCGGCGCGCTGATGCTGATCGGCCTGTTCAACATCTTCGGCACCTATGCCGCCGGCATGCTGGGCCAGCGCTTCCCCAAGCGCTACCTGCTGTCGGCCATCTACGGCCTGCGCGCCGTGGCCATCCTGACCTTCATCTCGGTGCCGCTGACGCCGCTGAGCGTGTACGTCTTCGCGGCCGTCATCGGCTTCCTGTGGCTGTCCACCGTGCCGCCGACCAACGCCGTCGTCGCGCAGATCTTCGGCGCCCAACACCTGTCCATGCTCGGGGGCTTCGTCTTCCTGAGCCACCAGGTCGGCAGCTTCCTGGGCGTGTGGCTGGGCGGCAAGCTCTACGACGCCACCGGCAGCTACGACGTCGTCTGGTGGCTGGCCATCGCGCTGGGCGTGATGGCGATGCTGGCCAACCTGCCGGTGCGTGAAGGCCCGATCCTGCGCTCGAGCAGCGCCCGGCCCGCATGAAGCCGCGCCGCTGGATCGTGCCGGCCGTGGTCGTCGTGACGCTCACGGCCACCGCGCTGGCCTACCGCCAGCCGGAGGTCATGATCCAGCTCGGCGAGCAGATCTGGGCGTGCTTCGGATGAGCGGCACCCCTTCCGCCTGGTTGCAGCGCTTCGCGCCCCAGCCGCCCGGTACGGCCCTGGACGTGGCCTGCGGCTCCGGGCGCAACCTGCGCTGGCTGGCCGACGCCGGCTGGCAGGTCACGGGCGTGGACCGTGACATGGCCGCCACGGCGCCCCTGCAAAGCCTTGCAAAGATCGTGAACGCCGACATCGAGGCCGGCCCCTGGCCGCTGCCCGGCGAGGCCTTCGACATGGTCGTCGTGTGCAACTACCTTTGGCGCCCGCTTGTCGACACCATCAAGGGCGCCGTCAAGCCCGGTGGCTGGCTCATCTGGGAAACCTTCGCCGACGGCCAGCAGACCATCGGCCGCCCCTCGCGGCCTGACTTCCTGCTTCAGCGGGGTGAATTGCTGCGCGTGTGCGGCGACTGGCGCATCGTGGCTTACGAAGACCTCTTCGAGCCGGGCGTCAACCCGCGCTTCGTGCAGCGCGTTGCGGCCATCCGGCCCGCCGACTCCCGGTGACTGCCCCCTAAAATCGCCAGATTCTCAAGAACCGCCTCACCATGAAGCCCATCCTCGGCAGCATCGTCGCCCTCGTCACCCCCATGAACGAGGACGGCAGCATCGACTACCCGGCGCTGCGTCGCCTGATCGACTGGCATATCGAGGAAGGCACGGCCTGCGTCGGCGTCGTCGGCACCACGGGCGAGTCGCCCACGGTGAGCATGGAAGAAAACCGCGAAATCATCCGTGTCGCGGTCGAGCATGCCAAGGGCCGCATTCCCATCCTGGCCGGCACGGGCGCCAACTCCACGGCTGAAGCCATCGAGCTCAGCCGCTACGCCAAGGAAGTCGGCGCGGACTGCACGCTGTCCGTCGTGCCCTACTACAACAAGCCTTCGCAGGAAGGCATCTACCAGCACTTCAAGGCGATCGCCGAGGCCGTGGACATCCCGATGATGCTCTACAACGTGCCCGGCCGGACCGTGGCCGATCTGGCCCCGGAGACGACGCTGCGCTGCGCCAGCCTGCCGGGCGTGTTCGGCATCAAGGAAGCCACCGGCAACATCGAGCGCGCCGCCTACCTCATCAAGCATGCGCCGGCGGGCTTTCACATCTACTCGGGTGACGACGGCACCGCCGTGGCGCTCATGCTGCTGGGCGGCCACGGCAACGTCAGCGTCACGGCCAACGTGGCGCCGCGCCAGATGGCCGAGCTGTGCCGCCTGGCCATCGCCGGCAACGCCATCGAGGCCCGCAAGATCCACCTGCAGCTGCTCGGCCTGCACAAGCAACTGTTCTGCGAGCCCAGCCCCGGCCCGGCCAAGTGGGCCCTGTCGCGCCTGGGCCGCTGCGGCGGCACGCTGCGCCTGCCCATCACCCCGCTGACGGCAGCCGGACAGGCCAGCGTCGGCCAGGCGATGGTCGAGGCAGGTCTGCTCTAATGCGCGGCTGCGCCGGCACCGCCCGGCGCCTTAGTTCCCCGGAGATTTCCAGCGTGATGTCTGTTTCCTCGCTTCGCCCCACGGCGACCCGCCTGGCCTGCTCGGCCTTCGTCCTGTCGCTCGCCGGCTGCAGCACCCTCGACAGCATGTTCTCGACGGACAAGGTCGACTACAAGGCCGCGTCGCGCCAGACCCAGGGTCTGGAAGTGCCGCCGGACCTGACCCAGCTCGCCAAGGACAACCGCGCCCAGGTGCAGGGTGGCTCCATCACCGCCTCGGCACTCTCCGCCGTGAAACCGGCGAATTCCACGAACGCCCAGTCCCTGGTGGCCGGCAGCGTGGCCGCCAACAGCGCCGGCGACGTGCGCCTGGAGCGCGCCGGCAACGACCGCTGGCTGCACACCAGTGCGACGCCCGAGCAGCTGTGGCCGCAGGTGCGCACCTTCTGGCAGGAGCGCGGCCTGGAAGTCGTCAAGGAGCAGCCCGAGATCGGCGTCATGGAGACGAACTGGGGCGAGAACCGCGCCAAGCTGCCGCAGGACTTCATCCGCTCCACCATCGGCAAGGTCTTCGACGGCCTGTACTCGACCGGCGAGCGCGACATGTACCGCACGCGCATCGAACGCAGCCCCACGGGCACGGACATCTTCATCAGCCACCGCGGCATGCAGGAGGTCTACACCTCCCAGGGGCGTGACTCCACCGCCTGGCAGAACCGCCCGGCCGACCCCTATCTCGAAGCCGAGATGCTGTCGCGCCTGATGCTCAAGCTCGGCGGCAAGGAAGACACGGCCAAGGCCGTCGTCGCCGACGCCGGCAAGCCCGCGCCGGCCACCTCGGCCAGCACGCTCAAGGTGGGCGGCGACACGCCGCGCACCGAGCGCCGCGCGCTGTCTGAAGTGCCCGACAGCCTCAGCGTCAACGACGGCTTCGACCGCGCCTGGCGCCGGGTCGGCCTGTCGCTGGACCGCCACGGCTTCACCATCGAGGACCGCGACCGCTCCGCTGGCCTGTTCTTCCTGCGCTACGCCGACCCCGAGAAGGCCGGCCAGGACGAACCCAACTTCTTCCAGCGCCTGTTCGGCGCCAAGGCGTCCACACCGGTGCGCTACCGCGTCTCGGTCAAGGAAGAAGGCATCAAGAGCACGGTGCGCGTCCTTGACGACCGCGGCCAAGCCATCGCCGACGACAACGCCAAGCGCATCCTCAGCCTGCTGATGGACGACCTGAAGTAAGGCAGAGCTGCTGCCGTGATGCGGTTCTGCAGCCTCGGCAGCGGCAGCGGCGGCAACTCGACGCTCATCGAGGCAAGCCAGGGCATCACGAGCACCCGGCTGCTCGTGGATGCGGGCTTCAGCCTGCGGGAGCTCGTGCGGCGCCTGGCGCGCGCCGGCTGCGCGCCGGAGGACGTCGACGCCCTCTTCATCACCCACGAGCACGGCGACCACATCGGCTGCGCGCTGTCGTTTGCCTCGCGCTACCGCGTGCCTTTGCTCATGAGCCGGGGCACATGGCGCGCCGTCGGGCAGGAAGACTTCGACACCGCACTGCTGCGCTTTGCCCGCTGCGGCGAGGCGGTGGCGCTTGGCGACATGGAACTGCGCCCCTTCGGCGTGCCCCACGATGCGAACGAACCGCTGCAGCTGAGCCTGCACGACGGCAGCGTGAGGCTGGGCATCGTGACGGACCTCGGCAGCGCGCCTGAGAGCGTCGCGCAGGCGCTGGGCCGCTGCCACGCCTTGCTGCTGGAATCCAACCACGATGAGGAGATGCTGCGCACCGGGCCGTATCACCCGTCGCTCAAGAAGCGCATCCTGGGCACGCATGGCCACCTGTCCAACGCGGCCGCAGCCGATTTGCTGGCGCGCTGCCTGCACGAACGACTCAACGTGGTCGCGGCGGCCCACTTGAGCGAGAAGAACAACACGCCGGCGCTTGCCGCGGCGGCGCTGGAGCCTGTGCTGGGCGGCGCCAGCTCAGGACTTCGGATCGCCGACCCGAAACTGGGCCTGGACTGGATGCCCGTGGCCTGATGAGCCGCCGCTCACGCCTTCCCAGGCGTACGCAAAGATTTGTAACCGCCCGGGCTTCTGCACCCAAAGCGTCGCAAAAAAGAAAAAAGCCGCCGCTGCTTGCGCAGCGACGGCTCTTTCCGTGGGGACGAAGCGATTACTTCGAAGCGGCGGACGCGCCAGCGTCGACAGCCGAAGCGCCAGCGTCAGCAGCCGAAGCGGCAGCCGAGGCAGCTTCCGAAGCGGCCGCGGCCGGAGCGGCGACGGGGGCCGGGGCCTCAACCTTGGGTTCTTCCTTCTTGCTGCAAGCGGTCAGAGCAGCAGCAGCCAGCAGGGAAGCCAACAGGATCGACTTATTCATACTTGTCCTCAAACGTTGATACGACGGTGCACACCATAATTTTGGGGTCGTGCGCCAGTGCTTAATTCACACCGAC
Source organism: Roseateles sp. (assembly GCA_016790285.1). Taxonomy (GTDB): domain Bacteria; phylum Pseudomonadota; class Gammaproteobacteria; order Burkholderiales; family Burkholderiaceae_C; genus Pelomonas. Next base: position 100,794 of record JAEUPJ010000028.1, on the reverse strand, counting down.
TGCCGACCCCGACAGAACAAGACGCGGAAAACCTCGAGCGCTTCCCTCGCCTAGCCAACGATTATAGGGGTTTGTACGTCGCGTCGACTCACAACCCCAAAGTCGTGGGCGCAAATGAATCGCTCGAACGTTGTGCGATGGCATCAAACCACTCCATCGCACGGACCCGGTCGCGGGCCTCCAGGCTGATTTCACCCCGCCACAGATGGCGATCGAACAGCCGCAACGTCACCTGCCCGGCCGCACCGACGGCCAGCAGCAAGCTTTCGGGCGCGGCTTCCAGGCGCAGTTCGGGCTCGACGGCGCGGGCCGTCACGCAATGCGCGAAATCGCGACGCCAGCGCACGAAGCGCGGGTGACGTCGCACGATGTCGTCGTACTGCAGCGCCAACAAGTGGAGCTGCCGGCCAGCGCGCGCCCAGGCAGCGAGCGAGGCCAGCGCCGCGGCGTCGGAGAGCGGCCAGTCGACGAAGCTCGCGTCCCAGGCATGCAGCTCCCGGCAGCCCTGCTCGGCCGCCCAGGCCAGCGCCTCCTGCACCAGCCGCTGGAACTCCGAACGGCCTTCGAACGCCTGGGCCTTCATGGCAGCAACGGCTGCACCCAGCCGTCCTCGGTCCACTGGTCCAGCAGTTCGCGCGCGCCGGGGGACAGGCGGGCCACGTCGCCCGGTGTGAGCTGGCGGCGGTCGGCCAGGCGGCGCATCAGCGACGCATCGCGCCCCGCCGCGCGGAAGCTCTCGCCGTTCAGGAAGACATGCGCGTCGTCGTAGAGCATGCGGCTGCGGCGGTCCAGCTGTGCGCCCAGGCCCTGCAGCAACGGCTCGCCGCCCTCGAACCACACCGTGGGCTTGGGCTCGGTCAGCGCTTCACCCAGGGCGCGCTCCAGGGCCTTGGGCCGCTGCACCGCGGCCTCCACGGCACGCCGGGCGAAATCCAGCAGTGCCGGCGGCACGCGTGCGGGTTCGGTCGTGGCAGGTTGGCGTGGGTCCGCGTAGAGCTTGCCGGCGCTGTCGACGGCATCCAGCAAGCGCGGCAGCAGCTCGGCCGCCAGGCCCTCGGCGCTGGACGCCCGAAAGCCCACCGATGCCGTGAAACAACCCGTCCCCACGGCGATGCCGTCATGGGCCCAGCCGGGCGGCAGGTAGAGCATGTCGCCGGCTTCCAGCACGAAGTCCCGCTCGGGCTTGAAGTTGGCGATGATCTTGAGCGGCACGTCGTCGCGCAGCTCGGCGTCCTTCTGGGCGCCGATGCGCCAGCGGCGCTGCCCGCCGAGCTGGATCAGGAAGACGTCGTAGGAGTCGAAATGCGGGCCGACGCCCCCGCCATCGCTCGCGATGGACAGCATCAGGTCGTCCAGGCGCGCGTCTGGCGCGAAGCGGAACAGGTCCAGCAGTGCGCGGGCCTCGGGCAGGTGCTGGTCCAGCCCCTGCACAAGCAGCGTCCAGCCGGGCTTGCTCATGGCGGGCAGCCGGGCGATGGGGCCGTGCTTGAGTTTCCAGTCGCCATTGAAGGCCGTGACGAGCCGCGACTCGACGTCATCGCGCGCCGCCAGCGCAGCCAGCTCCTTGAGCGACGCAGGCGGCGTGGCACCGGTGAAGGCCTGACGGACCAGCAAGGGCTTTTTCTGCCAGTGCTTGCGCATGAATTGCTCGGGGCTCAGGCCGCCGAGCAGGGGGGTGGGAAGGTCGATCTGCATGCGGGCATTGTGCCGATGCGAAAATGCGCCGATGCAAGTGACCCGCCCCTGTGTTGTCTCCCTGCGCTGGAGACTTGAAGACGCCCAAGGCCAGCTCATCGACGAGCTCGCCGAACCGATGGAATTCATGGTGGGTGGCGATGACCTGTTCGCCAAGGTCGAGACCGCCCTCGAAGGCCAGGAGGTCGGCTTTGAGACCGCGCTGGCCCTGCAACCCGAAGAAGCCTTCGGCGACTACGACTCCAACCTCGTCTGCTTCGAGGCGCGCGCCCTCTTCCCGGAAGATGTCTCGCCCGGCATGCAGTTCGAGGGCCTGCCGGAGGGTGCCGCAACCGAAGGCATGCCGGCCGAAGCCGTCTACACCGTCACCGAGGTCTACCCCGAGCACGTCGTGCTCGACGGCAACCACCCGCTGGCCGGCATCGGCCTGCGCATGCATCTCACGCTGCTGGACGTGCGCGCCGCGACCGAAGCCGAGGTCGAGGCCGGCTCGGTGGGCGAGCCCATCTTCATGGTGCAGACCGGCGCCCCGCCGGAAGAGCCGCTGCACTGAGCCCCCCCACCAATGACGAAGGGCGCCGAGGCGCCCTTTCTTGTGTGCGCAGGAACGCCGTCAGGCCTTGCCGGTCGAGCCGAAGCCGCCCGCGCCGCGGTCTGACGCTTCGAAGCTGTCCACGCGGCGGAACGTCGCCTGCACCACCGGCACGATGACGAGCTGCGCGATGCGCTCGAAGGGCTGGATCGTGAACTCGGCCTGGCCGCGGTTCCAGCAGCTGACCATCAGCTGGCCTTGGTAGTCGCTGTCGATCAGGCCCACCAGGTTCCCCAGCACGATGCCGTGTTTGTGGCCTAGCCCCGAGCGCGGCAGGATGATGGCCGCCAGGCCGGGGTCGCCGATGTGGATGGCCAGGCCCGTGGGGATGAGCGTCGTCTGGCCGGGGGCCAGCGTGACAGCGGCGTCCAGGCAGGCGCGCAGGTCGAGGCCGGCACTGCCGGGTGTCGCGTAGGCGGGGATCTGCTCGGCCATGCGGGGGTCGAGCACTTGCAGGTCGATGGGGGTCATCCGAGTCTTCTGGAAAGTTCTGCGATCAGCTCGCGGGCGAGGCTGAGCTTGTCGGCCGTGCCACCACCTTCGGGCAGTTCACGCTGGCCCGCTTCGTCGATGAGCAGCAACGCGTTGTCGTCGCGGCCGAACGTGGCGGGGCCCAGGTTGGCCACGATGAGCGGAATGCCCTTGCGGCGGCGCTTGGCGTCGGCGTGTTCGGCAAGCTTCTCGCTCTCCGCGGCGAAGCCGACGCAATAAGGGGGCGACGGCAGACGCGCGACGTCAGCCAGGATGTCGGCGTTCTCGGCCATCGCGATGGTGGGCGCGGTGGCGCCGCCTTCCGTCTTCTTGAGCTTGTGCTCGTGGACCTCGACCGGGCGCCAGTCGGCCACAGCCGCGGTGGCAATGAAGGCGTGCTGCCCAGGCGCCTGGCGCATGACGGCGTCATGCATCTCGCGGGCGGTCTGCACGTCGATGCGGCGCACGTGGCGCGGCGTGGGAAGGTGCACGGGGCCGGCCACCAGCGTGACCACGGCGCCGGCTTCTGCCGCCGCGCGGGCGATGGCGAAGCCCATCTTGCCGCTGCTGTGGTTGGTGATGCCGCGCACGGGGTCGATGGGCTCGAAGGTCGGGCCCGCGGTGACCAGCACATTGCGCCCACGCAGCGGCTTGGGCGCCAGGCGGCCTTCGATCTCGTCGAAGATCTCCTGGGCCTCCAGCATTCGCCCGTCGCCCGTCTCGCCGCAGGCTTGGTCGCCACTGGCCGGGCCGATGAGGTGAGCGCCGTCAGCCTTGACCTGCGCCACATTGCGCTGCGTGGCCGGGTGGGCCCACATCTCGCGGTTCATCGCGGGCACGACGAACAAGGGGCATTCATCGATGCGCCGTGCCAGCGCCGTCAGGCTGATGAGCTCATCCGCCCTGCCCTGCGCCAGCGCCGCGATGGCGTCGGCACTTGCCGGGGCCAGCACCATCGCGTCGGCCTCGCGGCTGAGGTTGATGTGGGCCATGTTGTTGGCCGGGCGGCTGTCCCACTGGGAGGTGTAGACCGGCCGTCCGGACAGCGCCTGCATGGTCACCGCGGTGATGAACTGCTCGGCCGCCTCGGTCATCATGACCTGCACGGTCGCGCCCGCCTTCACGAGCAGCCGCGTGAGTTCGGCGATCTTGTAGCCGGCGATGCCGCCGGTCATGGCGAGGAGGATGTGTTTGCCGTGCAGTGGACTCATCAGCGCTTCCTGAACACCAGGTCCCAGACCCCATGCCCGAGACGCAGCCCACGGGCCTCGAACTTGGTCAGGGGCCGGTAGGCGGGCTTGTCAGCGTAACCGGTTGCAGCGGCCGCGGTGTTCAGGAGGCCAGGCTCGGCGGACAGCACCTCGAGCATCTGCTCGGCATAGGGCTGCCAGTCGGTCGCGCAGTGCAGGTAGCCGCCCGGGGCGATGTGCTTCACGAGCTGCGCCACGAACGCGGGCTGGATCAGCCGGCGCTTGTTGTGGCGCTTCTTGTGCCAGGGGTCGGGGAAGAAGATGTGCACGCCGGCAAGCACGCCCTCGCCCACCATGTCGCGCAGCACCTCGACCGCGTCGTGCTGGACGATGCGGATGTTGGCGAGCTGCTTCTCGTCGATGAGCTTGAGCAGCGCGCCCACGCCGGGCTCGTGCACCTCGCAGCCGATGAAATCATGGTCCGGCAGCGTGGCCGCGATCTCGGCGGTGGCGCCGCCCATGCCGAAGCCGATTTCCAGCACCACGGGCGCCCGGCGGCCGAAGGTGGCGGCCAGGTCGAGCTTCTCGGTCTTGTACGGCAGGACGAACTTCGGGCCCAGCTCGGCCAGGGCCTTGATCTGGCCCGTGCCCATGCGGCCGGCGCGCGTGACGAAGCTCTTGATCGCCCGGCGCGGCGCGGCGCCCTGGTCGTCGTCGCTCATCAGCCCACCTCGGCCATGACCATGGGGGCGGCAGCCACGTCGGCGTCGCCCAGCGTGCAGGCAGCGAGGTACGAGGCCACGGCACGGTCGGCAGCGGCTTCGTCCGCGGCATGCACCAGGGCCAGCGGCTCACCCGCGGCGAAGCGGGTGCCGACCGGCTGCACGGCCGAGAAGCCGACGCGCATGTCGATGGCGTCACCGGCCTTGCGGCGGCCACCGCCCAGCTCGACGATGAGCACGCCCAGGTCACGCGTGGCCATGGCCTGCAGCACGCCGGCGCGCGGAGCCGGCACAGGCTTCACGACCTGTGCGGCGGCGAGGTACTGGGCCGGCTTGTCGAGCAGGTCGGCCGGGCCGCCGAGGGCAGCCACCATCTGCGCGAACTTCTCGGCCGCGGCGCCGCTGTCCAGGGCCGCCTGCAGCTTGACGCGTGCAGCGGCGGTGTCAGTCGCCAGGTTGCCCAGCACCAGCATCTCGGCGCACAGCGCCAGCGTCACTTCATGCAGGCGCGACTCGCGCGGGCCGTCGCCCTTGAGGTAGCGCACGGTCTCCCAGATTTCCAGCGCGTTGCCGACGTCGGTGCCCAAGATCTGGTTCATGTCGGTGATCAGCGCACGGGTCTTGAGGCCGGCGCCGCCCGCCACGGCCACGATGCTCTCGGCCAGCTCACGCGCGAACTCGGGCGTGGCCGCGAAGGCGCCGTTGCCGCACTTGATGTCCATGGCCAGGCCTTCCAGGCCCGCGGCCAGCTTCTTGGACAGGATGCTGGCGGTGATGAGCGGCACGCTCTCCACCGTGGCCGTCACGTCGCGCGTGGCGTAGAAGCGCTTGTCGGCGGGCGCCAGGTCGGCGGTCTGGCCGATGATGGCGCAGCCCAGGGACCGCACGAGTTGGTCGAACTTCGCCGGGTCGGGCGTCGTGGAGTAGCCGGGGATGGCTTCGAGCTTGTCGACCGTGCCACCCGTGTGGCCGAGGCCCCGGCCGGCAATCATGGGCACATAGCCACCGCAGGCCGCCACCATGGGCGCGAGCATGAGGCTGACCTTGTCGCCCACGCCGCCGCTGCTGTGCTTGTCGAGGATGGGGCCGGGCATGTCGGGCCAGCGCATGACGCGGCCGGAGTTCATCATGGCGCGGGTCAGCAGCACGGCTTCGTCACGGCCCATGCCGCGCAGGAAGACGGCCATGCCGAGTGCAGCGACCTGGCCTTCGCTCCAGGAGTTGTCCACGAGGCCGCGAACGAAATGGTTGATCTGCGCTTCGTTGAGCGCCTGGCCGTCGCGCTTGGCGCGGATGATTTCTTGGGCAAGCATGGTGTGCGGGTCAGTAGGCGGCTGTGGACGCCGTGGAGGCGGCGCCGCCAAGCACGGCCTCGATGTCGGTCAGCAGGCCGCTGGCGCCGAAGCGCAGGCGCTGCGGGTTCAGCGCGTCGGCGCCGAGGGTGGCCTCGGCCTGGGCGATGTAGCCGGCGGCGTCCACCACCGAGCGCACGCCGCCCGAGGCCTTGAAGCCGGCGGACGACAGGCCGCTGGCCTTGATTTCCTTGAGCATGACGGCGGCGGCCTCGGGCGTGGCACCGGCCTTGGTCTTGCCGGTGCTCGTCTTGACGAAGTCGGCGCCCGCGGCGAGCGCCAGGCGCGTGGCCTGGGCGATGCGGTCGGCGGAGGCCAGTTCGCCCGACTCGATGATGACCTTGAGCGTGAGCGGCCGGCTGGCGAAGCGCACCTCGGACAGGAACTCGCCGACCTCGGTGGACTGGTCGGCCATCAGCGCGCGGTAGGGCAGCACCACGTCGACCTCGTCGCCGCCCGCCTGGGCGATCTCGGCCACGTCGGCGAGCGCGCGGGCCACGTCAAGGGCACCATCGGGGAAGTTGGCCACGGCGGCGACCTTGATCTCGGGCGGCAGCGCGGCGCGAGCCTGGGCGACGAAGCGCGGCCACACGCAGACGGCGGCCACCGGGCCGTATGCGGTCTGCGCGCGGCGGCACAGCGCGTCGATGTCGGCGGCGGTGTCGCCGTCGTTCAGGCTGGTGAGGTCCAGGCAGGCCAGCGCCGTGCGGGCCGCGGCCTTCAGGTCCTGGCTCACAGCGCGACGTCCTTGAGGCTGGCGACCAGGGCGGCCAGGAAGCCGGCGGCGCGCTCGCCGGACATCTGCGCCTGCTTGAGCGTCAGGTCGTGCGTGAGGGCCTCGGCGGAGAGGCCGGCGGCCATGTTGGTCATGAGGGCAATGCCCATCACCTTCAGGCCGGCATGGCGGGCCAGGATGGTCTCGGGCACGGTGCTCATGCCGACGGCGTCGGCGCCCCAGGCGGCGAACATGCGGATCTCGGCCGCCGTCTCGAACTGCGGGCCCAGGGCCCAGCAGTACACGCCTTCACCCAGCATCAGGTTCTCGCGCTTGGCCAGGGCCAGGGCGTGGCGGCGCAGATCGGCGTCGTAGGCGTTGACCATGTCGACGAAGCGGTGGCTGCCCTGCTCGCCCACCAGCGGGCTGCGCTGCGGAGCGTTGATGTGGTCGGCGATCAGCATCAGGCTGCCCGGCGGCATGTGGCCGCGCAGCGAGCCGGAGGCGTTGGTCTGCAGCAGCAGCTTCACGCCCCAGGCCTTGAGCGTACGCAGCGCACCGGCCATGCCGGTGCAGTCGCCCGTCTCGTAGGTGTGGGCGCGGCCGCGCAGGAAGATGACGCGTTGCCCGCCGATGTGACCGACGACGACCTCGTTGACGTGCCCCTCGACCTTGGGCTGCGGGAAGGCCGGCAGCTCGGTGTAGGGCAGGCTCCGGGGCTCCTGCACATGGCTCACGGCGCCGGCCCAGCCGGAGCCGAGCACCACGGCCACTTCAGGCGCCTTGCCGAACAGGGATTGCAGCTTGTCGACGCTCGCGGGGATCGCGACGTCGAGGTTCTTGTTGTCGATCATGGGAAAACCTCAGAACTTCAGATGTTCCGGCCCGAAGCTGTGGGGCAGGAGTTCGGCCAGGGTCCAGCGCTGGCGGATGCCGCCTGGATCTCCGGCAATGATGACGAGTTCCTCGGGCACCGAGAACTCGCGCAGCTTCTGGCGGCAGCCGCCGCAGGGGGTGATGATGTCGGGGCCCGGGCCCGTCACGACGGCGACCTTGGCCTGCTTGCCGCCGGCCATGAGCATGGCCGTCAGCGCCGAGGGCTCGGCGCACCAGCCCTGCGGGTAGGAGGCGTTCTCCATGTTGGCGCCGACGTGGATGCGGCCCTGCTCGTCCAGCAGCGCCACGCCGACGCGGTACTTGGAGTACGGCGCATGGGCAAAGCCCCGGGCGCGCAGGGACTCGGCCAGCAGCCGGTCCAGCAGGTCTTGGGAGAGCTCCATCAGCGTTCCTTCACGTAGGGGCGGCCCAGCGCCTTGGGCGCGATGGCCGAGCCGATGAAGCCGGCCAGCAGCACGACGGTCAGGATGTAGGGCAGCGCCTGGATGAGCTGCACCGGCACCTCGCCGACGCCCGGGAGCTGCACGCCCTGCATGCGGATGGCCACCGCGTCCAGGAAGCCGAACAGCAGGCAGGCGGCCATCGTGGGCAGGGGCTTCCACTTGCCGAAGATCATGGCGGCCAGCGCGATGAAGCCGCGGCCGGCGGTCATGTTGGGCGAGAAGGAGGCGTTCTGCGCCAGCGTCAGGTAGGCGCCGGCCAGGCCGCACAGCACGCCGTTCATCAGCAGCGCCTGGTAGCGCAGGCCCTGCACGGACATGCCGGCGGCCTCGACCATGGCGGGGTTTTCGCCGACCGCGCGCAGGCGCAGGCCCGGGCGCGTGCGCTCCAGGAAGAACCACACCGCGGCCACCATCAGGAAGGCCACGTAGACGAGCACGTTGTGGCTCAGGAAGCCATGGCCGAAGACCGACGCGAACCAGTTCCCCGGCTGCGGCTCGGCAAAGGCCGGCGCGAGGGCCGTGAGGCGCACTTCGGGCGCGATGGGCGGCGTCTGGCCGCCCTGCTGGAACCAGGCGATGCCCAGCACCACCGTGAGGCCGGCAGCGATCATGTTCAAGGCCACGCCCGAGACGACCTGGTCGCCGCGGTTGCTCACGCAGGCGAAGCCGTGCAGCAGCGAGGCCGCGCAGGCCACACCGATGGCCGCCAGCAGCCCCCAGGCCGTGGAATGGGTGACGGAGGCTGCCGCCGCCGCCGCGAAGGCGGCGAAGAGCATCTTGCCCTCCAGCCCGAGGTCGACGACGCCGGAGCGCTCCGACAGCACACCCGCCATCGCGCACAGCAGCAGCGGTGCACTCACGCGCAGCGTGGAGGCCAGCACCGAGGCGATCAGGACTTCATCCATCAGCGGCCTCCCTTCACAGCGCCGTAGACGCGGGCAAACAGCGGGGCGCTGACCGTGGCCATGGCGCCCGAGAACAACACGATCAGGCCCTGGGCCGTCACCACCATCTCACGGCTGAAGCCCTGCAGCTCGAAGCTGACCTCGACGCCGCCCTGGTAGAGCACGCCGAAGAGCAGCGACGCCAGCACGATGCCGACCGGGTGGTTGCGGCCCATCAGCGACACGGCAATGCCGGTGAAGCCGGCACCGGCGACGAAGTCCAGCGTCAGCTTGCCCTGCACGCCGGAGATCTCGTTGATGCCCACCATGCCCGCCAGCGCGCCGGAGAGCGCCATGGCCAGCAGCACCTGCGAGCGCGGGCGGATGCCGGCGTAGTGCGCGGCGCGCGGCGCGCTGCCCACGGCCCGCACGGCGTAACCCGCGGCGCTCTTCCACAGGAACCAGCCGACAAAGACGCAGGCCACCAGCGCGATGACGAGGCTCAGGTTCAGCGGCGACGAGGGCAGCTCCACGCCGAAGGCTGCCGCCATCTGGTGCAGGGCCGGCATCCGCGCGCTCTCGGCGAACTCGGCCGACTCCACCGACATGCTGCCCGCCGGGCGCAGCCAGTTCACGAGCAGGTAGCCGTTCAGACCCGCGGCCAGGAAATTGAACATGATCGTCGTGATGACGATGTGGCTGCCACGCCAGGCCTGCAGGTAGGCCGGCACCGCCGCCCACAGCATGCCGAACACGGCCGCGGCCACCACCAGCAGCGGCAGCAGCACCACGGCCGGCAGCTTGGCGCCCAGCCACAGCGCCACCAGCGCCACGCCGATGCCGCCGAGCGTCGCCTGGCCTTCGCCGCCGATGTTGAACAGGCCCGCATGGATGGCCACCGCCACCGCCAGCCCCGTGAAGATGAAGGTCGTGGCGTAGTAGAGCGAATAGCCCAGGCCGCGCACGCTGCCCAGCGCCCCGTTGAGCAGCACCGTCAGCGCCTGCCAGGGGCTGTGGCCGATGACCAGGACCACGAGGCCGGCCACGACCAGCGCGACGGCGAGGTTCCACAGCGGCAGCAGGCCGATGTCGATCCAGCGAGGGAGTTGCAAGGGTTGGCTCATGCCGCGACTCGTTCTTCTTGTGCGGCCATCAAGAGGCCCAGGCGCCGCTCATCGCACTCGTCGATGGTCAGCTCGCCCGTGATGCGCCCGGCGTTCATGACGACGACCCGGTCCGCCAGGGCCAGGATCTCGTCGAGTTCGCTGCTCACCAGCAGCACGGCGCAGCCCGCGTCGCGCAGCGCGCGCAGCTGGTTGTGGATGAATTCGATGGCGCCGATGTCCACGCCGCGCGTGGGCTGACCCACCAGCAGCACGGTCGGCTGCTCGCCGATCTCGCGCGCCAGGATGAGCTTTTGCTGGTTGCCGCCGGAGAACTTGCTGGAGCCGAGGTTCTCATCGCGCGGGCGCACGTCGAAGCGTTCCTGCATCTCGCGCGTGGCGGCCTTCATGGCGGCGTGGTTCATCGCCGGGCCCTGACGGTACTTCGGCAGCCCCTGGTAACCCAGCACGGCCGACTCCCAGGCCGGGAAGCTCATCACCAGGCCCACGGCATGCCGGTCTTCGGGCACATGGGCCATGCGCAGCGGGCGGGCTTGTTCGGTGTCCAGCCAGGCTTCCGGCGTGAACGACCGGCCGCCGAGTTCCAGCCGGCCGCCTTCGGGCGCGCGCAGGCCGCTGAGGACCTCCAGCAGCTCGCTCTGGCCATTGCCCGAGACGCCAGCCACGCCGACGATCTCGCCGGCCTTGAGCGTGAGGCTCACTTCGCGCAGCGCCGGCACGCCGTTGGCGTGCTTCAGGCTCAGCCCGCTGGCCTGCAGGCGCACGTCACCCGCGTTGATTTCCAGCCCCTCCGGCCTGCCCAGCGTCACCTTGCGGCCGACCATGGACTCGGCCAGCGACGCCTCGCTCCACTGCGAGATGTGGCGCGTCTCGACGACCTGGCCGGCGCGCATCACCGTGACGGCGCCGCACAGGCTCATGACCTCGCGCAGCTTGTGCGTGATCAGGATGAGCGTGGTGCCCAGCTCCTGCAGGCGGCGCAGCGTGACGAAGAGCTGGTCGGTCTCCTGGGGGGTGAGCACGGCGGTGGGCTCGTCCAGGATGAGGATCTTGGCGCCCCGGTAGAGCGCCTTCAGGATTTCCAGCCGCTGCAGCTCGCCCACGGGCAGGTCGGCCACGACGGCGTCGAGCTGCACGTGCAGGCCCGTTTCGGCCATCAAGGCCTCGAGCCTGGCGCGCACCTTGGCCTTGGAGGGCGCCAGGAAGAAGCCCCCCTCGGCGCCGAGCATGATGTTTTCCAGGCAGGTCAGCGTGTCGACCAGCATGAAGTGCTGGTGCACCATGCCGATGCCGAGCTGGATGGCCTGCTGGGAGTTGGCGATCTGCACCCGCTCGCCGTGGATCTCGATGGACCCGGCGTCGGCGTGGTAGTAGCCATACAGGATGGCCATCAGCGTGCTCTTGCCGGCGCCGTTTTCGCCGACCAGCCCATGCACGCTGCCCGCGGCGATGTCGAACGACACCTCGCGGTTGGCTTGCACGGCGCCGAAGCGCTTGGAGATCGCCTGCAGGCGGACAGCAACTGACGCGCTCACGCTCAGTACTTGCAGGCGTTGTCGGCCATGTAGTCGGCCACCTTCACCTTGCCGGCGATGATGTCGGCCTTCACGGCGTCGACCTTGCCCTTGAGGGCGGGCGTGAGCAGCTTGGCGTTGTGCTCGTCGGCGGCGTAGTCCACGCCGCCTTCCTTCAAACCCAGCACCTGCACGCCAGGCTTCCAGGCCTTGAGCACGTTGTACACGGCCACGTCCACGCGCTTGACCATGGAGGTCAGCATGGTGCCGGGCTGGATGTGGTTCTGGTTGCTGTCCACGCCGATGGCGAGCTTGCCGGCGTCCTTGGCGGCCTGGTAGACGCCCACGCCCGTGCCGCCGGCGGCGGCGAAGACGACGTCCGAGCCCTTGGCGAACTGAGCCTTGGCGAGCTCACCGCCGCGGGTGGGGTCGTTCCAGGCGGTGGAGGTGGTGCCCGTCATGTTCGAGAACACCTCGATCTTCGGGTTGGTGGCCTTGGCGCCCTGCTCGTAGCCGCACTGGAACTTGCGGATGAGGGGAATGTCCATGCCGCCCACGAAGCCGACCTTGCCTGACTTGCTGGCCAGCGCGGCCATGGCGCCGACGAGGTAGCTGCCTTCCTGCTCCTTGAAGAGGACCGACTGCACGTTGGGCAGGTTCACCTGGGCGTCGATGATGGCGAACTGGGTCTTGGGGAAGTCCTTGGCCACCTGCTGCAGGGCCGACGCCTGGGCGAAGCCGATGCTGATGATGGGGCTGGCGCCCCGCTCGGCCATGCGGCGGATGGCCTGCACGCGCTGGGTGTCGTTGCTGATCTCGAACTCGAGATAGGTCTTGCCGCTCTCCTTCTTCCACTGCTCGGCACCTTGGTAGCCGGCCTGGTTGAAGGATTTGTCGAACTTGCCGCCCATGTCGAAGATGACCGCAGGCTGCTGGGCTTGCGCTGCGCCGCTCACGAGCGCCAGGGCCAGGGAGAGTCGAGTCAGGGTGGAAGTCATGGGGCGGGTGGAGGTGTTCCGGCGAAAGGGGCGCATTGTAGAAAACATCCCTCAAGTTTTACTGGATAGGAAAATACCAATTCACCCCGGCCGGACGAGCCGCAGCTTGCGGTGGGCGGCGCGGGCGTGGGGCAACCATCCCAGTGTCGCCCATCGGCGCCACATCAGGAGGCCCCGGATCCATTCGTCCGCGGCGTAGGCGATCCACACGCCCACCAGCCCCCAGCCCAGGTGCACGCCCAGGAACCAGCTGCCGCCGGCCAGCACCACCGCCATGGAGGCGGCGCCGGCCAGCACCGGGTAGCGGGCGTCCCCCGTGGCGCGCAGGGCGTTGATGACCACGAGGTTGAAGGTGCGGCCCGGCTCCAGGATGACAGTCCACCACAGCAGCGTGCAGCCCAGGGCGATGATCTCGGGGTCGGAGGTGAACTGGGCCATCAGCCAGGGGCCGGCCAGCGCGAAGCTGCCCGCCACCATGAAGGCCACGACAAACCCCAGCATCAGGGATTTGCGCACCAGCTTGTGGGCTGCATGCAACTGCCCGGCGCCGATCATGTGGCCCACCAGGATTTCCACCGCGAAGCCGATGGCCAGGCTGAACATCAGGATGACGTGCAGGAACTGCATCGTGTAAGCATGGGTGGCCAGCGCATGGGCACCGAGCTGGGCCACGGCGGCCAGGCTCGTCATGAAGGCTGCGCGCCAGGCGATGTTCTCGGCCGCGCCCGGGATGCCGATGTGCAGCACCGTGGCCAGCGGTGCGCGCACGAGGCGCCACCAGTCCGGCGCACGCAGCCGCAGGCCCAGTCGCGAGCGCCACAGCGTGATGTGAAGCGCCAGGCCCATGCCGCGCCCCAGGATGCAGGCCAGGGCATAGCCCGGCAGGCCGAGGTGGGGCATGGCCAGGAGCGCGACGACGAGCGTCACGACCTGGATCAGCACCACCACCACCAGCGCCTCGCGGCTGCGCAGGTGGGAGCGCATGACGCTGGACATGTTGGCGTTCCAGGCGTCCAGCAGCAGCGCCGGTGCCAGGGTCTGCAGCAGCGTGCGGGCCAGCGGCACCACTTCGGCCGGCGTGTTCACCATCTGCAACATCGGGCCCGCCGCCACAAGCGCCAGCACGGCGCCCGCGAGACCCAGCCAGGTGCTGGCCCCCACCACGGCGCGGGCGACGGCGTCGGCCTCTTCGCGGCGGCCCGCCCCCAGCGCCTGGGTGACGGCCACGCTCACACCCGCGCCGATGACGCGAAAGAGCACGAAAAGCGCCGCGAACACCTGGTTGGCGATGCCGAAGGCCGCGCCGCTGTTGTCTGACAGCCGGGCCGCCAGCGCGGTGCCGATGACGCCGATGCCGATGCCCAGCAGCAGCTCCAGCAGCAGCGGCCAGGTGAGCGGAAAAAGGCGGGGGCGAGTGGATCGGCCCGTCATGGCCGAGTCCTTCGAACGGGATTCAGGAAATTCACAGCAGACTCGCCACAATGGGCCGAGATGCTAAAGGAGTAACCATGCCGAAACCCGCCACGCCGCACGCCTTCGCTGACACCCAAGCCGAGTTCAAGACCGCTTCCGGGAAATCCTGCCGGTTCTTCTCACTGCCACGGCTGGCCGAGACCCACCCCAACGTGTCCCGGCTGCCGGTGTCGCTGCGCATCGTGCTGGAGAGCGTGCTGCGCAATTGCGACGGCAAGAAGGTCACGCCCGAGCATGTGGCGCAGCTGGCCGCCTGGAAGCCCACGGCCGAGCGCAGCGACGAGATCCCCTTCGTCGTGGCCCGCGTGGTGCTGCAGGACTTCACCGGCGTGCCGCTGCTGGCCGACCTGGCGGCCATGCGCAACGTGGCCGCGGCCATGGGCAAGAACCCCAAGGCCATCGAGCCGCTCGTGCCGGTGGACCTGGTCGTGGACCACAGCGTCATGATCGACCACTACGGCACCAAGGACTCGCTGGACCTCAACATGAAGCTCGAGTTCGAGCGCAACCGCGAGCGCTACGAGTTCATGAAGTGGGGCATGCAGGCCTTCGACACCTTCGGCGTCGTGCCGCCGGGCTTCGGCATCGTGCACCAGGTGAACCTGGAGTACCTGGCCCGCGGCGTGCACCAGGGCAAGGACAAGGTCTACTACCCCGACAGCCTCGTGGGCACCGACAGCCACACGACGATGATCAACGGCATCGGCGTGGTCGGCTGGGGCGTGGGCGGCATCGAGGCGGAGGCGGGCATGCTGGGCCAGCCGGTGTACTTCCTGACGCCGGACGTCGTCGGCTTCGAGCTGACCGGCCGGCTGCGCGAGGGCGTCACCGCCACTGACCTGGTGCTCACCGTCACCGAGATCCTGCGCAAGCACAAGGTGGTCGGCAAGTTCGTGGAGTTCTTCGGTGAAGGCACCGAGACCCTCGCCCTGCCCGACCGCGCCACCATCGCCAACATGGCGCCCGAGTACGGCGCCACCATGGGCTTCTTCCCGGTGGACGACAAGACCGTCGCCTACTTCCGGGGCACCGGGCGCACCGCAGCCGAGATCGAGGCCTTCGAGGCCTACTGGCGGGCGCAGGGCCTGTTCGGCGTCCCGAAGCGCGGCGACATCGACTACACCTCCGTCGTCTCGCTGGACCTCGGCACCGTGGCGCCGAGCCTGGCCGGCCCCAAGCGCCCGCAGGACCGCATCGAGATCGGCAAGCTCTCGTCGACCTTCGCCGAGCTGTTCAGCCAGCCCACGGCCGCCAACGGCTTCAACCAGCCGGCCGAGAAACTCGCCCAGGCCTTCAAGACCGACAGCGGCCTGGACGTGCGCAACGGCGACGTGCTGATCGCCGCCATCACGTCGTGTACCAACACCTCCAACCCCGGCGTGCTGCTGGCCGCCGGCCTGCTGGCCAAGAAGGCCGTGGAGGCAGGGCTCACGGTGCAGCCGCACATCAAGACGTCGCTCGCCCCCGGCTCGCGCATCGTCACCGAGTACCTGGAAAAGGCCGGGCTCCTGCCCTACCTGGAGAAGCTCGGCTTCAACGTCGCCGCTTATGGCTGCACGACCTGCATCGGCAATGCCGGCGACCTCACGCCCGAGCTCAACAAGGTCATCCAGGACAACGACCTCGTCTGCGCAGCCGTGCTGTCAGGCAACCGCAATTTCGAGGCGCGCATCCACCCCAACCTCAAGGCCAATTTCCTGGCCAGCCCGCCGCTGGTCGTGGCCTACGCCATCGCCGGCACCGTGACCCGGGACCTGATGACCGAGCCCGTGGGCGTGGGCAAGCAGGGCCGCCCGGTCTACCTGGGCGACATCTGGCCCACCAGCGACGAGATCCACGCGCTGATGAAGTACGCGATGGACCCCAAGGCCTTCAAGGCCAACTACGACCAGGTCACCCGCCAACCGGGCAAGCTGTGGGATGCGATCAAGGGCGTGACGGGCCAGGTCTACACCTGGCCCAAGAGCACCTACATCGCCCAGCCGCCCTTCTTCGACGGTTTCACGATGCAGCCCAAGACGCTCGTGGCCGGCGTGCGCGGCGCCAAGGTGATGGCCCTCTTCGGCGACTCCATCACCACCGACCACATCAGCCCCGCCGGGTCCTTCAAGGAGACGACACCGGCCGGCAAATACCTCGTGCAGCAGGGCGTGCCGCGGGTCGAGTTCAACTCCTACGGTGCGCGCCGCGGCAACCACGACGTGATGGTGCGCGGCACCTTCGCCAACGTTCGCGTGAAGAACCTGATGCTCCCCGCCGGGCCCGATGGCTCCCGCGAGGAAGGCGGCTACACGCTCAAGGACGGCGTCAAGACGACCATCTACGAGGCTGCACAGGCCTACATGGCCGCGGGCACGCCCACGGTCGTGTTCGCGGGCGAGGAGTACGGCACCGGCTCCAGCCGCGACTGGGCGGCCAAGGGCACGCAGCTGCTGGGCATCAAGGCCGTCATCGCCCGCAGCTTCGAGCGCATCCACCGCAGCAACCTGATCGGCATGGGCGTGCTGCCCCTGCAGTTCAAGCCCGGCACCAGCTGGGAGACGCTGGGCCTCTCGGGCAGCGAGACCATCGACATCACGCTGGCCGACGACATCCAGCCCCAGGGCGACGCCGCCATGACGATCACCCGCACCGACGGCAGCACGCAGACGGTGGTGCTCACGCTGCGCATCGACACCGCCATCGAGGTCGACTACTACCGCCACGGCGGCATCCTGCCCTTTGTGCTGCGGCAACTGCTGGCGGCCTGAGCCCCTGAGCCCCTGAGCGCGCGTGCGCGGTGAATGTCACCGCGCACGGGCGTTGTCCCTCGGTGTAAACCGCAGGCCTGTTGGCCCCGCCACACGGGATGCCACGCAGGTTTATGGGACAGGTTTGTCCCACGACGCGCTAGGCGGGCACCTCACCAGAATTCGCGGCTTCCTCAACCCAGCGCCCCGACCAGGGGCCGACAGGAGCCTGCATGAAGACCTGGTTCAAGCTGACCGCCGCCGCCTTTGCCGTTGTCGCCACGAGCGCCAGCCATGCCGCGGCGGGTGAATGCCTGGACGTGCGACTGAACAGCGCCAACCCCATCGTCGACGGCGATGTGGACGTGTTCGTCGACGTCTCCGTGACCAACGTGTGCCGCACGCCGGTGCAGGTGCTGCGCTGGCAGCTGCCGAGCGACCGCATGAGCGGCTCGCTCTTCCGCATCACGCGTGACGACGCCCCGGTGCGCTACACCGGCCCCGTCATCAAGCGCGCCGCGCCGACCGCCAAGGACTACGTCGAGATCGCCGCCGGCGCCACGCTGAACTACCGCGTCGAGCTGACCGGCCACTACGACATCAGCAAGAACGGCCGCTATGCCATCGCCTTCGAAAGCGGCCGCGGCACGCACGGCTCCGGCGCGCAGTCGATGCGCAGCGCAGCCGACATGTACCTGTGGGCACAGAACCGCAACGAGCGCATCGACGGCGGCCCGGCCTCCAAGGATGGCGGTGCCGGCGTGGCCAGCACCGACGCAGCACCCAGCCTGACCGCCGCAGCCGCCAGCATCTCCTACACCGGCGCCTGCACCGCCAGCCAGAAGACGACGCTCGCCTCGGCAGTGACGGCGGCCACCAACTACACCGTCAGCTCGGCCGCCTACCTCAGCGGCACGCCGTCGGCCACGCCGCGCTACACGAGCTGGTTCGGCGCCTACACGCTGTCGCGCTGGAACACGGCCAAGGACCACTTCGTCAAGGCCCGCAACGCCTTCCAGACGGCCGCTCTGACGCTGGACTGCAGCTGCAAGGACTCCGGCACCTATGCCTACGTCTACCCGACGCAGCCGTACAAGATCTACGTCTGCGGCGCGTTCTGGAACGCCCCCATGACGGGCACGGACAGCAAGGGCGGCACGCTGGTGCACGAGATGATGCACTTCAACGTCATCGCCGGCACCGACGACTGGGCCTACGGCCAGAGCGCGGCGCTGAGCCTGGCCAAGTCCAACCCCACCAAGGCCCTGGACAACTCCGACAACCACGAGTACTTCACCGAGAACACCCCGGCCAAGAACTGACCGGCCTCGGCCCCTGAGACAACGCCGCCCGCGGGCGGCGTTGTTCATGGGGCTGCGCTGAACCCGCACGTCGGCTAGGCTTGATGCATGCCCTCCCCTCGCTCACTCGCTGTCGCGCTGGCCCTGCTCGCCGCCGCCCCGCTCACCATGGCCGCCACCGCACCCGCCACCGCCCTGACCTGCCGCTTCCAGCCTGCCGCCGAGGGCACGGGCCGCGTGAGCGTGAGCTTCACGCTGCGCAACGCCGGCCCGCAGGACCTGCACCTGCTGCGCTGGGGCAGCCCGTTCGAAGGCGCCTGGTTCGGGCCTTTCATGACCGTGCGCACCGCGAAGGGCGAATTGAAGTTCCAGGGGGCCATGCGCAAGCGGGGCGACCCGTCCGCCGAGGACTACCTGCTGCTGCCCGCCGGCCAGAGCGTGGCCGCCACCGTCACGCTGAACGATGCCTTCACCCTGCCCACCAGCGGCCCGCTCACGTTGCAAGCGGCCTGGCGCTGGCACGACGTGATGAGCAACGGCACGCCGCCGCGCCCCCGCGATCGACACCGGGGCTTGGACCAGGACTGCGGCAGCTTCACGCTGACCCGCTGACGAACGGCATGCGCCGTGTCCCGGCGTTACGCTGCGCGCCCCTCACCGCACGCCCCCCGCCTCCATGCACCGCCTTCCCGGCCTCGACCTGCTGCGCAGCATCGCCATCGTCTGGGTGATGTTCTTCCACACCTTCCTGATCGGCGGCCTGGGGCCTGACTGGCAATGGCTCACCCGCTTCGGCTGGGCGGGCGTGGACATCTTTTTCGTGCTCAGCGGCTTCCTGATCGGCTCGCAGCTGCTGCAGACCCTGCAGCGCGGGCAGCCGCTGTCGCTGCGCGACTTCTACTGGCGGCGCGCCTGGCGCATCCTGCCGGCCTTCGCCGTGGTGCTGGGCGTCTACCTCACCTTCCCCGTGCTGCGGGAGGAGCCGAACCTGGAGGCCTGGTGGCAGTTCGCCACGTTCACGCTCAACCTGCTGATCGACTACGGCCAGAACCAGGCGTTCTCGCATGCCTGGTCGCTGTGCGTGGAGGAGCACTTCTACCTGGTGTTCCCCTTGCTCGCCGCCTGGATGACGCGGCGCCCCTCGGCGGCCCGCTTCGTCGCCCTGTGCGTGCTGCTGGTGCTCGCCGGCATCGCATTGCGCGGCGCCGTCTGGCTGCACAACGACGCCACGCAGCCCCAGCGCCCCTGGTTCATCGAGGACATCTACTACCCGACCTGGATGCGGCTGGACGGGCTGCTGGTGGGCGTGATGCTGGCCACGCTGCGCGTGTACCGCCCGCAGTGGTGGGCGCGCCTGCATGCGCGATCGACCTGGCTGCTGGTGGCGGGTGTGGCGCTGGCCGCCCTGGCCTTCATGCTGTTTCGCAACCGCACCGGCCTGGCGGCCAACACGGTGGGCTGGCCACTGCTGTCGTTCGGCTTCGGGCTGCTGGTGTTGTCGGCCACGGCGCCTCAGGGCCTGCTGGGCCGGTGGGCCGTGCCCGGCGCGGGCTGGCTGGCGGCCATCTCCTACAGCCTCTACCTCAGCCACAAGCTGGCCATGCATGCAGTGCAGACCTGGATCGCGCCGGCGCTGCCGCTGCAGGGCCCGGCGCTGTTCCCCGTCTACGCCGCGGTCATCCTGGCCGTGGGCGCGGCGCTGCATTACGCGGTGGAGCGCCCGGGGCTGGCGCTGCGCGACCGGCTGGCACCGCGCGGCCGTGGCGAACCGCTCGCTGCAGCGCGCTGACATGACCACGCGGCCCGGCTCCGAGCTGCACCTGCGCGACCTGGCCCGGCTGCGCCGCGTGCGCGACCGCATCGACCGCGAGTACGCGCAGCCGCTGGACGTCGAAGCCCTCGCCCGCGGCGTGCATATGTCCGGCGGGCACCTGAGCCGGCAGTTCAGGCAGGCTTACGGGGAGTCGGTCTACAGCTACCTCATGACGCGCCGCATCGAGCGCGCCATGGCGCTGCTGCGCCGCGGCGACCTGAGCGTGACCGAGGTCTGCTTCACCGTCGGCTGCGCGTCGCTCGGCACGTTCAGCACCCGCTTCACCGAGCTCGTCGGCATGCCGCCGTCGACCTATCGCCGCGAGCAGGCGCAGGCCACGGCGGGCATGCCGCCCTGCGTTGCGCGGCAGGTCACCAAACCAGTCAGGAATCGAGAAGCACCGGGCTCGGGCGACTCCTAGACTGCCCGCCATGGACCTGACCCGACACGGAGACACCCCATGGACCTGAGCATTCACTCGAGCTTCCTGCCCCAATCCGACCCCGAGGCTTCGCTGGCCTTCTACCGCGACACCCTCGGCTTCGAGTTGCGCAACGACGTAGGCTACAACGGCCTGCGCTGGATCACCGTCGGCCCCAAGGGCCAGCCCGGCACGTCCATCGTGCTGCACCCGCCGGCCGTCACGCCCGGCATCACGGACGACGAGCGCCGCACCATCACCGAGATGATGGCCAAGGGCACCTTCGGCATGCTGATCCTGGCAACGCCGGACCTCGACCAGGCCTTCGCCCGGCTGCAGGCAGCCGATGCCGAGATCGTCGAGGAGCCGACCCTGCAGCCCTACGGCGTGCGTGACTGCGCGGTGCGCGACCCCGCCGGCAACCTGCTGCGCATCCAGGAACGCCGCTGACCGCCCCCGCCGCGCCGCGGCTCAGCCCGCGGTCGGCACGCTGATCTCGAACCAGAACCGGCTGCCCTGCGCCAGGCGGCTCTCCAGCCGGATCTCGCCGCCCATCATCCGCACCAGCTGGCGGCTGATGGCCAGGCCCAGGCCCGTGCCGCCGACGCGCTGCTCGGCGCTGCCGGCCTGCTCGAAAGGCTCGAACAGGCGCACGGCCTGGTCCTCCGCGATGCCCACGCCGGTGTCCTGCACCTCGAAGCGCAGCATCACATGGCCGGGCTCCACGTCGGCCGGCGTCACGCGCTGCACGCGCAAGGTCACGCCGCCCACGTGCGTGAACTTGACCGCATTGCCCAGCAGGTTCAGCAGGATCTGGTTCAGCCGCTTCTCGTCGGCCTGCACCACGGCCGGCAGGCCGACGCCGAGCTCGAGCTGCAGGCCGATCTGCTTGCCCTCGGCCATCACCCGCACGATGTCGATGACGGCCTGCAGGCGCGGCACCAGCTCCAGCGGCGCGATGCGCAGCTCGGCCTTGCCGGCCTCGATGCGGGACAGGTCCAGGATGTCGACGATCAGCGTCAGCAGGTGCTGGCCGCTGCTGTGGATGATGTCCAGGCCGCTGCGCTGCTTGGCAGTCAGCGCCTCGTCCATCTTCAGGATCTGGGCATAGCCCATGACCGCATTCAGCGGCGTGCGCAGCTCGTGGCTCATGCGCGCGAGGAACTGGCTCTTGGCGCGGCTGGCCACCTCGGCGCGCTCCTTGGCGTCGCTGAGCTCCAGCGTGCGCTCCTGCACCAGGTCCTCGAGGTGGTCCCGGTGGGCGGCCAGTTCGGCCTCGCGCTCCTGCAGGGCCGCGATCATGCGGTTAAAGGTGTGCGCCATCGCCTCGATGTCCCGCGGCCCGCCGGCCGGGGCTCTCGCGTCGCCCTCGCCACGCTCCACGCGCTCCATGGCGTCGGACAGCGCCGCCAGCGGACGCGTCAGCCGCAGCGCGAGATAACGCACGGACACGAGGAAGAGCAGCGAGAACAGCAGCGCCATGCCGAAATTGGCGACGAACAGCGACGTCTGCGTGCGGTGCAGCGTGGCCTTGCTCTGCACCACGCGCACATGCCCGAGCAGCTGCGCCGGGCGCAGCGTCACATCGAACGGCGATGGCTCGGGGCGCGTCCAGACGGGCGCGGAGAACGACCAGCTGTCGTCGGTTTCCTGGTCGAGCCAGGCTTCGCTGGCGGCCTGGGCCGGCGGCGCGGCCTCCACCGGGCGCGACTTGCCTTCGGGGCCGAGGGCCAGCAGCAGGTGACCGCGGGTGTCGCGAATCTCGATGGCCATCACGTCCGGGAAGGCCAGCGACGCGCGCACGGCTTCCTCGGCGTTGTCGGCGGCGGCGTACAGCAGGGCCAGCGAGCTGTTGGACGCCAGGTTGGTGGCCACGCGCCCGCCCTGCTCCATGAGCATGGCCCGCACCTGCCGGCCGCCCTGCCAGGCGTTCACGGCGGCCATCATCAACGCCAGGCACAGGGCGCCGAGTGCGACACCCACGCTGAGCTGGCGCCGGAATGACGCGTCACGGAAATAGCGCGGCAGCAGGCGCTGCAGCCACGGGCCCGAGGGCGCCTGCACGCGCTCGGCCGCGGGCAGCGACGCTGCAGCGGTCGAACGGGCCAGGGGTGGGCGGGACGTCACAGGCTCTCCTCAGCTGTTCGGGTAGACCAGGTCGAACCCGGTCTGCGCCGCAGCGACGTCCATGCCCAGGTGGGCCGCCGTGCGCACATTGATGGCCGCGCGCGTGTCGCGCAGCGGGCTCACGCCGGCGCCCAGCGCCCGCGGGTTGCCGACCAGCCGCAGCGCCGAAGCCGCGAGGCTGCGACCGAGTTCCGCGTTGTCGGGGTACAGCGAAAACAGCGCCCCGCGCTTGACGTGGGCGAGATGGCTCGAAAACACCGCGATGGAGCGGTTCCAGCCGTCCTTCAGCACCAGCGAAAGCACGACGTTGTCGTCCACCGTCGTCGGGTCTTGCGGCAGCCACAGCGCGTCGCGCACCGGGTCGGCCGAGGCGAGCAGTTGCGAGTACAGGCGCAGCGCGCCGCTCTGGTCGTGCGCTTCCTGGGCCACCAGCTCCAGGCCTTCGGTGCGGGCCGCCTCGCGTGCCAGGCGCACCAGCCAGCCATTGAGCTTGGGGTCGTAGACGAGGTGCACGCGGCGCGCTCCGGGCATGAGCCGCTTCAGGCGCGACAGCAGCAGCGCCGGGTCGGGCGCCAGCGTGTGCACGGGGAAGGCCCGCGCCTCGGTCTCCTGCACCGACACCACGCACCCCACGAGCACGGCCAGCTCGGCAGACAGCGCCGCGGCAATGCGCATGCCGCCGCGGCCCAGCCCGATGAGCACCTTGACGTCACGCCGGCGCAGGTCTTCGCCGACTTCGGCAGGCGTGGCCGCCGAGGTCACGGCAAGGCTCACGACATTCACCCGCAGGCGCTCCTCGATGCCGTCGATGATGGCGGCGAAGATCTGCTTGAAGGGCTCGCCGAGCTCCGGGTAGACGACCGCGATGGACCGCCCGGGCTCTGCCGCTGCCGCCTCCGCGGCCGCCAGCGCGGCCATGCCGCCGACGGCCTGACGCAGCAGCGCGCGGCGCGTGGCATGGCAGGAGCGACCAGTGGTGACCAAGTTGGGATCGGGACGTTGCAACGCAGTGCGTGGAGTGGCGCATTATGCAGACGCCCTCCGGCGGGCTTCCCGCCACCCCAAGGTCGTGCGGGCGGAGTTCACGAACGCACAACAGTCGTGCGCGCGAGGTTCGCGCACGCCTGGGATACCCCCACAATAGGCGGCCATCACTCCCCACCTCGGAGCCCCAGCACATGAGACCTTTCTTCGGCTTGGCCATCCTGGGCGGCGCATGGCTGGCCGTATGGCAGCCGGCAGCCCTGGCGCAGCCCGCGAGCGAGGAAGAGGAACTGGCCCAGGTCTACGGCGACAAGAGCACTGTCTCCATCGCGACGGGCGCGCCGCAGGCCCTGCGCCGCGCGCCGGCAGTCGCGACCGTCATCACGGCACAGGACATCGCGGCCATGGGCGCCACCGGCATCGACGAGGTGCTCGAGAGCGTGCCCGGCATCCACGTGAGCCGCAGCAACAACACCAACACACCGCTGTACCTGATCCGCGGCATCCACAGCGAGTTCAACGCGCAGACGCTGATGCTGCTCAACGGCGTGCCGCTGACGACGCTGTTCGTCGGCAACCGGGGCCTTGGCTGGGGCGACATGCCGGTGGAGAACATCGCCCGCATCGAGATCATCCGCGGCCCGGGCTCGGCGCTCTACGGGGCCGACGCCTTCTCCGGGGTCATCAACGTCATCACCAAGACCCGGGCCGATATCGACGGCGTGGAGCTCGGTGCGCGCCTGGGCTCCTTCAAGAGCCGCGACGGCTGGTGGCAGTACGGCGGCAGCCTCGGCCGCTACGACGTCGCCGCCTATGTGCGCGTGGGCGAGACCGACGGGCAGCGAGAGATCGTCACCGCCGACCAGCAGACGCTGCTGGATGGCGTCTTCGGCACCAAGGCGAGCCTGGCACCCGGCCGCATGAACACCGGCTTCAAGGCGCTGGACGCCAACGTCGAGGTCAGCCGGGAGAAGCTCCGCCTGCGTGCAAGCTACAAGCTGCGCGACGACCTGCAAACGGGTGCGGGCGTCGCCGGGGCGCTGGACCCCGTGGGCCGCTACCGCATCGAGCGGGTCACTTCAGACCTGGCCTGGACCGACATCGAGCTGGGCGCCGACTGGCGCGGTGCACTGACCGCAAGCTTCCTGCACTACACGCAGACCTTCAACGTGCCGCTGCAGCTGTTCCCGCCGGGCGCCTTTGGCGGCAGCTTCCCCAAGGGCATGCTGGGCGCGCCGAGCACCTGGGAGCACCAGCTGCGCCTGGCCGCCGTGGCCTCCTACGCCGGCATCAAGGGGCACAACCTGCGCGTGGGCATCGGGCATGACGACCTGGACATGTACCGCACGCGCGAGCTCAAGAACTTCACCATCATTCCCAGCGGCCCGGCCGTCGGGCTGCCCGTGCCCACGCCCACAGGCGACCTGCAGGAGTTCCCCGCCGCGGCCTCCTTCTCCGAGCCGCATCGCCGCACCGTGAACTATGTGTACGTGCAGGACGAGTGGCTGCTCGCCAAGGACTGGACACTGACCGCCGGCCTGCGCCAGGACCGCTACTCCGACTTCGGTGCCACCACCAACCCGCGTGCGGCGCTGGTGTGGGACGCCAACCTCGACCTCACCGTGAAGCTGCTGTACGGGCGCGCCTTCCGCGCACCGGCGTTCACCGAGCAGTACAGCATCAACAACCCGGTCATCCGCGGCAACGCCGCGCTCAAGCCGGAGACGATCAGCACCTGGGAAACCGCCTTCTCCTGGCAGGCGCGCGCGGACGCACAGCTCAACCTGAGCCTGTTCCGCTACGACATGAAGGACATCATCCGCACGACCGACGCCGGCGGCGGCACGGCGCAGTTCAACAACGTGGGCGCGCAGCACGGCAGCGGCGTGGAACTGGAGGCCTTGTGGGACGTCACGCGCAAGCTGCGCCTGGCGGGGAACCTGGCGCTGCAGCGGTCCATCGAGGACATGACCGGCACCGACGCGGGCTACGCGCCGCGGCGCCACTTCAACGCGCGGGCCGACTGGAGTTTCAGCAACGGTTGGCTGCTCAGCGGCCAGGTCAACCACGTCGGCCAGCGCCACCGGGCCACGGGCGACGCGCGGCCGCCGATCGCTGACTACACGACCGCCGACCTCACGCTGCGCACGGCCGGCGGCAAGGCCGGCTGGGATGTCGCGCTGTCGGTGCGCAACCTCTTCAACGCCGACGCCCGCGAGCCGAGCCTGGCCCCGGGCACGGCGCTGCCGAACGACATCCCGCTGGCGCGCCGTTCACTCTACGCACAGCTCATCTACCGCCTCTGAGAACGTCACCGGCAGGCTGCTGAAACCGAACAGCACGACCGAGGACAGGGGCTGCGCGGCGCGCGCGGCATCCGGGCGCAGGCCACTGAAGCGGCGCAGCAGCGTGGCGATCGCCACGCGCGCCTCCAGCCGGCCGAGGCCGGCGCCCAGGCAGTAGTGGATGCCGTGCCCGAAGCTCAGGTGCCGGTTCACGCTGCGCGTGATGTCGAAGGTGTCGGCGTGCGGGAAGGCGGCTTCGTCGCGGTTGCCCGAGGCATTGAAGGTCATGACCTGCTGGCCGGCCCGGATCAGGTGGCCGCCGAGCTCGACATCGCGCGTGGCGCGGCGGGCGAAGAACTGGAACGGCGTGTTGAAGCGCAGCGCCTCCTCGATGGCCTGCGGCAGCAGCTCGGGGTCGGCCTCGAGCTGCGCCATGGCCGCGGGGTGGGCGAGCAGCAGCTGCAGGGTGTTGCCGATGAGGTTGGTCGTGGTCTCGAAGCCTGCGATCAGCAGCAGCCGGCAGGTGCTGGCCACTTCCAGCAGCGTGAGGCGCTCGCCGTCGACCTCGGCGGCCAGCAACGCACTGACCAGGTCGCCCGTGGGCGCGTCGCGGCGCGCCGCGATGAGCTGGGCGAGGTAGGCATCGAGCTCGTCGACGGCGGCCACGAAGGCCGGCTCGGGCGTCAGGCCCATGAGCTCCATCTCCGCCGCGCGGATGGCCGGGATGGACCACTGCTTGAACTTGTCGTGGTCGGCCGCGGGCAGGCCCAGCAGCTCGGCGATGACGGTCACCGGCAGCGGGAAGGCCAGGTCCGTGACGAGGTCCATGCGGCCGGTCTGCGCGACGCGGTCCAGCAGCGACTCGGTGATGGCCTGCACGCTGGGCTCCAGGTCGGCGATGACCTTGCTCGTGAAGGCGCGGGCCACCAGGCGGCGGAACTGCGTGTGCCGCGGCGGGTCCATGAAGACCATCATCTTGCCGTCCGACAGGTCGGACGAGAAGGTCTTCGCGTCGCCCAGCACCGTCTGGATGTCGTGGTAGCCGTAGACCTCCCAGACGTTCAGGGTGTCGTTGAAGTGCACGGGCGCGGTCGCGCGCATGTGGGCGTAGTGCAGGTAGGGGTCAGGAGTCGTCATGATGTTCAGCGTTGGGTCGGCCAGCGGCGGGGTGCCGGGCCTTCGTAGGCGATGTGGGCGCAGGTCATCGGGAACACGGCGCCAGACGGGCGTTGCGCAGCCTCGATGAAGCAGGGAGACATGCCGGCCATGAAGACCGGCACCTGGAAGTGGTGCATCTCGTCGACCGAGAAGCCGAGGTCGGCGCACAGGGCCGACATCAGCGCCGCGTAGTTCATGCGCAGCTTGGGGCTGCGCGCGACGAGCAGCGCCTCGACCGCGAGCGCGATGCGCAGGTGGGGCCCGCCGTCGAGCGCGAGCTCGCGGGCGATGCCCAGCACCCAGGGCAGTCGCTCGTCGATGCAGGCGATGGGCCGGCCGTAGCCATAGATGCGCCCCCGCGCCAGCTCGGCCTCGACAAAGGCGGGCAGCTCGCCACCGCCCTCTTCATGCGCGCGGGCGCGGATGAAGAAGCCGATGCTGCTGACGTAGGGATGGCCGCCGTAGATCGTCGCCTCGGACATGGCCAGCGCGGCGGCAATGCCCAGCGCGGGCGTGCTGCGCGCCGAGCCGGCGAGCGCGGCCGTGCGGTTGTTCCAGATGCGGGCGTCGGGGTAGCTGGTGCAGACCCAGAGTGCGTGCAGCAGGCGCACCTGCGCGTCGTCATGGTGACGGCCGGTGATGCCCAGCACGTACAGCGCCATCCAGTCCATGTGGCGCAGCTCGGCATGCAGGTCCTGACCGCGGAACACGGCGCGCGTGCCCACGAAGGCCTGGCCCATGCGGGTCGACATGCCATCCAGCTGGTCCAGCCAGGCTTGAGGGCCCTTCATGCCGGCACCCCCGGGTCGTCCTGCAGGTTCAGCGCAAAGAACGGGAACTGCTTGTGCCCTTGCGCCGCCTGCTCCAGTGCATGCGCCGCAGCACCCGGCAGGCGCAGCAGCAGATGCAGCATCTCGCCCTGCGCGGGGCTGAAGCCCAGGTCGACCAGCGCCGCCGCCGCCACGCCCGTCATGGCCAGGCCCCGCCTGGCCGCTTGCTCCAGGGGCTCGCGGCTGGCGTGCAGCCAAGGCAGGCAGTGGCCGTCGCTCAAGGGCGCCAGCACCGCCAGCGTGCGCCGCACGATGCCGCTGCTGCGCGCGGCGTGCGCCTCGAAGCCCGGCGGGTGCTCGGCGGCGGGCCAGATGCCGGCCGGCTCCGCGGGCGCCGCGGCCAGCGCACGCTCCCAGGCCGACGGGCTGCGGCCACAGGCCTCGAAGGCCTGCATCGCGGCCCACACGTCGCGTGCGCCACCGCTGCGCCCGGCACCCACCGACAGCGCGGCGATCAGGGCCGACGCCGCGGTCGAGCCGCCCACGCCGGCGCACATCGCCGCATGCACGGCGGCGTCGCGCGGGCCGGGGTTGGCCAGCGCGAGCGCCAGGGCCTCCAGCAGCGCAGCCTGGCGCGCCGATGGCGCCTCGCCGCGCAGCAGCAGGAAGAGCATCTCCACCCAGCGCGCCTGCCCGAGCATGTCGCCGTAGACGTCATAGCCATGGCACAGCACGGTGGCGGCTGCGAAATCGTTGTCCGGCTCGGGCGACTCGTGCCAGATGCGCGTGTGCACGCGCTCTCGAAGCGCGGCGTCGCTCATCGCGCCGTGCCCAGCGTCTTCATGCGCAGGTTCATCGGCGGCACTTCCTCGCCGTCGATGCGCACGTCCAGCAGCGTCGGGCCGCCGCGGGACAGCAACGCGGGGAAGTCGATCGCGTCGAGCTCCTCGGCCGTGCGCACGACGATGCCCGGGATGCCCATGGACTCGGCCATGGCGGCGAAGTCCACCTTGGGCAGCTGAAAACCGATGGGCTCGGCACCCGCCAGGCGCTGGCCATGCTTGACCATGCCCAGCGCGCCGTCATTGAGCACGACGTACAGCACCGGCAGGCCCAGCTCGGCGGCGACGGTGATCTCCTGGCCGTTCATCAGGTAGCTGCCGTCGCCCGTCATGCACACGACCGGGCAGCGGCGGTTGGCCATGGCAATGCCCACGGCCGAGCCGATGGCCCAGCCCATGGGGGCGAAGTCCATGGTGACGCGCAGCCAGCTGGAGTTGCGCGAACGCCGCTCCTTGCCGGCGGGCAGGTAGGCGCCGCCCGGCATGCGGCCGGCACGCTGGTCGTTG
This sequence comes from Roseateles sp., assembly GCA_016790285.1. Classification (GTDB taxonomy): domain Bacteria; phylum Pseudomonadota; class Gammaproteobacteria; order Burkholderiales; family Burkholderiaceae_C; genus Pelomonas. The sequence continues at coordinate 71,787 of JAEUPJ010000028.1, read as the reverse complement.
GGAGCCAGGTAGTGCACGGCCCAGGCGGCGCTGTTGCCGGCGTCGGCCACGAAGCGGGTCTGCGGCGGGCAGCGTTCGCCCAGCGTCGCCACGAGCCGCTGCGGCTTGACGGGGCCGCCTTCGCGGTAGAGCGCCTTGGGGCTGTCCACCATGGCCTCGTAGCTGTGGCGGGCCATCTGCGGGTGCAGGAAGGGCAGCACGGCGGCATCGGCACCGCCATTGGACGGTGCCAGCAGCGCCACCAGTTGCTCACACACCGACTTGATGTGGCCGCGCACATGCAGCCGCGCCATGGGCGAGCGCATGAGGTTCTCGTCGCTGTCGTCCACGTGCACGAGCCGGCTGTTGAGCAGCGCGCTGGACCAGCCACCGCTGTTGAACTCGCCGAAGCCCGTACCCAGCGCGATGACGAGGTCAGGCTCGCCCTGCAGCAGCTCCGCCGCGCAGGCATGGCCGCCGAAGCCGAACACGCCGCGGAAACGCGGGTGGCGCGGGTTCACGAAGCCCTTGCCGTCCGGCGTGGTGATGAAGGTGCCGTCGGTGCGCTGCACGAGCTGCATGAGGTCGGCTGCGGCTTCAGAGCAGCCGTCGCCGATCAGCCAGACCGGCTGGCGTGCCGAGAAGAGCAGACGCGCGAGCTGGCGAACGGCGGGCAGGTCCACGAGCGCGGGCGAGCGGCGCAGCAGGCCGGCGAAGTCGGGCAGGTCCTGGTCGGCCGGCAGCGGCTGGCGCAGGATGTCCACGGGGATGGAGAGGTGGGCCGGGCCGCTGGGTGCACGCTGCGCCTGCATCAATGCATTGAACAGCTTGGTGGGCAGCTGCTCGGCATGCGAGACCAGCGAGTTGTAGCGCGTGCAGGGGCGGAACATCGCCATCGTGTTGATGCCCGTGCAGCTGGACTCCTGCAGCGCGCCCTTGCCGAAGTTTTTGATGGGCGGCTGGCCCGTGATGACGAGCATGGGCACGTTGTTGTCGTACGCGCAGGCCACGCCCGTGATGAGGTTGGTGGCACCGGGGCCGGAGGTCGCGATGCAGACGCCCAGGCGCCCCGTCTCGCGGGCGTAGCCGTCGGCCATGTAGGCCGCGCCCTGCTCGTTGCGGGCCACCACGGCCTGCGGGCCGCCGCGCCGGGCGCTGCGCGCCAGGGCGTTGTACAGCGGCTCGATGGCACCACCGGGCACGCCGAAGACGTACTCCACGCCGAGCGCGGCAAGTGCGTCGACCAGCAGATCAGCAGCGTCACGCACGGTGGGTTCGCGCGAGATGTCGTCAGCCCCGTTGTAGAAAGGGGCGAGTGCAGTATTTGATTCCACGTTGCAGGCAGCGAAAGACGCCATGCAGCGGCGTAGCCAGGCGCCCGCAGGGGCACCTCGCAACGGTTGGGTCAGCACGGCATCGGGGTCAAAACGCGTCCACCGAAGTGGACGTCCTCAGGCCGCGCGTTCCGATGTCGCCACGACCCATGCTCCCCCCTGCGTGCACGCTGGAGCCGGCCTGGCCCCGCGACATCTTGTGTCAGCGCATGAATGCGTTTGCATGCCGCGCTATGGCCGCAACTGTATCCGTCTGCAACATTTGCACATCCCCGCGAATGCGGGCGATGGGGTCAGGGTTTGAGCATTACGCCCGCCAATTGCGCGACGGCCGCCAGCGTGGTCTGCGCGGCGTTGAGCCCGAGCAGGAAGTCCTTGTCGGAGTAGCTGGCGAACAGATCGGTGGGCTGATGCCAATGCGGGTTCCAGCCGGCGCCGATCTGCATGCCGCGCTCGTTCTCGCGCACCGAGATGGCGGGCACCAGGTCCATGAAGGGCGTGGAGTCGGTGTTCGTCATGCGGTTGCCCACGGCCGCGGGGTAGTCGGTGGCGTACTTCTCATTGGCGGCGCGCAGGGCCCACGCCAGGCGCGCCGATCCGTCGGCGAACTTCGAATTGACCTGGAACTCGATGTTCACGTCCGCCTCCGCGCGCTGCTCCCTGGGCGCCACGTAGACCGGCTGGCCGCGCGCGTCGAGCACCGGCTTGCCGGCGGCGTCGAGCTTGGGCACCGGCATGCCGTGGTCGAACAGCAGCATGTCGTGCTGGATCATGCCCAGCCACCGTGGCTCGGGGTAGCGGCCCGAGCCCTTGGGCGACTCGACGCCCTGCAACTCCTTGCGCTGCGCCACGTAGGCGTAGGCACCGTTGAGGCCCGTCTCCTCGTTGTTCCAGAGGATGAACCGGATGGAACGCTCCGTGGTCACGCCCGGCTGATGAAAGATGCGCGCGAGCTCCATCACCAGCGCCGTGCCGGAGCCGTCGTCGTTGGCGGCCTCGCCGAAGCCGATGCCGTCCATGTGGGCGGAGACGATGTACATCTCGTCGGGGTGGGTGCTGCCGACCTTGGTGCAGTACAGGCTCTCGCGTGGCCCGGTACCCAGCGGTGTGGCCTCGGCATTGAGCGCGCGCAGCCGCTCGTCGGGCTGGGCCATGGGGTCGGTGTTCACGCCGATGGGCGCGCGCCGGCCGAAGAGCGTGCCGCCGCCCTGCGCGGCCGGGCCTGCCGCGCGCAGCGGCTGCAGTTGCACGGGGCCGCGCCGCGCGGGCTCGGTGAATTCGTACTGCACCCGCTCGGTGTTCGTGCAGCCGTAGCTCTTGAGCTGGGCCTCGATCCAGTCCAGGGCCGCGCGGTTGCGCGCCGTGCCCTGGCGCCGGTCGCCGAAGCGGGTCAGCCCCTGGATGGTGGCCTTGTAGCGGTCCAGCTCCAGCTGGTTGACCAGGCGCGCGACGGGGTCGGCGGCAGGCGCCTCCTGAGCGCCCGCGGCGGCAGCGCATGCCAGGGCCAGGATGGCAAACGAGGTCTTGAGGGCCATGGCATGGGTGGGCTGAAAAGGGATCCCATCCTAAGCGCCAAGGAAATCACGCACGGCCCGCGCGCGCCCCATGGCAGCGCCGGCACAACGCGCGCGCCAACGCGTCCTTCCTATCATCCGCGGCGTCCAGCAGCCTCTCACGGCGGCGGCCATGCCATACAAGATCACCTGGGAACGGGCCGGCGTCTACCGGCACTACTTCGGCGACGTGAGCGTCGTCGAGCGGCGCGCATCGCTGGAGCTCATCAGCGGCGACCGCCGCTTCGACGACCTCCGCTACGCGCTGACCAACTACCTCGAGGTGCAGGCCTACGAGTCCACACCCGCGTCCACGACAGAGATCGCGGCGCTGCACATCGGGCCGTTGTTCACGAACCCGCGCATCCTCATCGTGGCCGTGGCGCAGCGTGACGACATCCTCGCCGCCATCGCCGACTTCCAGCGGCACGGCTTCATCAAGGCGCCCTACCGCGTCTTCCCGACCCTGCCCGAGGCGCGGGCCTGGATCGACGGCGAGCTGCGCTGAGGCGGGTCAGTTCAGCCCCGCCTTGTCCAGGCCGAACAGGCGGTCCTTGGAACCCGGCACGTTGCGGAACGCCACGTTCAGGCGGTTCCATCCATTGATGGCCGCCACACGGAAGGTCAGCTCCGACAACGCGGCTTCGTCGAACGCCTCGCGGGCCTGGGCGTAGGCGGCGTCCGAGATGCCGTCCGGCCCGATCTGGGTGAGCGCCTCTGTCCAGGCGAGCGCGGCACGCTCGCGCGGCGTGAACAGCGTCGACTCGCGCCAGATGGCCACGTGGTGCAGGCGCAGCTCGCGCTCTCCGTGGATGCGGGCCTGCTTGACGTGCATGTCCAGGCAGAAGGCGCAGCCGTTGAGCTGCGAGGCGCGGATGTCCACAAGCAACGCCAGGCCTTCGTCCATCTTGAAGGCCATGCTGAAGTCGAGGTATTTCTTGAAGAGGTCGGCCGACAGGCGGCTGTAGTCGAGGCGGGCTTGCGCGGTGCTCATGGGGGTGTCCTGTGAGGAAAAGGGCGGCGTGATTGCCGCCCTGCCCTCATGACGGATCAGCCACCACGTTTGTGACATGGGCGGCGAGCGCCGCGAGCTTGTCGGGGTTGCGCTGGATGTAGAGCGCCGCCACGCGCCCGGGCTCGGCCGCCGGCGAGAGGGCCAGCGTCTGCACGAGGCGGCCGCCGGCGAGGTCGTCCACGATGAGCAGCCCCGGCAGGCCGTTGACGACAGCCGGCACCAGCCGCCAACCGCGGCTGGCCGGCATGCCCGCAAAACCGATGAAGGCACGCGCCACGGCCATGCCCCCCGCGAGCGGCCGGGGCACGGCGCTGACCTTGCCGCCGCCGTCGGCCATCATCACGGCGTCGTCCGCCAGCATCTGCGCGAGCGCGGTGACGTCGCGGCTGCGCACGGCCTGCATGAAGGCGGCCACGAGCCGCTCGCCCTCCTCCCGCGCCACCTCGTGCCGCGCGTGGCCGGCCTTCACATGTTTGCGCGCGCGGCTGATGAGCTGGCGGCAGCTGGCCTCGCTGCGGTCCAGGTGCCGCGCGACTTCCGCATAGCCCAGGTCGAACACGTCATGCAGCAGGAAGGCCGCGCGCTCCAGCGGCGAGAGGCGCTGCAGGGCCAGCAGGAAGGCGACGGACAGGTCCTGGGCGAACTCCGCCTGGCTTTCCGGCCCCGGCACCCAACCCCAGGCGTCCTCGCCTTGCAGCACCGGCTCGGGCAGCCACACGCCCACGTACTGCTCGCGCTGCACCGCGGCCGAGCGCAGCCGGTCCAGGCACAGGTTGGTCACGAGACGCGTGAGGAAGGCAGCGGGCTCCTCGATGGTGCGCTCGTCCACCTCGGCCCAGCGAAGCCAGGCGTCCTGCACGATGTCCTGCGCCTCGGCGCGCGAGCCGAGCATCCGGTAGGCCAGCGCGCGCAACCGCGGCGCCTGCTCGCGCTCGAAGCGCAAGGCGCGCTGCGTGGCCAGCGGCGGCGGGGTGGCGGTCATGCCCGGGCTGCTCGCATCTCAGGCCACCACGGCCGCCTCGTAGACGGCCAGGAACTCCGCCGGCATGCGCTTGGGCCGCCCGGTGCTGATCTCGATGCACACCAGCGCCCAGCGCCCGCGCAGCAGCGTCACGCCGTCGCTGGCCCGGCGCAGCTGAAAGCGCCGCTCCATCGTCAGCCGGCCGTCACTGGCGGTGAGCCAGGTGCCCAGCACCAGCGGCTCGCCCACGAAGGAGGGCAGCAGGTAGTCGTAGTGCCCTTCGCGGATCGCCATCGCGCGGTCCAGGCGCCGGTAGTCCGCCAGGCTCAGGCCCAGGGCCTCGGAATGCGCCCAGCCAGCCTGTTCGCACCACTGCACGTAGACCGCGTTGTTCGTGTGGCCCAGGCCATCGATGTGTTCCGGCGCGGGCGTGAGGGCCAGCGTGAAGGGCGACGGCCGGTCCCAGTCAGTCATAGGCCGAGACTTCGGGGCGGCGCGCCAGCACCGCGATCGGCGGCGCCCAGCGCTCGCCGCGCGGCTTCTTGCTCGTCACCAGCGTGATCTCGCTGGGCTCGAACACCTCGACGTTGTGCGTGATCGGCGTGGTCAGCAGGTACTGCGCGCGCGTGGAGCGCAGGAAATGGCCGACGAGCTGGATGTTGCGCACGTCCAGGTGGGCAAAGGGCTCGTCGATGAAGACGAAGCCGCCGGGCGTCTCGTCGTCCTTCATGAGGCCCACGAGCAGGATGAGGCTCTTGAGCACCTGCTGGCCGCCCGAGGCCTCGCCGTCGTTCAGGCCGACCTCGCCCTTGCCGTCGAAGTTGAACTTGACCTGCAGCCCGGCCTGGGCGAGCACGGTGTCGTCGTTGTCGAGGTGGGGCAGCACGGCTTCGGCGGTGGTGCCGGCCAGTTCGCCCAGTTCGGCCACGTTCTTCTTGTAGCGGCGCACGGTGGCGCGCAGCACGTCGATGTAGCGCTCGCGGGCGTTGAAGGCGGCGATGCGCGCCATCTCGTTGCTCGCGCGGCGGTCGCTGAGCTGGGTGTCCTGCTCGTGCACCTGCGCGGCCATGCGCGCATGGCGCTCCACGACGCTGGCGTCGACCTCCCAGTGGCCACCGTCGAGTTCCTGGTCCACGTGGTGGGCCCGGATCTCGGCCTGGCGGGCGCTCTCGAACTCCTCGCGCAGGGCCGCCAGCGCCGCAGGCGTGACCCAGGCGGCGGGGAAGCGGGCCTTCTGCTCACGGCTCTCGCGCGAGGCCTTGCGCAGCGCCTCGCGCCGGGACTCGTGCTCGCGCAGGCGGCCAGCCGCCGAGCCTTCGCCGTCCTTCAGCGCGATCTGCGCGCCTTCATAGGCCTGCTCGCTGCGGGTGGACTCGCGCACCACGCGCTCGTGCTCGGCGTCGAGCTGGCTCATGCGGGTGGAGGCTTCGGTCCGCGCCTGGCGCAGCACGGGCAGCCGCACGCGCGCCTCGGCGAACTCATCGGCACGCTCGGACAGCTCCTGCGCCGCCTTGTGGCCGACCGCCGCGCGCTGCACGTCCTTGAACTGGCGCTCCACCTCGGCCTGGGCCTTGGCGATGCGGCTCAGCTCACCGTCCCAGCGGGCCAGCTCGGCCTCCAGCGCGGCGCGGCGGGAGTCCACCGCCGAAGCGCCGAACTGGTGGTCGCGCGGCTCGACGAACACGCTGCGGCCACCGCGGCCGTCGCGGTAGTACGCATCGGTCGTGATCCACTCGCCGCTTGTCTTGGCGCCCTCCTCCGTGGAGGTCACGCAGCGGATGGCGCCGAGCTGGCGCACCAGCCAGGTCGGCAGCGGGGCGCTGACGTTGAGTGCGGCCAGCAGCGAGCCCGCAGGCGCCTGGCCCACGGCCGAGGTGTCGGCGACGACGTAGTGCCGGTAGCGCTGCTTGGCCGCGATGTCGAAGGCACGGCCTTCGTCGCTGCGGTGCTTGAGCACGACGACCCAGCGCGACGGGCGCAGCAGGCCCTCGGCCGCGGCGCGCCAGGTTTCGTCGGCGATGTCGATGCTGTCGGCCACCAGGTAGTGGGCGATGCCGGCGTCGTCCAGGGCGCGCTTCATCGGCGCGACCTCGGGTGGCGGCGGCGGCAGGCGCTTGCCGCTCAGCTCGCCGAGCTGGGCTTGGGCGCGCGAGGCCTTGTCGCTGGCGCGGGTGTAGTCGGCGCGCAGCCGGTCGCGCTCGGCGGCGAGTTCCTGCATGCGGGCGGTCAGCGCGGCGGCATCGGCCTCGACGTCGGCCAGCGCGCGCAGCTCGTCCTCGCGCTTGACGAGAGCCTCCGCCGGCCGCTCGGCCTCACGCGCCGCGTCGAACGCCGCACGCGCCTCGCGCCGCTCGCCCTCCAGTGCCTTCAGCCGTGCCTTGGCGGCCTCCTGGGCGGTGAAGAGGCCATGCAGCGCCGCGCGCTTTTCGCTCAGCGCCTTCACGTCGCCCGAGGCGAACAGGCGCTGGCGGTGCAGCTCGCGCGCGTCGCGGGCGATGCGCTCGCGGGCCTCGCTCCAGCGCAGCACCGGCAGCACCTCGGTGGCCAGGCGCTCGCGCTCCTGGACCTTGAGCTGGTACTGGCGGTGGCTGTTGACGCGGTTGGCCAGGTCGCTGAGCTGGGCCTGGGTGTGGGCCAGCTCGGCTGCGGCCTGCTCGACCTCCTTGCCGAGATGCTGCTGGTGGCTGCGGGCCTGCTCGTAGCGATCCAGCACTTCCTGGTCGCCGAACACCTCGAACACGAGGCGCAGCAGCTCCTTGGGGCTGAGCTCGCACAGGCGGTCGGTCTGCCCCTGCTCCAGCGCCAGCACGCGGCCGATGGCGCGCGTGAGGCCGGCGGCCTCCAGGCGCTTCTTCCAGGCCTCGATGCCCAGCCAGTCGCGCTCGCCGCGCTCGGCGAGCTGCTCGATCTCATGCACGCCGTCGACGATGAGGTAGCGGCGCACCCAGTCGCCGCCGTGGCGCTCGATGCGGCAGGCCAGCGTGACCTGGTCGGCGTACAGCAGCGATGACGCAAAGGGCCGGCTGCTGTTCTGGCGCGAGCGCGGGCGGTTGTCCACGAGGGCGCGCAGCCAGGCCGTCTCGGCGTTGGCGTGGCGGGCGTAGGTCTTGTAGGTGCGGCCGCCCGAGCACTCCAGGCCCAGCAGCGTGCGCATGGCGTCCAGCAGCGTGGTCTTGCCCGAGCCGTTGGGGCCGGCGATGGTGATGATGGCGCCGTCCAGCGGCAGCGTCACGCGCTGGCAGTAGTCCCAGTGCAGCAGTTCAAGCGATTGCAGGTGGAACATCTTCAGTCGTCAATGTCTTGTTGTTCTTCCTGCGGCCGCGGCAGCGGGTGGCCGGCGCGGGCGAGCACGTCGCCCAGGGCACCGTCCAGGATGCGGGGCGCGAGCAGGTCGTAGTCGATCAGCAGGTCCAGCAGCGGGCCCTCGGCGATGTCCTCGCCCCGGCGCGTGATGAAGCCGTGGCGCTCCAGCAGCTTGAGGTTGGTGTCCAGGCGCAGCTTCTTGCCGAGCTGGTCGCCGAAGTCGGCCAGCAGGCTGCGGTAGCTGATCAGCGGCGACACGCTGGCGGCCTGCGGCATGGGCTTGTCGGTGGCGAACATCTCGCCCTGGCCGGCATGGATGGCGTCGCTGCGCGCCACCTGGCGCTGGCGCTTGGGCAGCACGATGAGGCTCCACAGCACCACCAGCAGCGCCACGCCGTCCCGCGGCAGGTCCAGGTTGTTGTTGGCCGCCAGCCCCGTCTCGCCGAACACGGCGCTCTCGGCCGGGCGCAGCAGGGCCACGGCGATGTGGTCGGCATGCACGTTGTCCACCAGCTGCAGGCCGACGCCGGCCAGCCGCGCGCCGAGGGCGTTCCAGAGCTCGGTGTCGATCAGCGCGCGCTTCACGAGGGGGTGGCTGCGCGGCAGCCAGCGCCGGGCCAGCAGTTGCGCGGCGAGTTGCTGGGCGTCGTCGAGTGGGCTCATGGGGTAGGTGATTCAGGGGTAAGGACGCCGCGGCTCATCCACTTGATGAACTCGTCGTCGACTTCGCCTTGCTCGGCCGACCAGCGCACGCTCCAAGGCTGGCGCGCCATGTCGCCCGTGGCGCCCTTGAGGTGGCGGGCCTGCGGGTCGCCCAGCAGCGGCAACAGCTGGGCGCGGTAGGCGGCGCGGGCGTAGCTGCCGCCGAGCACGGCCGGCGCGAGGTCTTGCGGCTCGGTGGTGCCGGCCGCCGTCCAGGCGTTGAGCAGGGCCTGCATCTGGCCCATCTCGGGCGGCAGCTGCAGCACGGCCAGCTCGCCCGGGGGCGCGGCCTGGCCTTGCGGCAGCGCGGCGGCATCAGCCACGACGGGGCGGTCGCGCTCGAACTCGGCCTCGGTCGTGTCGACCAGGTCGCGCTGGGCCACCAGCACCGGGTGCACGGGGCGCAGCCAGCCGCCGCCCAGCAGCCCGGCCAGGTCGCCCTGGCTCTGCAGCCAGCGGCGCACGTCGGTGGTGGTGATGCCGGTGGAGCCGAGCGTCACGCGCTGGCGGTCGGCCTGCTGCAGCGCGCGGTTGAACTGGCTGGCCATGGCCAGCAGCCGCGCCTGGGCCAAACCCAGCTCGCGCGCCAGGCGCTCCAAGCGGGCGTCGCCGGCTGACTCGGCCTGGGCAATGATGGCGCCCAGGGCCTCGCCCGCGCGGTCCACCAGCGTCAGCGCCTTCTCGAAGCGCGTGCGGGCGCGGCGCAGCGCGAACTCGCTGCCGCTGGCGATGGCGTCGGCGAACTCGTCGTACAGCCGCGAGAGCTGGGCCAGCAGGTGCTGCAGCTGCGCGGGCTGCAGGGTGCCGAGCTGGTGGGCGCCGGCCACGCCGGCCAGCAGCGAGGCGAGGTCGCCGTCGGGGGCCTGTTCCTGCGTGAGGGGCTGCAACAGGCCCACGACCTGCTGGGCCAGGGGCGTGACGGCATAGGTCTGGGCGGTGGCGTCCCAGGCCAGCAGCTCGGCCTCGCGCAGGCGCTTGAGGACGCTGTCCAGCACTTCGTCGCGCAGCACATGGAAGGCCTGGTTCAGCGCCTCTCGGGTCAGGCGCGACTCGCGCAGCGCCATCAGCTCCAGGAACACCCACAGCCGCAGCCGCGTCAGGCCCGCCGGGCCCTGGAACAGCGCCCGCAAGGCGGCCTGCAGGGCGTCCTGGCGCTCCAGCTGCCACCACAGCAGCGCCTCGTTCGGCGCCGCGCCGTCGCGGAAGTAGTCCTCCACGCGGTCGGGGCGCTGGGCGTCGTCGGTATCGGGGGGCAGGATCTGCATGGGGGGCGGATTATCGCGGTCACCGTTCAGCCGCTTTGAGCGCTGGCGGCGGAGGCGTTGAACCCCCGACCGGGGACGCGGGCCTAAGCTGGCGCTCATCATGAGACAGCCCACCTTCTTCCTCTCGCACGGCGGCGGCCCCTGGCCCTGGATGGATGGCGACTTCCGCCGGGGACATGCACAGCTCGAAGCCTCGCTCAAGGCGCTGCCGGCCACGCTGCCCGAGGCCCCGAAGGCCATCGTGATGATCTCGGCCCACTGGGAGGAGCCGGCGTTCACCGTGATGACGGCGCCCCGCCCGGGCATGCTCTACGACTACGGGGGCTTCCCGCCCCACACCTACAAGGTGGTCTACCCGGCCCCGGGCGACCCGGTGCTGGCCGAGCGTGTGGTCGCGCTCATTGAGGCGGCCGGGCTACCCGCGGCGCGCAACGCGACCCGCGGCTTCGACCACGGCGCCTTCTGCACCCTGGCCCCGATGTACCCCGACGCCCAGATCCCCGTCGTGCAGCTTTCCCTGCGCCGCGGGCTGGACCCGGCAGAGCACCTGGCCCTGGGCCGCGCCCTGGCCCCGCTGCGCGACGAGGGCGTGCTCATCCTGGGCAGCGGCTTCAGCTTCCACAACCTGTCGCTGATGTTCAGCGGTGCGGGCCGCGCGCCGTCCATCGCCTTCGATGCCTGGCTGCAAGGTGCCCTGCCCTCACCCGCGGGCCGCGCCGAACGGCTCAAGGCCTGGGCCCAGGCGCCCGCCGCGCGGCAGGCGCACGCCCGGGAGGAACACCTGCTGCCGCTGATGGTGGCCGCCGGGGCCGCCGAGCAGGACGACGCCCTCTGCAACTATCACGAGACCGAGTACCTCGGGGGCGTGACGGCATCGAGCTTTCGCTTCGGCTGATCAGGCCTGCGCCGCGCGGCCACGGCGGCGCGGCGCGGCCGCCGCCAGGGCGAGTGCGGCCAGTGCCAGCGCCGCGCCCTGGGGTTCCGGCACCGTGTTGGTGTTGGGCGTCCACCGGTCCACGACGAGCATCGAGTAGGCGCGGATCGTGGTGGTGATGCTGCAGTTGACGTTGTAGCAGTTCACGACGCCCAGGCCCGTGTAGGTGCCCAGGTCCCACACCAGCTCCAGCGCCTGCACGAAGGCCGGCGCGATGCTCATGACCGGCGAATAGGTCTGGCCGGACGCGCCCTGCAGGTTTTCGAACAGGAACTGGCTGCCGATGAAGCCGTTCTGGTTGAAGGTGATGAGCCCCAGGTCGTCCCAGCTGCCCGCCAGTTGCTGCTGGACGTTCACAGCCTCCGCGGGCGTGCGCGTGCCCGCGGGCGGCACGGCCGGCGCCATCACCGTGCCAGGCGTGACGAACTGCGCCAGCACGGTCGGCGGCGTCGTCTTGCAGTCGGCGTAGGCCCCGCAGTCATAGAACGTGAAGCGCAACGGGGCCGCCAGAGCGGTGGACAGCCCCGCCTGGGCCGCGAGCGCGGCCAGAGCCAGCAGGAAGGTTCGGATCGCTTTCATGGCAGGAACTCCAGGTGACGGTTGAGTAACTGCTGCGGTAGTACCCACCGGAACCCATCGGTTCCCCGCCCCCCTTCACCGCGGGGGGGCAAACGCTCACGCGGTCGCGGCATTGCCGCCCCTTGGGTGCACGACACTGGCGGGATGACGCACACCGCCCCCGCCAAGCTCGCCGACCTGGCCGCCGCCCTGGCGCAGGCCCACCGCAGCGCCTCCTGCCTGGACGCCGACGCCTGGGCCGCCACCGTGCAGACCGAGGCAGACGCCTATGCCGTGCACGACGGCGTCGTGGCCGCGCTGGGCTGGCCGGCCACGCGGTGGAAGTCGGGCGGCGCCGGGCCGCAGGGCCCGTTCAGCCATTCCCCGGTGTCGCCCGTCGTGATGGCTCCCCTGCTGGGTGTGGAGGCCGAAGTGGCGCTGCGCCTGGGCCGGGACATCTCGCCTGCCGAGGCCCGGGGCCCGCTGCCGGCCGGCGCCGTCGACGCCATGTGCATCGCCGTCGAGTGCGTCGCCTCGCGCTGGCGCCAGGGCATGGACGCACCGGCGCTGCTGCGCATGGCGGACTTCCAATCCAACGCCGGTCTGCTGCTCGGAGCGTGGCAGCCCTGGCGCCCCCTGGACTGGGCCCAGGCCGGCTGGCGCCTGGCCCTGGACGGCCAGCCCGAGATCACCCGGCGCGGCGGGCACTCGCTGGCCAACCCGGCCGGCGTGCTGGCAGCCTGGCTGCAACACGCCACGCGCCATGGCGACACGGTCAAGGCCGGTACGGTGGTGACGACGGGGGCCTGGGGCGGCCTGCACGCCTGCCCGGGCGCCGCGCAAGGCACGCTGGCCATCGAGGGCCTGGGCGAGTTCAGGTTTTCAGCAGCGGCGTGAACACCGCGACGAACGCGCCGACGTTGAGCACCACGGTCGCCCAGTAGACGCGGCGAAACGACGCCTTGCTGCTCTTGTGGCGCAAGGTGTGCTGGGCCAGCAGGGCACCCGGCCAGCCGCCCGCCAGGGCGAGCACATGCAATGTGTTTTCAGCCACCCGCCAGTCACCCCGCGACGCCGCGCGCTTGTCCAGCGCGTAGACGATGAAGGTCGCCATGCTGAGCGCGGAGTAGGCACCCCAGAGCCAGTTCGGCAGGCCCCACAGCACGTGGCAGGCCAGCACCCAGGCTGCAAAGGCGGGCACGAGCAGGAGCACGAGGCTGTCGTCCCGCGCGGCGGGCTTGGGCGCCGGTGCCCGCCGGGCCAGGCCCTGCACGTCCTGCGCGCGGCGCTTGCCCTGGGCGTCGGCGCCCTCGCGGTAGCTCAGCCGCTCACCCACGAACGGCCGGTGCGGGCGCAGCCCGAAGGCCTTGACGTGCACGAACACCTTGGGCCCGCCGCCGTCGGGCGTGATGAAGCCATAGCCCTTGGCATCGTCCCACTGGGCGAGGGTGCCGGTCTGGCGCGTCATGCCTGGGCCTCCAGGTGGGCCTTGAGCGCGCTGATCGCATGCCGCACCTTGGCCGGCTGCGTGTCGCGCTGGGGCGTCAGGGCCCAGACTGGCAGGTCGGGCCAGGTCACTGCCGAGCTCAGCTTGAGCAGCCGGCCGGCAGCGACCGATTCGGCCACGTCCTCGTCGCCCAGCAAGGCCAGGCCCAGGCCCGCCTCGCAGAGCTGCTGCAGGCTGAGCTGGTTGTTGCTCGTGTAGCGCGGACGGATGGTGAGGTTGACGCCGGGCAATGTGCGCGGCGTGTCGGTGCCGTCCTGCAGCATCAGCCAGTCGGCCGCCTGCAGGGCCTCGGGCGAGGTGGGTACGCCTTGCTGGGCCAGGTAGGCGGGCGCGGCATAGAGCCCGGTGCGCAGCGTGCCCAGCCGCTGGGCGACCCAGGCGCTGTCCGGCAGACGGCCGAAGCGGATGGCCAGGTCGATGCGGTGGGCGACGAGGTCGGTGAAGCCGTCCTCCACCTGCAGGTGCAGCCGCAGGCCCGGGTGGGCGGCCAGCAGCGGCGCCAGCACCGGCCCGAGCTGGCGGGCGAAACCCACGGTCATGGCGATGCGCAGCTCGCCCTCGGGCGCGTCGCGCAGCTGCTGCAGCTGGGCCTGGGCGGATTCGGCCGCCGCCACCATGGCCGCGCAGCCGACGTGAAAGCGCTCGCCGGCCGGCGTGAGGCTGAGCTTGCGGGTGGAGCGGTGCAGCAGGGTCACGCCCATGTCCTGCTCGAGCGCCCGGATCTGCTGGCTGACGGCCGACGTGCTGGTGCGCAGCTGCCGGGCGGCGGCGGCAAAGCTGCCCTGGCGCACCACCGCCGCCAGCACGCCCATGCGTTTGAGTTGGTCGAGCATGAAGTTCTTCTAAACAGTGAAGTCCATTTTGACCGACTTATCACACCATCATGAAGGAGGAAGAATTCTTCGCAACCCAAACCACTGTTGGAGAACCTCCATGAAGATCGCCCTCATCGGCGCCACCGGCTTCGTCGGCACCGCCCTCCTCGACGAGCTGCTCGACCGCGGCCATGAAGTCCGCGCCCTGCAGCGCGACGCCACCAAGGTCGCGCCTCGCCCGGGCCTGGAGACCCGCGCCGTGGACGTGCTGAACGCGGACGACCTGGCCGCGCAACTCGCCGGCGTGGACGCCGTCGTCAGCGCCTTCAACGCCGGCTGGACCAACCCCAACCTGCACGACGACTTCCTGCGTGGCAGCCAGCGCATCGCGGACGCGGCCCGCGCCGCCGGTGTGCGCCTGCTCGTGGTCGGCGGCGCCGGGAGCCTCTTCATCGCGCCGGGCCAGCAGTTGGTCGATTCGCCCGCCTTCCCGGCGGAATGGAAGCAAGGCGCCCTCGCCGCCCGCGAGGTGCTGACCCGGCTGCGCGCCGACCAGACCACGCTTGACTGGACCTTCGTCTCACCGGCCATCCACCTCGAGCCGGGTGAGCGCACGGGCCGCTACCGTCTCGGAACCGAATCGCCCGTGGTGGACGCCAAGGGCGAGAGCCGCATCAGCGTGAAGGACCTGGCCGCCGCCATCGTGGCCGAGGTGGAAAGCCCGCAGTACCGCCGCGCGCGTTTCACCGCCGCCTACTGAGCGCGGCTGAAAGCACGACAGCAGCGCCCGCGCAAGCAGTCCCCATCTTGGTGCCGGCCACTGGAGGACCACAAACGCTGCTTCGTGCCCCGGCTTTCACGGTTCGTCACTTCCCGACAACAAGGGATGTCTGCCCCGCTGCAATCGCGCCCATTCCCCGCCGGGGAGCCCTGAGGAGCGTCGATGAAAGCCAGCATCCGGACCCGTCTTTCCATCCTGTGCGGCGTGGCCGCAGCTGCGGTGACCCTGGTCGCCGCGCAGTCCTGGTGGAACTTGAGCCGCTCTGTCGGCGCCCTGCAGCAAGCGGCCAACCACACGACGCTGGTGCATCTCGCCGGCGACGTGGACATGCTGCACGACACCGTGCGTGGCGACGTGCTGCAGGCGCGCCTGACCGCGCTGCAGGGTGACTCCTCGGCCCTGGCCCAGGCGCAGCAGGCCGCCACCGACACCGCCAACGCCTTCGTCGAACGGCTCGACGCCCTCGCCGCGGCCGACCTCGGCCCCAAGGCCCGGGCCGCCATCGGGGCCGCAGCGCTGGAGGCGCGCCAGTACCGCAGCGAGGCGCTCGCCCTCGTTCAGTATCTGGCCACTGCCTCCCCGCAGGCGCAGCGCGCCGACGCCTTCGACACCGCCTTCGAGCGGCTGGAGACCCTGCTAGCCGCGGTGACGTCGGCCATCGGCGACGACATCGCCGCCCAGGTCGCGGCGACCGAGGCGCTGACCTCGTCCATGCGCACCCGGGCGCTGGGCCTCGCCGCCGCGGTGGTCGCGACCCTGATCGCCACGGGCCTGCTCACCTTCCGCGCCATCATTGCGCCCATCCGCCGCCTGACCGAGGCGACACGCTCGCTCAACGCCGGCAACAGCGACCTCACGCGGCGGCTACCGAGCGCCGTGGCCGAACTCGACCCGCTGTCCAGCGAGCTCAACCAGTTCTTCGACAAGCTCGCCGGCCTGGTGCGGCACATCCAGCGCAACTGCGCCGCCGTGCGCGACGGCAGCGAGGAGATCGCCAGCGGCAACGCTCACCTGCAACGCCGCACCGAGTCGGCCGCGGGCAGCCTGCAGCAGACGGCGGCCAGCGTCGAGCAGATCACGGCCGCGGCCCGGCACACCGCCCAGACGTCGCGCCAGGCCTGCGAACTGGCCGAGACGACCTCGCAGGCCGCCAGCCGCGCCGGCGAAGCCGTGACGCTGGCCGTGGCGACCATGGACGAGATCAACGACGCCTCCAGGCGCATCTCGGACATCGTCGGGCTGATCAACGCGATCGCCTTCCAGACGAACATCCTGGCGCTCAATGCGTCCATCGAGGCGGCGCGCGCCGGCAGTGAAGGCCGGGGCTTCAGCGTCGTGGCCTCGGAGGTGCGCTCGCTGTCGCAGCGCACGGCCGCGGCGGCCCAGGAGATCGAGGGGCTGATCAAGGCCTCCGTGGCCCAGGTGGCATCGGGCACGGTGCGCGTGCGCGAGGCCGGTGCGGTCATGCAGGAGATCGTGGCCAAGGCGGGCCATGTGCACCACCTCATCGGCACCATCACCTCGGCGACGAACGAGCAGAGCGTGGGCATCGGCCAGGTGAGCCAGGCGGTCGCGGCGCTGGACCGCTTCACGCAGGAGAACGCCGCGCTCGTCGAGCAGAGTGCAGGGGCCGCGGCCACGCTGAACGAGCGCACCCAGGGCCTGGAGGCGGCCGTGTCGGGCTACCAGGTCGGCATGGCCTGACGGACGCAAAAAAGCCCTGCACCTCACGGCAACAGGGCTTTCTTTCATCACTGCAGGCGCGCCGGCAGCGCGGATTCAGCGGCCGAAGCCACCCTTGCGCGGACCGGCCGGGCCGCGACGCTCACCGCCGAAGGCCGGGCGGTCACCGCCGCCGAAGCTGGGCTTGCCGCCGAACGCCGGCTTGCCGGCGAAGGCGGGCTTGCCGCCCGCGTTGAAGGGGCGGTCGCCACGCGGCTGGAAGCCACGGTCGTCACGCGGCTGGAAACCGCGTTCTTCGCGCGGCTGGAAGCCACGGTCATCACGCGGCACGAAGCCACGGTCGGCGCGGGGCGCAAAACCGCGGTCGTCACGGGGCTGGAAGCCGCGGTCATCAGCACCACGCGGTGCAAAGCCACGCTCGTCAGCACCACGCGGCTGGAAGCCTTCGTTGCGCGGGGCGAAGCCGCGGTCACCGAAAGGCTTGCCACCACCGTGCTGCGGGCGACCGCCGTCTTCACGGCGGAACGGCTTGTTGCCGAAGCCCGGGCGGCCGCCACCGAAGTGGCCACGCGGGCCGCGGTCGTCGAAGGAACCCGCCGGGCGCGGCGGGAAGATGCGCGGTTCCTGGGTCTTGGGCTCCAGGCCGGCGATCTGCTGAACCGGGATCGTCTGCGTCGTGAACTGCTGGATGCGGCGGATCATGCTGACGTCTTCACGCAGGCCCAGCGTGATCGCCAGGCCCTGGCGGCCGGCACGGCCGGTGCGGCCGATGCGGTGGACATAGTCCTCGGCCTTCATCGGCAGGCCGTAATTGATGACGTGGCTGATGGTGGGCACGTCGATGCCGCGGGCGGCGACGTCGGTGGCAACCAGCACCTTCAGGTCACCGCGACGCAGGCCCATCAGCACGCGGTTGCGCTTGCCCTGGGGCATGGCGCCATGCAGCGGGGCCACGGCATGGCCGATCTCGGCCAGGCGCTCGGCGAGCCAGTCGGCGTCGCGCTGCGTGCTGGTGAAGACGACGGCCTGGTCCAGCTCCGGCTGGGCCAGGATGGCTTCCAGCAGTTGGTCCTTGTGGTGGGGGTTGTCGGCCCAGTGCAGGCGCTGCTCGATGTTCTCGTGGGTGTCGGTGTGCGACGCCACTTCGATGCGCTGCGGGTCCTTCAGCAGCTGCTGAGCCAGGCGGCCGACGTGGCCGGCGAAGGTCGCGCTGAACATGACGGTCTGGCGCTCGGCGGGCGTGTTGCCGGCGATCATGTTGATGTCGTCGATGAAGCCCATGTCCAGCATGCGGTCGGCTTCGTCGAGCACCAGCATCTCGACATTGCTCAGGACGCACTTGCCGGAGTTGATGTGGTCGATCAGGCGGCCGGGGGTGGCGATGAGGATGTCCAGCGGGCCGGTCAGCTGGCGGATCTGCAGCGGGTAGGGCATGCCGCCCAGCACCGTCGCGACCTTCAGGCCCTGGATGAAGCGGCCGTAGGTCTGGGCGGCCTTGGCCACCTGCATGGCCAGTTCACGGGTGGGCGCCAGGACCAGGATCTTGGGGCCGTAGATGACGCCCTTTTCACGGCGCTTGGTGTTGTCGCCGCGGGCGGCGAGGATCTTTTCGAGGGCCGGCAGGATGAAGGCGGCCGTCTTGCCCGAGCCGGTGCGCGACGAGACCATCAGGTCCTTGTTCGCGATGGCGGCGGGAATGGCTTGGGCTTGCACCTCGGTGGCGGTCTCGTAGCCGGAATCCTTGACGGCTTGCAGCACGACGGGGCTCAGGCCCAGGGTATCGAAACTCATGACTTCTACTTTCGTTCGTTCAATCACGCCGCGCAGGCAAACGCGCAGCGCCGAGGGGCGTGAAAAGCCCTTCGGGACATCATCAAGTCGCTGGGAGATAGATCAGCTCGCGTCGTGCGGCTCGGGCTTGTTACAGCAGCCCGGGTGCGGCGCGGGGGAACAGTCAGTCAAAGCGACGGCTTCATCGCCGCCGACCGATCCGTGTTCGGAGTTCGATGCCCAGTGCAGAGTGCGTGGATCGAACGAGGTCAGAGGAGACGTTGAACACCTGGGGCGCACCCCAGGCGAAGCCAAGACTCTAGCACGGATCAGGGTTTTCACCAAATATTGGGGAGGTCTGGCACACTGGCAGCCCGGGTCGGCAGACACCCAGGCCTTGCCGCACGGCACCCGCCGTGAGCTGAACCTGCCACGCAATCGCCTCTGACCACGTGTGAACCTTCGCGTGCGCCTTGGCTGCAAGTCGGCGAGCCCAGCCCTTCCCTGTTGGCGTGCGCATGGAGTTCCACCGTGCCCCGTGATGCCCTTCCCCTTGTCGTGGACGACTTGTCCGCGTTCGCCAAGTCGCTGCGCACGCAGCTGCTCGCCCATCCTGACACGCCCGGCCACCAGACGCTGCTGAACATGGTCGCCCGCGCCGCCGGGCACCGCAACCTGCAGACGCTCACGGCGCGGCCACCCGCGCCCGCCGCGTCGCCACCCCAGCCGGTGAGCGAGCTCGTGCGCCGCACGCTGCACCAGTTCGATCCCCAAGGGCGCCTCACGCGCCTGCCGGCCAAGCGCTCGATGCAGTTCCTGGCGCTGTGGGGCCTGTGGATGCGCTTCGACGCCAAGCGCCCGTACCGCGAGAGCGAGGTGAACCAGATCCTGAACGCTTGGCATGCCTTCGGCGACCACTGCACGCTGCGCCGAGACCTGGTCACCCAAGGGTTCCTTGCGCGCACCGCCGACAGCGCGGTCTACACCAAGCTGCCCGCCCGGCCCGATGCCGACGGCATGGCGCTGATGCGCGCGCTACGCCAGCTCGGCAGCTAGCCAGCCACGCAGGCTGTTGAAGAAGGCCAGGCCCTGCGCGCGGGCCAGCACGGCCTTGGGCAACGCTGCCTCGCGGATGCGCCCCTGCGCCAGCAGTTCGGCGCGCATGACGCCTGGCAGCAGCCCGGCCGACAGGGGCGGCGTGAGCCACTGCCCATCCAGCAGCACCGCCAGGTTGCCGAAGCTGCACTCGGTCAGCTCGCCGGCCTCGTTCCAGAGGATGACGTCAAAGACATCGGCGGCCTTGTCGAAGCCGGCGTAGGCCTCGCGGCGCGTCGTCTTGTGGGCGAGGAACTCGGCGCCCGCGCCGCAGGTGGCGATCGAATGCTTGGCCAGCGCGAGCCGCACGGGCGCAGCCGTCGGTGCGAAAGGCGCCAGCGTGTGCTCCAGGCGCCCGTCGGCATCGCAGGTCAGGCGAAGGCGCCAGGCTCCGTCGGGGTGTTGCGCCGCCACGTCGCGAAGGTGGGCCTTGGCCTCGGCAAGCGAGAAGCGCAACCCGAAATGCCGCGCCGTGCGCTGCATGCGAGCCAGGTGTGCATCGCCCCGCACCGCGGCGCCGCTCTCCAGGCGCAGCGTCTCCAAGGCCGCCACGGGGGCCTCGGCGCGCGCCAGGAAGCGCGACTTGGCGCGCCATTCGGCGATCTCGGCCGCCGGCTCGCTGTCCAGCGTGATGGCACTGCCCAGGCCGGCCATCAGGCGCTCACCGTCGAACTCGACCGTGCGGATGGGCACGTTGAAGGTGGCGACGCCCCCCGGCTGGATCAAGCCCAGCGCCCCGCAGTACCAGCCGCGCGGCGACGCCTCCAGTTCGCGGATGACCTGCATGGCCCGCACCTTGGGAGCCCCCGTGACCGAACCGCAGGGGAAGAGCGCCGCGAAGGCATCGGCCAGCGTCAGCCCCGGGCGGCTGACGGCGGTGACGGTGGACGTCATCTGCCAGACGGTCGGCAGGGCATGCAGCTCGAACAGCCGCGGCACCCGCACCGTGCCCAGCTGGGCGACGCGGCTGAGGTCGTTGCGAAGCAGGTCCACGATCATCAGGTTCTCGGCCCGCTCCTTCTCGCTGGTGCGCAGGTGCGCCTGTGCGGCTTCGTCCTCGACGCGGTCGCGGCCGCGAGGCGCGGTGCCCTTCATGGGCTGCGCAGCCAGCAGCCAGCTGGCCTTGGCGCCGGGCACGGGACGCCAGTCAAAGAACAGCTCGGGCGACACGCTGGCCACGCCCGCCTCGCGAAGGAAGAGGCAGAAGCCGCCGGGCTGGCTGGCATGCAGCGCGAAAAAGAGCTGCGCCGGATCGAGGCCGGGTGTCTGGGCACGCAGCCGCGTCGTGAGGTTGACCTGGTAGCAGTCTCCTGCGCGGATGTACTCGCGGATGCGCTCGATGGCGGCGCTGGCCTCGGGCTCGGCGTCGTGCCAGCCGAGCAGGCCGGTCCAGGCAGGCGCTGCCTCGGGCCAGGGCTCGGGGGCGGTGTCGTAGACGGCGAACTCCGCCAGCGGCGCCGCGGCAGGATGGCCACTCAGCGCCGGGTCGAGCGCGGCCGCGGCTTCGTACCGCATGCCGCCCAGCACCCACGCCCCCGCCCGTGCGGCCGCTTCGGCCTGCGCGATGACGGGCTTCACCTCGCCCGCGCTGGTCGCGCGCAGCCAGCGCGCGGGCGGCGTGCGCCACAGGCCGCGCAGCCGCTCCCCGTCGTCCCGGGCGAGCGGGTGGCGCGGGAAGTCGAACGCAGCCTGGATCAATTACAGCGCCAGGAAGTTCGCCCGGTAGTGCACCAGTTCGTCGATGGACTCGTGGATGTCGGCCAGCGCCGTGTGGGCCTGGGCCTTCTTGAAGCCTTCCAGCGCGGCGGGCTTCCAGCGCTTGGCCAGTTCCTTGAGCGTGGAGACGTCGAGGTTGCGGTAGTGGAAGAAGCTCTCCAGCTCCGGCATGTAGTTGGCCAGGAAGCGGCGGTCCTGGCAGATGCTGTTGCCGCACATGGGGCTCTTGCCCTTGGGCACGTACTGCTTCAGGAAGGCGATGGTCTGGGCGGCCGCCTCGGCCTCGGAGATGGTGGAAGCCTTCACGCGGTCGATCAGGCCGCTGCGGCCATGGGTGCCCTTGTTCCAGGCGTCCATGCCGTCCAGCGTCGCATCGCTCTGGTGCACGGCAAAGACGGGGCCTTCCACGCGCTTTTCCAGCATCGGGTCGGTGACGACGACGGCGATCTCGATGATGCGGTCCGTGTCCGGATACAGGCCGGTCATTTCCAGGTCGATCCAGATCAGGTTGTTGTCGCTCGGGGCAAGGGTGTCGGACATGGTGGGCTCACGCTAAAGAGGGCAAATTCTCGCAGCCTAAACTCTGCCCCATGTCTCCCACGCTGTTGTCCCTCGCGTTCGCCCTGGCTCTGGCGGCCTCGACCCTCGTCAAGTTCTGGCTGGCCTCGCGCCAGATCCGCCATGTGGCCACGCACCGCGGCGAGGTGCCTGCGGCGTTCGCCGGCAGCGTGACGCTCTCGGCCCACCAGAAGGCGGCCGACTACACGGTCGCCCGCGCGCGCTTCGGCCTGCTGGCCCTGGCCTTCAACGCCGCCGTGCTGCTGGGCTGGACACTGCTGGGGGGGCTCAATCTCATCAACGGCTGGGCGCTGGCGGCCTCGCAGGCCCTGCCTGAAGCCTGGCAGCCCATGGGATACCAGCTCGGGCTGATCGCCCTGTTCGTGCTGCTGGGCTCGCTGCTGGACCTGCCCTGGGAGCTGTGGTCGACGTTCCGCATCGAGCAGGCCTTCGGCTTCAACCACACGACGCTCAGGCTGTTCGTGGCCGACATGCTCAAGGGCGTGCTGGTGGGGGCGCTGCTCGGCCTGCCCATCGTGGCGCTCATCCTGTGGCTGATGGGTGCGGCCGGCCCGCGCTGGTGGCTGTGGGCCTGGGGCGCCTGGATGGGGTTCAACCTGTTGGTGATGGTGATCTACCCGACCGTCATCGCGCCGCTGTTCAACAAGTTCGAGCCGCTGACCGATGCGGCGCTGAAGGAACGCGTGGAGCGCTTGATGTCGCGCTGCGGCTTCTCGGCCAAGGGGCTGTTCGTCATGGACGGCAGCCGCCGCTCTGCGCATGGCAATGCCTACTTCAGCGGCTTCGGCCCGGCCAAGCGCGTGGTGTTCTTCGACACCCTGCTGGCCAAGCTCAACGGCGCCGAGGTCGAAGCCGTGCTCGCCCATGAACTCGGCCACTTCAAGCACCGCCACATCACCAAGCGCATCGTGCTGATGTTCGCGATGAGCCTGGCGGGCTTCGCGCTACTGGGCTGGCTGGCGCAGCAGCCGGCCTTCTACCTGGGCCTGGGCGTGGCGCCCAACCTCGGTGCGCCCAACGACGCGCTCGCCCTGATGCTGTTCCTGCTCGCGGGCCCCGTGTTCGGCTTCTTCGTGACGCCGCTGGCCAGCCACTTCTCGCGGCGCGACGAGTTCCAGGCCGACGCCTACGCCCGCGCCCAGGCCAGCGGCCCGGACCTGTCCTCGGCCCTGCTCAAGCTGCACGAAGACAACGCCGGCACGCTCACGCCCGACCCGGTCTACGCCCGCTTCTACTACTCCCACCCACCTGCTGCCGAACGTCTCGCAGCGCTCGCCTCATGACCGACCTGCTGCTCGCCCACTGTGACCCCAAGGCCCCGCTGCTGGACGCCGCCTCGCGCGCCCGCGTGCTGGCCGCCCTGCCCGGCTGGACGCCCGACCCGGAGAACAAGCTCATCGGGCGGCGTTTCGGCTTCGCCAACTTCTACCAGGTGATGGCCTTCGTCAACGCGGTGGCCGACATCGCCCACGCGCAGGACCACCACCCCGAGATGCTGGTGGGCTACGACGCCTGCACCGTCAGCTACACGACGCATTCACGCGGCGGACTGACGCTGAACGACGCCATCTGCGCCGCGCAGGTCAGCGCGCTGCCGGAAGCCAGCGGCGGATGAGCCGTTTCAGCAACCTGGACCTGGGCCTGGTCGTGCGCGGTCACGGCCGCCACTACATCGTGGAAGACGCCGACGGCAAGCGCTTCGTCTGCCACCCTCGGGGCAAGAAGAGCGACGCCGTGGTGGGCGACCAGGTGCGCTTCGCCGAAGCCAGCGCCGACGAGGGCGTCATCGAGGCCGTGGAGCCGCGGCGCAACTTGCTCTTCCGCCAGGACGAGTGGAAGACCAAGAGCTTCGCCGCCAACCTGGACCAGTTGCTGGTGCTGGTGGCCGTGGAGCCCGTGTTCAGCGAATCGCAACTGGCGCGGGCGCTGATCTCTGCCGAATCGGCCGGCATCCGCGCGGCCATCGCCCTGAACAAGACCGACCTCCCCGGCACCGACGCAGCCCGTGAGCGGCTGGCGCCCTACCGCGCCATGGGGCTGACGATGTTCGAGGTCGCCCTGAAGGCCGACCCGGTGGGCTCCCGCGCCACGCTGCAGGCCTGGCTCGCCGGGCAGCGCAGCTTCGTGATGGGCCCGAGCGGCACCGGCAAGAGCACCCTCATCAACCTGCTGGTGCAGGACGCGCAGGCGCAGGTGGGCGAGATCTCCCAGGCGCTCAATTCCGGGCGCCACACGACGACGACGACCCAGTGGTACTGGACCGACCCCACGCGCACCACGGCGCTGATCGACTCCCCGGGCTTCCAGGAGTTCGGCCTGCGCCAGATCGACGCGGCCCAGCTCTGGCGCTACATGCCCGACCTGCGCGACCACGCCGACTGCCGCTTCCACAACTGTTCACATATTCACGAACCCGGCTGCGGCGTGCGCGCGGCGGTCGACAAGGGCTTGATCAACGCCAGCCGCTACCGCATCTACGGTGAGATCCTTGAAGAACTCCAACGCAAGACTTGGTGATGCGCCGTCTGTTTTCCCTTTGCGCAGTGACCGCACTGGCCGTGCTGGCCGGGTGCGCCACCCCCGTCCCGCCGCCGCCCGCGGCCGCTGACGGCTGGCAACCGCTGGCCCTGCCCGGCAAGTCCCTCACCCGCTACGCCTGGAGCGAGAAAGACGGCCGCCCCGCGCTGGAGGCCTCGTCGCAGCGCTCGGCCAGCATCTGGCGCAAGAAGCTGGACCCGGCGCTCGCGACCGTCGGCGAAGTGCAGTTCTCGTGGTGGGTGCAACAGCTGATTCCGGGCGCGAATGTGTCGGAGGTGGACCACGAGGACGCCGTGGCGCGGGTGATCTTCGGCTTTGGTGGCGACGTGGACTCCCTGCCGATGCGCACGCGCATGAAGTTCGAGCTGGCCCAGGCCCTCACGGGCGAGGCGCCGCCCTACGCGACGCTGATGTACGTCTGGGACAGCAAGCTGCCGGTCGGCACCGTCGTCATCAACCCGCGCAGCGACCGCATCCGCAAGATCGTCGTCGACTCCGGCCCGGCGGAGCTGCGCCGCTGGCGCGAGCACCGTCGCGACCTGGCGGCCGACTTCCGCCTGGCCTTCGGTGAGGCGCCCGGGCCGCTGCTGTCCATGGCCGTCATGACCGACAGCGACAACAACCGGGCGTCAGCCCATACCTGGTACGGGCCGGTCGAGCTGAAGTAGCTCAGCGCCGGTCAGGCGCGCGCAGGGGGAGCGGTGCGGCGTCGGCCGGGTCGCGCACCTCGCGGGCTTCCACGTCCACCACCTCGCCAGCCGGCTCCTTGCGGCCGGCCCAGGGGTTTTTGTTGACGCGGAACTGCAGGTCCGGCTTGCGGCCCGTGAGCAGGCGCACCAGCAGGAACACGACGAACGCCAGCACGGCGACGAGGAAGAGACCGAGGCCGACGATGGCCCCGGCGATGACCGCCAGGAGGCGGACCAGCGAGCGGAACAACTTCATGCCGCGATTGTGGCCGGGCTCAGCCCCGGCCGACGAAAGGCATGCTCGTGGCCATGACGGTCATGGTCTGCACGTTGGCCGACAGCGGCAGGCTGGCCATGTAGGCGACGGCCCGCGCCACGTCCTCCACGTCCATGCGCGGCTCCACCGCCAGGCGGCCGTCGGCCTGCGTCACGCCGCGGGCCATCTTCTCGGTCATCTCTGTCGCGGCATTGCCGATGTCGATCTGGCCGCAGGCGATGTCGAAGGCGCGGCCGTCAAGGCTGAGCGACTTCGTCAGGCCCGTGATGGCGTGCTTGGTGGCGGTGTACGGCGCCGAGAACGGCCGCGGCGCATGGGCCGAGATGGAGCCGTTGTTGATGATGCGCCCGCCCCGCGGCGTCTGCGACTTCATCAGCGCGAAGGCCGCCCGGGCGCACAGGAAGCTGCCGGTGAGGTTGGTGTCCACCACGGCGCGCCACTGGGCCACGGACAACTCGTCGATGGGCACACCGATGGCGCTGATGCCGGCATTGTTGAAGAGCAGGTCCAGCCGGCCGAGGCGCTCGCGCAGCGTGGCAAAGGCGGCGTCGACCTGGGCCTCGTCGCAGACATCGGCCGGCAGGACCAGTGCGTCAGGCAGCGTCTCGCGCAGCGGCGCCTCGCGGCGCCCCATGAGCGCGAGCGTCCAGCCGTCGCGCGCGAGCGCCCGGGCGACGGCGCGGCCGATGCCCGAACCGGCGCCGGTAACCAGGGCGACTTTCATCACGGTGCTCAGCGGCCGATGGGCGCGACGAGCGTGCGCTGCACCCAGCCGCTGAAGTTGGCGGCGTCCACCTTCACGAAGCCGTCCTTCACCTCGCCGGTGGCGACGAGTTCGTCGCTGCGGTTCAGCGTCGCGATGACCTTGCTGTCGCGCGAGGGGCTGGCATAGGCCTTCACGTTGGAGATCTTGGCCGCCAGCATCTGGCCCGCCGGGATCGGGGCGCCGGCCTGCGTGGAGCCGGCCGCGTTGGAGTCGCCCGAGGCGCTGCTGGTGCGGATCAGGCTCTCCTGGTCGCGGATGGCCAGGACGATCTTGTTGTAGTTGTCCAGAAAGCTCGCAGCGATCAGCTTGCCCTCGGCCGTGCTGGTGTAGCCGCCTGCGCCGCCCACCGCACCACCGCCGAAGCCCCAGCCGCCGATGGAGAAGTCCGTCTTGCTGGCCTTGCCCTCGGCCGCGGCCACCTGGATGCTGGAGCGCACGTCGGCCAGCAACAGGCTGGTGGAGGCGTCCTTGAACTTCAGGCCGCCGGCGATGGCGCCGATGATGCCGAGCTTGCCGCCCAGGAAGCCGCCGACGCCGCCGCTGGTGTTGGCGCCGATCTGCACGTTGGGCGTCATGACGAAGTCGGCAGCCTGCATCTGGCCTTTGCCGATGTTGGATTCCTGGCGCATTTCGCCGGCGGCAGCGAGCGAGCGCTCCTGCTGGATGTTCTGCATGGCCTGGCCGCGCTCGACGACGTCAAAGCAGCCCGACTGCTGCACCATCATGCGCAACAGCGAGGCCGGGGAGCCCAGGCCGTACTGCGACAGGTGGTTCCAGCCGTGCTGGGGTTCGGCCACGGCCAGCACGCCCATCTTCTTGCTGCACTTCTCGACGGTGGAGCCCGCGTCTTGCGCATGCGCGCCCATCGATGTCGCCAGGCCCGCCGTCGCCAGTGCCCACAGGAATTTGTTCATCTCTTTCATCCTCCAGAGTTCTCGCAGAGCACCGGATTGTGCCCAGCGGCCGCCATCGCGCGCATCCTCAGCCCACCGGACTGGTGTCGCCGGGATCAGGGGCGCAGCACGAGCCGGTGCGCCGGCTCGCCCGGCAGGAAGGGCAGCGGCTCGCCGGCCAGCCAGGCCGCGTGGTCGCCACGGTAGAACGGCGACATCGGGTGGCCGCTCTGCCCGCCCGGGATGACGAGGATGCCGCGCTCCTCGTGGCCAGGCGCGACGACCATGCGCTCGCTCTGGCCATGCCCGTGGTTGTGCACGCGGGGCATGTGGCTGTCACCGGCCATGCCCTGCGAGGCCTGGTCGAGCCAACCCGACAAGGCCGGCACCGCGGCGCTCAGCGGGTGGCGCATGCTCGTCGGGTTGTCAGCGCCCCAGGTGGCGGCAGCCAGGCTGCCATGCTTGTCCAGCAGCGCCTGGCGGCTGTCCAGCACGGCGCTCTGCAGCAGCTCTGCCCAGCTCTTGACGCCCGCGGGCAGCGTGTCCGGGCGTGCCGCCTGGATCAGCGCCCAGCCGGGGGTCTCGGGCACCATCTTCAGGTCGCTCAGCTTGACCCCCTGCGCTTCGAGCAGGCCGGCCAGCGGCGCGAACAGCGTCTTGAGGGCCTGCAGGCGGAACTCTCGCAGCAGCAGGTAGCCGACCGCATCAGGCCGCGCGGCGTCGGCGCTCTTCTCGATCGCGGCGCGGTAGTCCGCCAGGCCGTTGGCGGCCACGAATTCGGGCGTGAGCACCTGCGTGAGCAGCAGCTGGCGCCAGCGCTGGAGAAAGAGCGCACGGTGGTCGAGCTGGATGGCGTGCAGGCCGGCCTCATCCAGGCGATCCTGCGCGCGCAGCGCGTCCCGGATCTGCTGGCCGCGCGCGCCGACGTCCCAGCCGCCATTGCCCAGCAGCTTCATCGCCTCGCCGCCCACCATGCGTGAATTGGCGGTCCACAGCCGCCCGTCGGCGGGGTCGACGATGCGGGGCTGCTCGGCAGCGGGCAGGTAGCCCTGCCAGCGGGTGCGGCCATCGCTCCAGTCCTGCGGGAGGTCCATGTCGTCCACGCCCACGCGGCGCGGCATGGCGCCGATCACCGTCCAGGCGATGCGGCCGGTGGCGTCGGCCACCACGAGGTTCTGTGCCGGCATGCCCGCGCCCGCCGCGAGCTGCACGGCGTCGTCGACGTTGGCGGCCGTCTCCATGTGCATCAGGCGCAGGTTCATGCCCTCGCGGTCGTGCGCCACCCAGCGCAGCGCGTACGCCTGCCCGGCCGGTGCCTTCTGCGGCAGCACCGGCCCCCATTCGCTCTCGAGCACGACGTGGTCCACCGCCGCCTCGCCCGCCACCTCGATGCGCTCGACGGCGCGCTGCAGCGGCTTCTCCACGCCACCCGCCGCGTAGTGCGTGCCCGCGGCGTTGAGCTTGAGGCGGATGACGTCCGCCCAGTCCGACGTCGTGTTGGTGAAGCCCCAGGCGACCCGACCGTTGCTGCCGACGACCAGGAGCGGCGCGCCGGGCAGCGTGACGCCGGCCACGTCATGGCTGCCCGCGCCGTCCTTCCAGCGCATGCGGGCCTTGAACCAGGTGCCGGGCGTGCGCAGGCCCAGGTGCATGTCATCGGCGACGAGGGCGCGGTTGTCGCTGCCATGCGCGGCCGAGACGGCGAAGTTGTTGCTGCCGATGTCCCGCGCGTCACGCAGGCTGCAGTCGCGGCAGGCGGTGCGTGTGGTGCGCAGCGCGTCGGGCAGCGGGCCGGCGGGCAGCGGCACGGCGGCCACGCGGCTGTCGTCCATCGCGGCCTGCCAGTCGGGGCTGTGCTGGGTCAGGAAGGCGTACCAGTCGGCCGGTACGGCGTCGTGCAGCAGGCCCATGGCGATGTCGTCGCGGCCTTGCGCGCCCTGCAGGTCGAGGTACATGCCGTAGGCGACGAGCACCGTGTCGGCCGCGACCCAGGGCTGGGGCTGCTGGCGCAGCAACAGGTACTCGGGCGGGCGGCTGCCGAGCGCGGCCAGGCCGGCATTGACGCCGCTCACATAGGCGTCCAGCAGCGCGCGCTCGTCCGCCGGCAGCGTGGCGATGCCCAGCTCGGCACGGTGGCGGAAGCGGTGCATGCGACGCGACTTGTCCAGCGGCAGCGCCTTGGCCCCGACCAGCGCCGACAGCTCACCCGCCGCGTTGCGACGCATGAGGTCCATCTGGAAGAAGCGCTCCTGCGCATGCACGAAGCCCAAGGCACGCGCCGCGTCCAGCCGGGTCTCGGCCGTGACGGTGAGGTAGCCGCGCGCGTCGCGCTGGGCCTCCACGGGCGCCGTGAGCGCGGGCAGCACGCGCTCGCCGTCGAGCTGGGCCAGGCTGCCACGCAGCGCCAGCCAGATCACGAGCGCGAGCACGGCGATCAGCAGCAGCACGCCGCCCAGGATGCGTTTGAGCCACGTCATCAGAAGGTCCCGGGGTAGCTGCCGCCGTCGAGCAGGATGTTCTGGCCGGTCAGGTAGCCGGCCTGCGCACTGCACAGCATGGCGCAGATGGCGCCGAACTCGGCGGCCGTGCCGAAGCGCTGGGCGGGAATGCCGGCGCGCCGGCGCGCGGCCACGTCATCGACGGGCTGCCCCGCCTTGGCGGCACCGGCCGCGAGCGTCTTGCGCAGGCGATCGGTGTCGAAGGCGCCTGGCAGCAGGTTGTTGAGGGTCACGTTGGCGCCGGCCAGGCGCGGCTGGCGCGCCACGCCGGCCACGAAGCCCGTCAACCCGGATCGCGCGCCATTGGACAGGCCCAGCACGTCGATGGGTGCCTTCACCGCGCCCGAGGTGATGTTGACGATGCGCCCGAAACCGCGCGCGGCCATGCCGTCCACTGTCGCCTTGATCAGCTCGATGGGCGCCAGCATGTTGGCGTCCAGCGCCGCGAGCCACTGCTCGCGCCCCCAGTCGCGGAAGTCGCCCGGCGGCGGGCCGCCAGCGTTGTTGATCAGGATGTCGACCTGCGGGCAGGCGGCCAGCGCCGCCTCGCGGCCTGCGGCCGTGGCGATGTCGCCCACCACGACGCGCACCTGCACGCCAGGGTTGAGCCCCCGCAACGCCTCGGCCGTGGCCAGCAGGTCAGCCTCCCCGCGCGCGGTGATGACGACGTTCACGCCCTCCCCCACCAGCGCCTCGGCGCAGCCGCGCCCCAACCCCTTGCTCGCTGCGCACACCAGCGCCCAGCGCCCCTTCAGCCCAAGGTCCATCACTCGCTCCACAAACAAAAATGCGGCCGTGCACCGCACGCCGCATCATCGCGCGACTCTCGTCGCCCAGAAGCCCCCGCCCCGACGCAGCCGGCGCAGCGCGGCTGACCTTCGCGCAGCTTGCGCGGATCCGGCTTAGCCGGTCCGCCGCGAGCGCCCCCTTGAGGGGGCCGGCACAGCCGGTACGGGATCGTCCGTCACCGCCAGAACTTGCCGTCAGGCCCCACGATGGACACGTCGGTGAACTCCAGGCCGTTGTGGTCCTTGTCGGTGTAGTGCACCTGCAGGCCGCCAAGGTCGACCCGCGCGCCGTCCAGCGCCTTGACGAAGCCCTCGCGCGTGATGTCCTTGCCGTTGACCTTCTTGAGCGTCTCGACGATGAGCTTGGCGGCGGCAAAGCCCTCGAGCTGCGCGGGCGTCAGCTCGCCCCGGCCCGCGGCCTTGGCCAGGCCCAGCGCCTCTCGCACCATCGGGTTGGCGGTGGACCGCTCGTAGGGGAAGAGCTGCGTGACGACGATGCCGCGGGCGTTCTCGCCGAGCTGCTTGACGAAGTCGCTGGACGCATTGTTGGACAGGGTGGCGACGTGCGCCGTCGAGCCCGCAGCGCGCAACGCGTTGACGCCCTCGACCACCGCGTACGCCGGGCCGATCAGCACGATGGCCTCGATGCCGGCCTTGGTGATGGCCTGCATGGTGGGGGCGAGGTCGGGCTTGTTGCGGTCAAAGCGCAGGTGCGACAGCGCGCGCAGCTTCATGTCGTCCAGGCCCTTGATCGCGCCCTTGCCGGCGTCGTTGCCGAACGGGTCGTTCACCTGCACGATGGTGATGCGCTTCACGCCAATGCTGGCCAGGTGCTTGACCGCGCGCTCGGCCTCCTTCTGGTAGCTGGCCCGCAGGTGATAGACCCAGGGCTGCACGGGGTCGCGCAGGTTGGCCGCACCCGTGGCGGGAGCGATCAGCGGCAGCTTGTTGTCCTTGAGCACGGGCAGCATGGCCTCGGTCGGGCCGGTGCCACGGCTGAGCATCAGCGCGAGCACACCCTGGCCGGCGAGCGACTTGGCGGCGGCGACAGCCGTCGCGGGGTCGTACTTGTCGTCCTGCGTGACGAGCTCGACGTTCTGGCCCTTGATGCCGCCTTGGGCATTCACGGCATCGAAATACAGCTTCGCGCCCTCGGCGCTCTCCTGCACGATGCCGGCGACCGGCCCCGTGAAACCCGCGACCATGCCGATGCGCAGCGTGTTCTGTGCGAACGCGCCATTCGAACTGATGCATGCAGCGAACAATGCCGCCAGCCCAACCCAACGCTTCACTGTTTTTCTCCAGGCCAAGCGCCCCAAGGCGCGTATCAGGCGGCGGATTGTGAGGCCACCTCCCCAGTACTCAGGAGGGCCATCGCCCCGGGAAAAACCCGGCCTCGGCCGGGTGTGAATGCGCAATTGCACCGGTTTTGCCGGCCCTACACTCGGTCTGCCCCGCCGCAGGCCCTGACGCAGGAGAGCCGATTTGCCGTCGTCCGCCATCCCAACGCCCCAGTCAACCGGGCACTCGTTCGGCTGGCAGCGCAATTCGCTCACCTTCGCGGTGGTGCTGGCGCTGTTGCTGGGCCTGCTGCTGCCGACGACGGCCGTGCTGCTGTACGACGGCCAGAAGACGCGGGCCACGGCCATGGACGACCTCAAGCGCGACCTGGCGCGTGCCACCGAAGTGATGGCGCTGTCGCTCGCCGAGCCCGTGTGGCAGGTTTCGCCGGACCTGGCCGACCCGATGGTCAAGGCCCAGATGGACGATCCGCGCTTCGTGTCGGTGCAGGTCATCGAGCCGGCCTCGTCGGCGCCCTTCCTGTCGCAGCAGCGGCCCGGCGAGCAGGTCGACAACGACCTCGTGCTCAGCCAGACCCGCCCCATCCAGCGCGACGGGCGCGAGATCGCCAAGCTGACGGTGCGCATGAGTGCCGCGCCGCTGCTGCAGGCCAAGCAGGCCGAGGTGTGGCGCACGGTGTGGCGCAGCGGGCTGACGCTCACCCTGTCGCTCGTGTTGATGCTGTGGGTGCTGCAGCGCTATGTGCTGCGGCCCATGACCGAACTCACCAGCGCCGCGGAGGCCCTGGCCGCCGGGCGGCTGGAGCAGCCCCTGCGCGTGGGCGGCGCCGACGAGATCGCCCGCGTGGGCATGGCGATGGAGCGCATGCGCCAGGCGCTGCTGTCGGCCTTCGAGGCCTTGCGCCAGCACAACCTGAACCTGGAAGGGACCGTGGCCCAGCGCACGGCCGAACTCACGGCCAGCAACGCGGAGCTTCACGAGGCGCTGGACACGCTGCAGAAGGCGCAGCGCGAGCTGGTGGAGTCCGAGAAGCTGGCCTCCCTCGGCCGGCTCGTGGCCGGGGTGGCCCACGAGCTGAACACGCCGCTGGGCAATGCGCTGACGGTGGTGTCGGCGCTGGACGACCGCTACAAGCAGCTGGAGTCCATGCTCAGCGGGGCCGCGCAACTGCGCCGCAGCACGCTGGAAGAACTCGCGCGCGACACGCGCCGCGGCCAGGACATCCTGCAGCGCAATGTGCAGAAGGCCGCCGACCTGGTGCGCGACTTCAAGCAGGTCGCCATCGACCAGACGGCGGACCTGCGCCGCGATTTCGAGCTCGCCAAGGTCGTGGAAGACGTGCTCGTGATGGTCGAGCCGAGCTTCAAGCACACGCCCTACATGATCGACACCGACCTGTGCCGCGGCGTGATGATGAACAGCTACCCCGGCGCCCTCGGCCAGGTGCTCACCAACCTGCTGATGAACGCCCTGCTGCACGCCTTCGAGGGGCTGGAGCACGGGCGGGTCGTGGTGCGCTGCCTGCCGGTGGAGTCAGGCGAGGTGGAGCTGACCGTCAGCGATGACGGCCGCGGCATGGACGAGTCAGTTCGCCGCCGCATCTTCGACCCCTTCTTCACGACCAAGCTCGGCACCGGCGGCTCGGGACTGGGCATGCACATCGTGCACAGCATCGTCACCAACGTGCTGGGCGGGCAGATCGAGGTGAGGTCGGCGCCCGGCCAGGGCACGCAGATGCTGATGCGCCTGCCGCTGGTGGCGCCTCAGCGCGGCAGCACCGACCCCTCAGGGCCGTCGCCCGTTCACTGAGACGCTGCGGAAGCGGGGGCGGAGGCGGCGTCGACTGCGGCGGTCACAGCGGCAGATGCCGCCGCCGACGCGGCAGGGGACGCCTCATGGCCGCCCGTCACATCGTGCTTCTCGCCGCTCAGGTCGATGTCGCCGCCGCTCTTGGTCAGGATGAACAGTGCCAGCGCGGCAAAGGCGATGAAGCCCACGATCAACTTCCACATGCTTGGTTCTCCACAGTTTGAAACTGCGGTGGATTCTGCAGGCCGAGGCTGACGCTCAACTGAAGGCGAAGGCGCACGCCGTACCGTCGGCGGCGCTGTAGGTCAGCGCGTGCGAGAGGCTCGCGAAGTCGACACGCAGCTCGGCCCAGGCCGCGCCTTGCGTCCAGCGCAGCTGCAGCACGGTGTCGGCGCTGGCGATGAGCGCGAAGTCACCTTGGAAGGCCGCGTGGCCGTTGCGCAGGCGGATCAGCTCGATCAGCCGCTGCACCACCGGGCGGCGGCAGTCGCTCGCGATCTCGGCCTCGGTGTAGTGGTGGCGGTTGATGTCGCGGCCGACCTGGCTGCGGGCGAGCAGTTCCATGTCGTTGTGGCCGGCGAGCAGGCCCACGTAATACACCTGCGGCACGCCGGGCAGGAAGAACTGGATGGCGCGGCCCAGCAGGTAGGCCGTCTCGTCGCGGCCCATCGCATCGAAGAAGGTGCAGTTGACCTGGTAGAGGTCGAGGTTGCTGGCGGCCGCACCCGTGGCTTTGCGGCTCTCGCCCTGGCTGGCGGCGTGGATGCGCTCCACCAGCTCGTCGAGCTCCTGTGGCGGCACCAGGCCGGGGTAGGCGGCGCGGTCGCTCGCGTCAGCGCCGATGTCGATGATGCCGATGCCGTCGTGCGTGTCGAGCACGGTCAGCGCGTTGGTCGGGCGGATGGCCACCCAGCGCTTGAGCGCCGCGGCCGTGCGGAAGTTGAACGCGTGCAGCACCAGCGGCGGCAGCGCGAAGTCATAGACCCAGTCGACCTTGGCGGCGATCTCGATCTGGCGCTGGTAGTAGGCGTGGATCTCCACCAGCACCTCGATGCCCAGCGCCCTCGCCTCGCCCGCGAACTCGCCGATGAAGTCGAAGGTCTCGGGCATCATGAAGCAGCTGTGGCCCGCCTTCTTGATGGCGTAGCCGACCGCATCCAGCCGCACCATGCGGATGCCGTTGTCGGCGAAGGTGCGCAGGATGCCGGCGAGGTAGGCCCGGCCCTGCGGGTGGTGCACGGCGATGTCGATCTGCGCGGCGGTGAAAGTGGTCCAGAGGATGCGGCGCTCGCCGTTCTTGAGCGTGGCGTAGGTCAGCGGCAGGCCGGGGCGCGGGCGGTAGACGGCCAGCAGGTCGCGCTCGGTCGCGCCGTTCGGGAAGACGGCATCCAGCGTCAGGAAGAGCCCCGCGAAGGCCGAGGCGTCGCCCTTCTCGGAGTAGTCCAGGAACTGCGGCGACTCGCTGGACATGTGGTTGACGATGACGTCGGCCATGACGTCCACCACCTCGGTGAGCGACTTGATGTCGTCCCACCCGCCCAGGCGCGGGTCGACCTGGGTGTGGTCGATGGGGTCGAAGCCGGCATCGGCGCCGTCGATGGCGTGGAAGAAGGGCAGCAGGTGCACGCCGCCGAACACGCC
Source organism: Roseateles sp. (assembly GCA_016790285.1). Classification (GTDB taxonomy): domain Bacteria; phylum Pseudomonadota; class Gammaproteobacteria; order Burkholderiales; family Burkholderiaceae_C; genus Pelomonas. The sequence continues at coordinate 37,036 of JAEUPJ010000028.1, read as the reverse complement.
GGCCAGGGGCGCACCCGGCTCGGACAGCAGCCGCTTCAGGCGCGCCAGGTCGGCGCCGTCACGTTGGCCGCCCAGACGATCCACGTAGGTGATGAGCTGGACTTGGTTCTTCATGATGCTTTCTCGGTACGAACGCGCAGCACGCACAGCGCCGCCAGGGCCAGCAGCACACCGGCCAATCGGATGACGTTCTCGGGGCGGCCGCCCAGCAGGCCGTCGTAGAACAGCGGCAGGGTGACGGCCTGGATCAGCATGGGGATGACGATGAACATGTTGAAGATGCCCATGTAGACCCCGGCCCGCTCCGGCGGGATGCTGCCGGCCAGCAGCACGTAGGGGTTGCCCATGATGGAACCCCAGGCCAGGCCGATGCCGACCATCGGCAGGAACAGCAGCCAGCCCTCGCTGCGGATGCCCGGCAGCGCCCACATGCCCGCCGCGGCGGCGAACAGCGCGAAGGCGTGCACCCATTTCGCGCCGAGGCGCTTGGTGAAGGGCACCATCGCGAAGGCGGCAACGAAGGCCACGGCGTTGTAGAAGCCGCCGACCTGGCCATTGAGCAGCGCCGCGTCGCGAAAGCCCGCGCTGTGCGGGTCGTCCGTGCCGAAGACCGTCGCGGCCAGCGTGGGGACGATGTAGATCCAGTAGCACATCATTCCGTACCACTGGAAGAGCGCCATCCACCACAGGCGACGCATCGTCACGGGCATCTCGCGGATGGCGCTCCAGATCTCGGCGAGCGCCGGGCCCATGCCGCGCGGCAGCGCGCGCAGCCGGGCGACTTCCTCGGCCGGCAGGGGCAGCTCCGGCACCTTGCGCACCGACCACCACACCGTCGTGAATGACAGCACCGCGCCGACGATGAAGGCCAGCGTGGTCACCACCGGGATGCCGTTGGCCCCGAGCGCGTCCTTGTTCATGCCCAAGAACACGAGCAGGCTGGGCGTGAGGTAGGCCAGCGTCTGCGCCAGGCCTGTGAAGGAGGCCTGCGTGAGAAAGCCGGCCGCGTGCTGCTCCTCGCGCAGGCGGTCGCTGACGTAGGCGCGGTAGGGCTCCATCGTCACGTTGTTGGCGGCGTCCAGGATCCACAGCAGGCCCGCCGCGAACCACAGCGCGGGGCTGAAGGGCATGGCCAGCAGGCCCAGCGAGCACAGCAGCGCGCCGATCAGGAAGTACGGCGTGCGCCGCCCCCGGCGGTGCGTCGTGCGGTCGCTCATGGCGCCGATCAGCGGCTGCACCAGCAGGCCGGTGATGGGCCCGGCGAGCCACAGGTAGGGCAGGTCCTTGCCCTCGGCGCCGAGCATCTGGTAGATCGGGCTCATGTTGGCCTGCTGCAGGCCGAAGCTGAACTGGATGCCGAGGAAGCCGACGTTCATGTTCACGATCTGCGTGAACGACAGGTGGGGCTTGTTCATGCGCGAGCCTCTTCAGGGGGCAGTGCGTGCAGGGCTTCGCGCCAGACGGCCAGCGCGGCGGGGTCGCCGGGGAGCGGCCCGCGGACGCCGCAGATCATCGCGGCGAAGCGGTTGGCGAGCTGCAGCGTGGCTGCGAGCTCACGCTGCAGTGACAGGCCGGCCAGCAGCATGGCCGTGAAGCTGTCGCCTGCGCCGACGCTGTCGACGAAGGCTGGCTGGGCCTCGCCGGCCCCGCTGGCGAGCAGCGCGCCGCGCTCACCGTAGAGCGCATAGCCCGCCTCACCGCGCGTCACGACGAGGCGTTGCACCGCGAAGCGCGCCATCAACGCGGGCACGTCCGGCTCGAACCAGCCAAGCAGTCGCTCGAGTTCGTCCTCGTTGATCTTGACCCAGTCGGCCAGCATCAGCGACTCGGCCGCCAGCGCCGGCGTGTCGGTGCCGGGGCGCAGGTTCAGGTCGAGCAGCACCGGGGCGGCCGCCCGCTTGACGGCTGAGCGGATCGCCGCGCGCGAGACCGGATGGCGCTGCGCCAGGCTGCCGAAGTAGACGATGCCAGCGCTGGCCACGTCGATCGGGTGCAGGTGGTCCCACGCGGCGTCGCCGTGGATCTCGAAGCGGTGGCCGCCGCCCTCTTCATGCACGCTGACGCGGCCCGTGGCGCGGGTGGCATCACGCTGGATGCCGCCCACGTCCAGGCCGAAACGCACCGCGCTGTCGAGCACGAGACGGCCGGCGGCATCGTCCTCGCCGATGCGGCTGGCAAAGCGCACCGGCGCACGCAGCGCCGCGAGCGAGCGCGCCACGTTGAAGGGCGCACCGCCCGCGACGTGGCCGTCGTGGAATTCATCCACGAGGGCCTCGCCGATCACGAGGACCAGGCTGGGCATGGCCGCTGGGCTCAGAAGTTGTAGCGGATGCTGGCCTTGACGGTGCGGCCGGTGTAGGCCCGCGCCGCGCCGCGGCCGTCGTTGCTCTCGGTGTAGGCGATCTCGTTGAAGAGGTTGTTCGCCGCCAGCGTGAGCGTGGCCTTCGGCGTGAGGCTGTAGCTGACGAAGGCATTGACCACCGTGTAGGCCGGCAGCGTGATCGTCAACGGGCCGCTCGGGCCGTCGTCCTGGCTCTTGCTGGTGCCCACGATGCCCACGCCCGCGGTCAGCTCGTCGCTGAAGTTCAGCGTCGGGGTGAGCTGGTAGACGAACTTGGCCTGGCGCTTCGGGGCGCGGCCGTCCGCCTGCTTGGCGTCGGTGTAGGTCAGGCCGCCCAGCAGGCTGACCAGGCCGAAGTGCGCCGAACCTTCGAGCTCCAGGCCCTTGCTGCGGTAGCTGTTGGCCTTGGCGACGATGGGCGTGGTCGTGACGTCGACGTTGACCTCATCGGTCTTGGCGTCGAACAGCGTCGCGAACAGGCTGTAGCCATTGCCGCGCAGCTTCACGCCCACTTCGGTCTGCTTGACCTTGTTGACGGGGATCGTCGAGCTCTTGCCGTTGACGAGGTTGGGGTTGTTGAAGAAGGTGATGCGGTCGGCGTTGTAGGCCGCGCCGTCGGAGTAGCGGGCGAAGACGGACAGGTCCTTGTTCAGCTGGTAGTTGCCACCCAGCGAGTAGGAGGTGCGGCCGAAGTCATAGTCGATGAGGTTGGGCTTGCCCAGGTCGTAGGCGACGCCCGCGTTGGACTGGTAGTAGCTGCCGCTGGCCTTGTTGTTGTCGCGGCGCAGGCTGAAGTCGCCCGAGAAGGGGCCCGAGTCGAGGTTCAGCACCAGGTAGGGCGCGTTCGTCGTGTACTTGCTGTCCTGGGTGTTGCTGCAGCAGCCGCCGAAGCCCGGCGCGCCGTTGGTGACACCCGGCACGTTGAGCAGCCTGGCGCCGCTCTCGTCGGCCGACAGCGAGTACTGGTTGAAGTTCCACGTCAGGTCGAGCTTCTGCACCGAGGTATAGAGGCCCGCCACGGCGCTCACGCGGGTGCCGGCGCCGAGGTCGAACTCCCGGGAGAACTTCAGGTCGTTGGCCAGCAGGCCGGCGTCGTCGACCTTGGTGTTGAAGACCACGGCGGTGAACTTGTTGCCGGTGTAGGTCTTGCCGGCATCGGGGCCGGTGGCGATGGTGGTGCCGGCCGGGGCCGCGGCCACATCGTCGCCCGGGAAGATGCCGATGAAGCGGCCGCTGTTCTTGCTCCAGGAGAACTTGTTCTGCAGCCGGAAGCCGCCGCCGGCGTCCAGGCTCACGTCGGCGCCGAAGGCGTCGCTCTTGGCCGAGAGGCCGTCGCGGATGTTGCTGGTGGCGCGGCCGTTGGTGTTGGTCAGCGTGTTGTCCAGCGGCCAGCCGGCGTTGTAGAAGGCCGTGCGGCGCGGATCCAGCCCCGGGATCTCCTGGATGCTGCCGTTCACGTAGCGAACCGGCGTAGGCATGAAGGTGGGCGTGTGGTCGTCCAGGTGCTTGAAGCTGAAGCGCACGTAGTCCTTGCCCGAGAGCTCGAACGTCACGTTGCCGCGGATCTGGCCGCCGTTCTCGGTGCCATCGGCACCCTTGCGGCCGCCGTCGCCCACGCGGTAGAAGCCACCGATGTAGAAGCGCGTCTTGGGGGCCAGGCGACCGCCGTAGCCGTAGTCGACCCGGGTCTGGTCGAAGTCCAGGCCCTTGGTCAGCTGGATGCTGCCGCCCTGCTCCAGGCCGGTCTTGTTGATGAAGTTGATGATGCCGCCCGGCGCGCCGGTGGCCAGCGTGGAGGCCGAGCCGCCGCGCACCACTTCCAGCCGCTCGAAGGCGGCGTCAGCGCGCATCCAGGTGTCGGGCGTGGCGAAGGCGATGTCGCCGAACTGCAGCACGGGCAGGCCGTCTTCCTGGAACTGGATGTAGCGGGCGCCGCCGGCCGAGACAGGGATGCCGCGCACGGCGACGTTGGCGTTGGACTCGCCACCGCTGGCCTCCGCGCGGATGCCCGGCACGGCGCGCAGCACATCGGTGGCGCTGGCGGCGGTGACGGCGGTGACGCCTTCGCTCTCGATCGTCGAGATGGCCACGCTGGTGCGCATCTTGGACTTGGCGGTGGAAGTGCCGGTGACGACGACGGCGTCGAGCTTGAGGCCGTCGGACTTGTCGGCCTTGTCAGCCGCAGCTGCAGCCTCCTGGGCCTGGGCGCCGGCGCTCATCAGCGTGAGCGCGGCGACCGCGAGGGCGTGGTGGCGAAGGGCGTGCGAGTGGAAGCGGGGCATGCGTTGTCTCCTGGTTGCCGGTATTCGGGGCCTTCTGCGAGGCGGTGCGGCGCTGGAGCCGCCATGGCGGTCCCGTCGTCCGTGGCGTGATTCTGCGCGAGTTGCGTCGCCATTGCAATCGATTGCAATTCAGTAGAAGCCATTAGGCATCGAACACGAAAACCACTGGCCAAAACGTCTTGAAAACGATAAGCAACTCTCTTCGCCGTGTTGCTGCGCAGGCCAGCCACCGCGACGCGGCTCAGGGGAGCACGTCGGGCGCGCTTTGGCGCAGCTTCAGGTAGACCGGCATGGTGCGCGGGCCGGCGCGCTCGCCGCGCAACTGCCCGAGCAGCGCCTCGACGAGCTCGGCGCCCGCCTCGGCGACAGGTTGGTGGACGGTGGTGAGCGGCGGGTCGCAGTAGGCCGCCAGCGGCATGTCGTCGTAGCCGACCAGCGCCACATCCCGCGGCACGCTGCGGCCCACGTTGCGCAGCGCCTGCATGGTGAGCAAGGCCAGCACGTCGCTGCAGCAGACGACGGCATCGAAGTCACGCTGCGCCACGCAGAAGTCCCGCACGATGGCCGTGGCCACGCTGGGCTCGAAAGGCGCGGCCAGCTCCAGCGCCGGGTCGGCCTGCAAGCCGGCTTCAGACAGTGCCTGCACATAGCCCTGGCGACGCAGCCAGACCTCCGGCAGCTGGGCATCACCGATGAAGGCGATGCGTTTGCGCCCGAGGGTGAGCAGGTGCCGTGTCGCGAGGAGCCCGCCGAGCACGTTGTCGCCACCGACGCTGCAATAGAGCTGCTGCGGCATCTCGCCGCCCCACACCACGAGCGGGAGCTTGCGCGCGGCCATCTCGTTGAGCTGGTCGTGATGGCGCCACTGGCCGATCAGGATCACCCCGATGGCCTTGCCCGAGTCAAACCAGTGCGAGGCAAGGTCGAGGTGCTCGGCGTCCACGCGGGACAGCAGCATGTCGTAGCCACGGTCGGTGAGCGCGTCGGCAATGGAGCCGACGATGGACAGGAAGAAGGGGTCGGAGATGTGCTGGCGCGACTTGGCGTCGAACGGCACCACGACGGCCACCGTCTTGTTCTCCTGCAGCCGCAGGTTGCGGGCGCCGAAGTTGATGGAGTAGTTGAGCGAACGGGCCAGCTCGGCCACGCGCTGGCGCGTCTCGGCATTGACGAGTTCGCTGCCGTTCAAGGCACGTGACACGGTGGAGACGGACACGCCGGCCAGGCGGGCGATGTCGACCATCTGCAGGCGGCGCTGTTCGGTGGCGCCGCCCTCGGGCGCCTGGGGAGAACTTTTCGATTTGGCCATCCGGCAAATCGTCGCAGGCCCGGCAGCCCGCCACAAGCGGGGTAACCGGGTGTCCCCAATGAAGAAAGGCCGGCATGCGCCGGCCTTCACGAACTTTCACGCCAAGCGGCGGCAGCCGTCGGACAGGCCGCAGGGCCTGTCCTCGGTGCAGCCTCAGTCCTTGGCGTAGATGTCCACGTCCTTGGTCTCGCGGACGAACAGCAGGCCGATCACGAAGCTCATGACGGCGATGACGATCGGGTACCACAGGCCGTGGTAGATGTTGCCGTTCTGGGCCACCATCGCGAACGTGATGGAGGGCAGCATGCCGCCGAACCAGCCGTTACCGATGTGGTACGGCAGGCTCATGGAGGTGTAGCGGATGCGGGTCGGGAACATCTCCACCAGCATGGCGGCGATCGGGCCGTACACCATGGTCACGTAGAGCACCAGGATGAACAGGATGCCGATGACCATGGGCACGTTGGCCTTGGCCATGTCAGCCTTTGCCGGGTAGCCGGCGGCCTTCATCGCGTCGCCCAGTTCCTTCTTGAAGGCAGCGATGGCCTTGGTGCTGGCTTCGTCGAACTTGTGCTCGGTCAGCTTGGAGGCCGTCGGGACGGCGATCTCCTTCTCACCCACGCGCACCACGGTGGGTGCACCGGCTGCGGCCTCGACGGTCTCGGACGAAGCGGACGACTGGGCCAGGGCGCGCTTGGCGATGTCGCAGGCGCTGGTGAAGTCCACTTCACGAGCCAGCGGGCTGCCCTGGAAGGAGCAGCTGGCCATGTTCGTGCTCAGCGTGACCTTGGACGTGGCCTGGGCCTTGGCGAGGTCGGGGTTGGCCGCCTCGGTCAGGGCCTTGAACAGCGGGAAGTAGGTCAGCGCGGCGAGCAGCAGGCCGGCCATGATGATGGGCTTGCGGCCGATCTTGTCGGACAGCGTGCCGAACACGACGAAGAACGGCGTGCCCAGGATCAGCGAGATCGCGATCCAGATGTTGGCCGCCGAGGCTTCGACCTTCAGCACCGACGTCAGGAAGAACAGCGCGTAGAACTGGCCGGAGTACCAGACCACGCCCTGACCCGCGACCAGGCCGAACAGCGCCAGCAGCACGATCTTCAGGTTCTTCCACTGGCCGAAGGACTCGGAGAGCGGCGCCTTGGAGGTCTTGCCCTCGGCCTTCATCTTCTGGAAGGCCGGCGACTCGTTCATCGACAGGCGGATCCACACCGAGATGCCCAGCAGCAGGATGGACACGATGAACGGAACACGCCAGCCCCAGTCGCCGAAGTCCTTCTCACCCAGCGCAGTGCGGGTGCCCAGGATGACCATCAGCGACAGGAACAGGCCCAGCGTCGCGGTCGTCTGGATCCAGGACGTGTAGGCGCCACGCTTGCCGTGCGGCGCGTGCTCGGCCACGTAGGTGGCGGCACCGCCGTATTCACCGCCCAGGGCCAGGCCCTGCAGCAGCCGCAGGCCGACCAGGATGACCGGTGCGGCCGCGCCGATGGTGGCGTAGGTGGGCAGCACGCCGACGATGAACGTCGACAGGCCCATGATCAGGATGGTGACGAGGAAGGTGTACTTGCGACCGATCATGTCGCCCAGGCGGCCGAACACCAGCGCGCCGAACGGGCGCACGATGAAGCCGGCGGCGAAGGCCATCAGCGAGGCGATGAACGCGGCCTGCGGGTCCAGGCCCGCGAAGAACTGCTTGGCGATGATGGGTGCCAGCGAGCCGTAGAGATAGAAGTCGTACCACTCGAACACCGTGCCCAGCGAGGAGGCGAAGATGACCTTCTTCTCCTCTTTGGTCATCGGCGCGGCGGCCGTCGAAGTCGCAGTTGCCATGAAAAGTCTCCGTCAGTTGTCGGGCCGCCCCAGAGGCTTCCCTTGCCGTGACTATTCACACGACCTCTGACCGTGTTCTGACGCCAGTCTGAATCGAGACTGACAAACTCCGCAGGAACCCGCAGTCAGCATTTCTCAATGTGGGAGAAAGTACCCCTCGCGGGTAAATCCCGAGACTGCCGGTGTCAGTGTTTTCGCGTCACGCCGGGGCGCGGCTGCGCGGCCGACTCCCAGGCCCCGCTGCGAAACCACGGGTCGCCGTCGAGCGCGGCGCGCAGCATCGGCAGCGCGTCCTGCCCCCAGAAGAGCCGGCCCTCGAAAGCCACCGTCGGCACACCGAAGACGCCCAGGCCGAGCGCGGCCTCGGTCTCGCTGCGCAGCCGCTGCTTGACGGCATCACTCGCCGGGTCCTGCGGTGGCGCGAGGCGTTCGGCCAGCGCAGCCAGGCGCGCAGGGTCGTTCGCATCGGCGCCGGCGCCCCGCCAGACATGATGAAAGAGCTGCTCCACCACCCAGCGCCCGGGCGTGTCCCCCGGCTGCCCCTCGGGCGCCGCGCAGGCCCAGGCCAGCCGCAGCAGCGGCAGCGGGTTGAAGGGATGCTGCGCCGGCGGGTCCAGCACCACGCCCTGGGTGTGGGCCAGCCAGGCGACCTGGCGGAAGGTCCAGCGCCGCTTGGCCTCGATCTCGGCCGGGCCCTTCTGACCGAGGGCCTGCAGCAGCGCAGCGAACAGGATGGGCCGGTACACCACCTCCACGCTGTGTCCGGCCAGCACCTCCGGCAGCGCCTCGAACCCGAGGGCGGCGTAGGGCGAGATGGGGTCGAAGTAGAAGGTCAGCTGCTTCATGGCGCGTGCTCCTGCGGTGCGTTGGCCGGGCCCAGCCACAGGCCCAGGCGCTGCATCTCGGCGCGCCGTGCCGGCAGCTGCACCGCGACGCGCTGGCGCAGGGCCTCGGGGGCGCTGCCCCAGCCGGCGATCTCGTCCAGGCGCCGCGCGCAGCCCCGGCACCAGCCGGTGGCGGGGTCCATCTCACAGACGTTCACGCAGGGTGAGGCCACGGGCGCGGTCATGCCTGCACCACGTCGATGACCGGCGCACCGGTGAGCTGCTCCAGCTCGGCCGGTGTCAGCTTGAAGACGCCGTTCGGATGCCCGGCTGCAGCCCAGATGACGTCGAAACGGAACAGCTCGCGGTCGATGAACAGCTGCGGCGGCGCCATCCCGTCGGCCGGCGCGAAGCCCGCGGGCGACACGCCGCCGATGGAAAAGCCGGTGCGCGCCTTGACGTAGTCGGCATCGGCGCGGCCCAGCGGCCCGGTGTGGGGCTTGAGCCTGGCCTCGTCCACGCGCTTGTCGCCCGACGTGATGACCAGCACGGCGGTGTCATCGGCCTTGCGCCGGAACACGACCGACTTGGCGATCTGGCCCAGCGTGACGCCGAGGGCGTCGGCCGCCTCCTGGGCGGTGCGGGCGGCCACGTCCAGCCAGAGCGGGGCGTGCGGGTGGGCGCGGGCGGCCAGGGCCGCGCTGACGCGCTGGAAGCCTTCAGGGCGGGATTTGAGTTCTGCCATGCCCGCGATTGTGTCGCGGCCGATGCGCGGATCAGTCGCGCTCGCGCTCCTTGCCTTTGCCATGCCCGCGGCCGTGCCCCTTGCCATGCTCCTTGTCAGGCCCGCGCGCCTCCTGCGCCTCCATCCGCCCGTAGCGCTCCTGGTACCAATCCTCACGGACGAAATACACCGGCACGCCGCAGGCGTTGTAGCGCGCGCAGTGCTTGGCCCAGTTCTTCTGATGGCCAGGCGGGATGCGCATGTACACGGGCTCGACGTGCACCGGCCGTCGCTGCACCCACACGGGCTCGGCACGCACGACGGCCGGCGGCGCTTGGCCGATGTCGATGCGCCCATAAAAGCCCGGCTGACCGACCTGGATGGATACCCCCACGTCGGCGGCATGCACGGCCGCAGTGGCAATGAGCGCGGCCAACGCACAAATTGACTTGTTCATGTTGTCTCCGCAAAAGAAGGCTGCGGCAAGGGAGGAGCCGCTAGCCAGCCGCTGATTCCACCATGCGCGGGCTCTCGGCGGCGAGCGGCGTGAACAGCGGATGCGCCACGCGCACGGGCACGACATCCAGCCAGGCACCGAGCACGGTGTGGTCCTCGCAGCCACGGGCCGCGCTTCGCCAGCCCACCAGGCCCGGCCCGCGGCGCAGGCAGAACTCGAAACCGATGTCCGCCAGCGCTTCGCCGGCTCGCGGCTTGGCACGGTAGGCCAGGCCGTGCACCTCGTCGTGTGCACCTTCCAGCAACTGCACCAGGGCCGCCAGGATGCAGCCGTCGCCGAGGATGTCCAGGAAGTAGCGCTCGGACTGGCGCAAGGGCGCGAACCCTGGCGCCATCGGCTCGATGCGCGGCTCGCAGAGCTTGGACGCGGCGGGCGTGGTTTCACCGGTGGCCAGGTCGTGGCGGTCGCCGTGGTCCAGGTAGCTCAGCCGCGCATCGCGCAGGTTGAAGGCCGGCAGCGCGTCGTCCTGTGAGGCTTCGCGCAGGTCCACGAGCACCGCGCCGCTGCCGCCGATGACCTCCAAGGAAGGCCCCTTGATGACCACGGCCGCGTTCTCGTCCACGCCCAGGCCGAAGCGGTAGCCCAGGCGCCGCATGGCCGGCAGCAGGCGGCCGATGCGCCCGCGCTTGAGGAAGTGCTGGTCCACCAGCAGGTCAGGCACCACGAAGCCGAAGCCCCGGTCGTACTCCTGCCCGGCGCGCCACTGGCCGCGCAGCACCGCCAGGTTGTCCATGGCGTCGCGGAACATCAGCCGGCTCATCACCGCGGCGCCGGCGCTCGTGCCGGCGATGACGCCCCCTGCAGCGAAAACAGCGCGGATGGCGGCGAGCATCGGTGTGTCGCGCCCGTCGGGCTGCAGCGTGTCGACAAGGTACTCCTGGGCACCACCCGAGAAGAACACCGCGCGGGACGCCGCCACGCGGGCGATGAGCGCGGGGTCGTGGAGCGTGGCCTGCAGGTCCACACCTTCCAGATGCGGCGCCAGTGGCACAGACTCCGCCCGGGCCCCACAGCGGTTGAGCGACGCGACGATCTGCGCGGCGATGCGCTCGGGCTCGTAGGCCGCGGTCGGGAAGACGGCGATGGGCGCCCCCGGCCCACCGGCTTCGTCGACGATGCGCTGCCAGACCGCGTCGCTGTCGGACTTCAGCGCGCCGCCGATGACGATGACGGTGCCGGCTTGTGAGGTGCTGGGCAAGATGGACGCGGAACAGGCGTGGGTCACTGGCCTGCCATCTTGGCAGGCCGGACGGCTTTTCGACACCGGGTCAGGCCCGAGGCATGCAACGGGTGTGACCAGGTGTGGGCTTGGCTGGCGCTGCCGCTACTGGCCCGACGGCGCAGAGGCCGGTGGCGCTGCCGACGTGGCCCCTGAAGCCCCGGGTGGAGAGGCCTTCGCCGGCCCCGCCCAGCCGCCGTACAGCGGCATGGGCAGCCGCACCGGGGTGATGTCCAGGTACAGGTTGGTCACGGTGAACTGCTCGCCACCGAACTCCTCGGTGCTCCAGCCCAGCGAGTCCGAGCCCTTGTAGAGGCGGAACAGGAAGCCCAGTTCGGCCAGCGGGTCGTTGGGGCGCGGCAGCACGTCGAAGGCCAGGCCCTTGACCTCCTTGCGTACGCTGTCGATCAGCCGGCTCATGGCGCCGGAGATGGTCGAGTCGCCCAGCATGTCGAGGTGGAAGAAGTCGTCGGTGTAGTAGGGCTTGAAGCTCGGCGACTCGGCGTCGTGCAGGTCGCCGCGCAGCTTGGGCGCGGACGGCGTGGTGGAGCGGGCGCGCATGTGATAGCGGTCGCCATGCTCCAGGTAGGACAGCCGCGCCCCCTGCACGTTGAAGGCGCCGAGCGTCGGGTCGCTGCGCGCTTCGGTCAGGTCCACGATCATGCAACCGCGGTCCCCGATGACCTCGATCTCGTCGCCGCGGATGATGGCCGCCGTGTTCTCGTCCACGCCCAGGCCCAGCTTGTAGCCCTTGGCCATCATCAGCGGGATCATGCGGCCGAAGCGCCCGCGCTTGAGGAAGTGCTGGTCGACGAACAGGTGCGGGCCGACGAAGCCCAGGCCGCGGTCGACCTGCTTGCCGTCGGCAAAGCGGCCCTTGAGGATGTTCACGACGCTGGGCGCGTCGCGGAACATGATGGTGCTCATGATGGCCGCGCCGGCCGACGTGCCCGCCACGACGCCGCCCTTGCGGTAGACGTCCCAGATGGCCTCCAGCATGGGCGTGCTCTGGCCGCCAGGCTGCAGTACGTCGACGATGCGCTCCTGCACGCCGCCGGTGAAGAAGATGCCCTTGGCCGCCTTGACCTTGGCGATGAGGGCGGGGTCGCGCACGACCTTGTTCAGGTCCACCCACAGGAACTTGGGCGCCACGGGCAGGGCTTCGGCCACCGCGCCGCGGCGCTGCAGCAGGTCCACCACCTGCTTGGCGCTGGCTTCGGGATCTTCGCTGGCCGTGCCGAAAACGACGAAGCGTGCCCCCTTGCCGCCGGCCAGCTGCACGATGCGCTGCCAGACCTCCTCGTTGTCGGCCTTGAGAGCCCCGCCAATGGGCACGGCGTAACCGCGGATCGCAGCGGGGTCGGCCTCCGGCAGGGGCTGCAGCGCACCCGTCGTGGCCGAGGCCGGCGTTGTGGCCTTGGCAGGCGCCGCAGGAGCGGCCTTGGGGCTGGAGGCCGCAGGCGCCGGGCGCAGCAGCTTCAAAACCTGCGGCGCGCTCGCCGCGGGCGCCGTCGTCGCGGGAGCCGCCTGTACGCCCATGGCCACCGCCATTGCCGCCACACCGGCCCAGATCCATGCCCTCATGCCCACAACCCTCCTTGGTGAGACTGCGCATCATGACAGAGCGCAGATGACGTCTTGCCCCTAATCCTGAGAATGCGGCCGTGGCGCGGGCGAGACGAAAGCACGGGTGGACACCGGCAGCGCGCGGCACCGTGCCTAGACTCGCGCGAAACACGGAGCGCTCACCATGAAGACCCCCTGCCCTTCCCGCCTTGCCGCAGCCGCCGCCCTGCTCGCCCTGAGCTGCGGCGCCCAGGCCCAGACCTCGCTTGAACGCGTGGAGATCACCGGCACCGCCATCAAGCGCATCGAGGGCGAGACGGCGCTGCCGGTGCAGGTCATCACCCGCAACGAGATCGACAAGGCCGGCGTCACGACCGCCGCCGAGCTCATCGCCCGCATCAGCGCCAGCGCCAACAACCTGACCGACGGCGGCAGCGTGGCCTACGGCGGCTTCCGCGACCAGATGGGCTTCAACGCCGCCAACCTGCGCGGCCTGGGCGTGTCGTCCACCCTCGTGCTGCTCAACGGCCGGCGCATGGCCAATTTCGCGTCGCCGGGCGACGCGGCGGGCGTGGACCTCAACAGCATCCCCGCCGCTGCGATTCAGCGCGTGGAGATCCTGCTGGACGGCGCCTCGTCGCTGTACGGCTCGGACGCCATCGGCGGCGTCATCAACTTCATCACCCGCAAGGACTTCACCGGCGTGGACATCAACGCGCTGGCCGGCAACACCACCGAAGGCCATGGCGCAGCCAAGCGCTCGGCCACGCTGGCCGGCGGCTTCGGTGACTTCGGGCGCGACGGCTTCAACGTCTTCGGCGTGCTGGACTTGCAGAAGACGAGCAGCCTGAATGCCTCCAGGCGGCAGTTCATCAAGGACCTGGATATCCCGGGGCAACTACCGGACTTGCTGTCCAGCGCCACCTTCCCCGGCAACATCCGCCTGTCCCGCTACCAGTTCAACACGCTGGTGGACGAGGGCTACTCCAGCAACGGCAAGACCGTGATCGACTCCCGCACCGTCAACCCGGCTGCCGCGACGGGCTGCAACCCGCCCGCCAACCTCTACCTGCCGGACGGCATCGGCGGCGCCGATGGCTGCACGTTCGACTACATGCGCGACATCGAGCTGTACCCGAAGTCGACCAAGAGCAGCGCCTTCACGCGCGGCATCCTGAACCTGGGCGGCGGCCATCAGCTGTTCGCCGAGGTGTCGCTGGCCCGGGCCCGCACGCTCTATACCGGCACGCCCAACCGCGTTGACGCCGACATCGACGTGGCGCTGGTGCCGGCCTTCAAGGACAGCGCGCTCAATGGCCTGGATGCCGATGACGAGGAGCGCATCATCACCGTGCGCACACGCATGGCCGAAGCGGGGCTGCGCACGAGCGAGCTGGTGGCCAACAGCACGCGCTTCGTGCTCGGAACGCAGGGCATCGTGGCCGGGTGGGACTACGAATGGGCGCTGAACCACAGCACCAGCAAGGTCTCCGACCGCGACCACCAGGGCTACCTCAACGAGCAGATGATCCGCGACGCCTTCGCCAAGGGCACCATCAGCCCGTTCAAGGCCTCGGACGCCAAGGGCCTGGCCCTGTACGAAGCCGCCCAGATCCGCGGCGAGGTGCGCCGCGCCACCGGCACCATGGACAGCCTGGACTTCAAGGCCTCCAAGGCCCTCATGGCCCTGGCCGGCGGCGACCTGGCCGTGGCGTTCGGCGGCGAATACCGCCGCGAGAAGCAGGACTACCACCAGTCCGACGCCCTGAAGCAGGACCTGATCCTCGGCGAGACCTCGCAAGGCCCGGACTCCGACTTCGGCAAGTCGCGCAAGGTCGGTGCGGTCTTCGGCGAGCTCAGCGCGCCCATCACCAAGCAGCTGGAGCTGGCCGCAGCACTGCGCTATGAGCACTACCAGGTCAGCGGCGGCGCGGCCAGCCCCAAGGTCGGCCTGAAGTACGTGCCCATGCCCGAGCTGCTGCTGCGCGCCTCGGTCGGCAAGGGCTTCCGGGCGCCGAGCCTGTCGGACCTGTACCGCCCGGTGACGCAGGGCTCGTCGGCCACGTTGGTGGACCCGGTCTGCCTGGCCGCCGACCCGAGCAACACCGTCACCGACTGCTCCGACATCTGGACCACGCTGAACTTCAGCAACGCCAAGCTCAAGCCCGAGAAGTCGCGCCAGTTCTCGCTCGGCGCCGTGTTCGAGCCCAAGCCCGGCGTGAGCCTCAATGTCGACTACTGGAACATCGAGAAGAGCAACCTCATCAGCACGCTGGGCGTGGACGTCATCCTCGGCAACCTCGCCAAGTACGGCTCGCTGGTGCACCGCGACGAAGACGGCGTCATCGACACCATCGACCTCGTCAAGGAAAACCGCGGCAAGCAGCGCATCTCGGGCCTGGACCTGGGCGTGAAGCTCGGTGGCCTGAAGACGGCGTTCGGCGAGTTCGGCCTGCGCCTGAACGGCACGCTGACGCTCAAGTCCCAGCAGCAGACCGGCAATGGCGACCCCTTCGTCAGCAACCTGGGCGTGTTCATCAACGACGGCGTCGTGCAACGCTGGCGCCACAGCCTGGCGCTGGACTGGGAAAGCGGCCCGTTCTCGGCGACGCTGTCCAACAGCTACCTGCAGGGCTACGACGACCAGCACATCATCGGCAAGGCCGACCGCAAGGTGGGCGCGTATTCGCTGTGGAACCTGTCGGCCGGCTGGGAAGCCACCAAGCAGCTCACGCTGCGCGCCGGTGTGCAGAACCTCGCCAACACCGCGCCGCCGTTCTCGCAGCAGGCCTGGTTCTTCATGTCGGGCTACGACCCGAGCTACACCGACCCGCGCGGCCGCTTCATCTACGCCAGCGTGAAGTACGCCTTCCGCTGATCAGCGCAAGACCCTCAGCTGACGATGGCGCGCACCCAGTCCGGCAAGGCAATGGCCTTGTCGGTCTGGGCGTCGAACCACAGCGTGGTGGCGCCGCCCTCGGCGTAGATGACGCCCGGCTCCTCGGGGCGCTCCAGGGTGATCCAGGTCTCGAAGCTCGTGCGGCCGGGGTCGCTGACGTAGTGCTTGGCGAGCACCTCACCCGGCGCCTTCAGCTGCCGGTAGAAATTGCAGAAAGCGTTCACGATGACCGGGCCCTGCCCGCCCGGGTTGGGTGGCGCGCCGATGGACGCGAGCCAGTCCACCCGCGCCATCTCGAGATAGCGGAAGTAGAGCGTGTTGTTGATGTGGCCCATGGCGTCCATGTCGCCCCAGCGCATCTGGATGCGCAGCTCGAAGGTCAGCTTCTTCTCCGCGGGGACGACATACCTCATGGCTGGATGCCCAGTTCGGCAGCGATGCGGTTGACGAGCTGGCGCAGAGAAGCCACCTCGGCTCGAAGCAAGGCGACCTCCTCGTCGCGCGGCTGGGCCACGGCGGCGGCCTGCTCGACCGACGCCACCGGCCCGCACAGCAGGTGAGCCCAGCGGGCCTCGCGCGCGCCCGGCGCCTTGGGGAGCTTGATGGCCATGGGCTGCTCGCGCGCCGCGAGCTCCTCCAGGAAGCCTTCCACCGAAGATACATCGGCGAAGCGGTGCAGCCGCTCGGTGTTCTGGCGCAGCTCGGCAGCCGTCTGCGGGCCGCGCAGCATGAGCTGGGTCAGCAGTGCCACCGCAGCCCCCGGCAGGCCCATGCCGCGGGCGAAGTTGTGCTCGTAGCGCAGCACGCGGCTGCCGCTGACGGTGTTCACGAGTGAGAGGCTCTTGAGCTCCTCGACGGTCGCGAGCACCTCGGCCTCGGGCACGTCCATCACCGGGTCGCGTGCCGTCTTCTGGTTGCAGCCAGCGGTGAGCGCGTTCGCCGACAGCGGGTAGCTGTCGGGCACGGTGTGCTCCTTCTCGACAAGGACCGCCAGCACGCGGGCCTCCAAGGGGGTCAGGTCTCGACGGCTCATGCGCGCTCAGACTCCAAAGCCGTCGTCCGCCTGGATGACCGCGCCGTTGATGAAGTGGCTCTCGTTGGCGCACAGCATCAGCAGCGCCGTGTCCAGGTCCTGCGGCTGGCCCACGCGTTTGCGCGGCAGCAGGTCGATGAGCTTCCTGCCCTGCTCGGTACCCCAGTGGTGGTGGTTGATCTCGGTGTCGATGTAGCCCGGGCAGATGGCGTTCACGTTGATGCCGTACTTGCCCCACTCCAGCGCCATCGCGCGCGTCATGTGGACGACGGCGGCCTTGCTCATGGCGTACACGCCGATCTGGCTGAGCACCCGCAGGCCCGCCATCGAGGCCACGTTGACGATGCGCCCGCCGATGAAGGTGCCCGGCGCCGAGCCGCGCGCGCGGGCCAGCATGCGCTTGCCCACCTCCTGCGCGACGAAGAACGCGCCGCGCGTGTTGGTGTCCATCACGTAGTCGTAGTCGTTCTCGGTGACGTCGGTCAGGCGCTGGGTGGTGGAGACGCCGGAGTTGTTGATCAGGATGTCCAGCGTGCCGACTTCCGTCTCGGCATGCGCCACGGCCGCCTTGATGCTGGCCACGTCGGTGACGTCGAGCTGCACCACGTGGGCGTCGCCACCGTTGCCCTCGATCTCGGCGCGCAGGTCCTTCAGCCGCTCGATGCGTCGCCCGGCCAGCACGACGCAGGCGCCGGCCTTCGACAGCGTGCGGGCGAACTGCGCGCCCAAGCCGCTGGAGGCCCCGGTGACCAGGGCCACGCGGCCCTCGAGATTGATGGAGTAGCTCATGTGACTGCCTTGTGATTGAACCCCGGCCATCCTAGCGGCCTAGAGCAGGGGCACTAAAAAAGCACGACCGTTCGATTCCCGCTCCAGCCTCTCTAGAATCGCGCGCAATTCAATGCTGCTGGAGACTTGCCCATGACGTCCGAAGAAATCCTGGCCCAGTTCGGCCCCCGCGAGTCCATGGAGTACGACGTGGTCATCGTCGGCGGCGGCCCCGGCGGCCTGGCCACGGCCATCCGGCTCAAGCAGCTCAAGCCAGACGCCAACATCGTGGTGCTGGAAAAGGGGTCGGAGCCGGGCGCGCACATCCTGTCGGGCGCCGTGATGGACCCGCGCGCGCTGACCGAGTTGCTGCCCAACTGGAAGGAACTCGGCGCGCCGCTGAATCAGGCCGTCACGGGTGACGACATCCTGCTGATGACCGAACAGGGCAGCACCCGCATGGCCGACTGGCTCGTGCCGCGCAACTTCCACAACGAGGGGTGCTACGTCATCAGCCTGTCGGACGTCGTCAAGTGGCTGGCCGGCCAGGCCGAAGCCCTGGGCATCGAGATCTTCCCCGGCTTCGCCGCCGCCGAGGTGCTCTATGACGAGCAGGGCCGCGTCAAGGGCGTGGCCACCGGCAACATGGGCCTGGGCAAGGACGGCGAGCCGACCGACCATTTCCAGCTCGGCATGGAGCTGCTGGGCAAGTACACCGTCTTCGCCGAAGGCGCGCGCGGCCACCTGGGCAAGCAGTTGCTCGCCAAGTACAAGCTGAGCGAGGGCAAGGACACGCAGACCTACGCCATCGGCATCAAGGAGCTGTGGGAGATCCCGGCGGACAAGGCCCAGCCCGGCAAGGTCGTGCACACGGCCGGCTGGCCGATGGAGGGCGACACCTTCGGCGGTGGCTTCCTCTACCACCTGGCGGACAACAAGGTCACGCTCGGCTTCGTCATCGGCCTGGACTACGACAACCCCTACCTGAGCCCCTTCGAGGAAATGCAGCGCTGGAAGGCCCACCCCGCCATCCGCGCCCACATCGAGGGCGGCAAGCGCATCGGCTACGGTGCCCGCGCCATCAACAACGGCACGCCGCAGGCCCTGCCCAAGACGGTCTTCCCAGGCGGCGCCCTCATCGGCTGCGACGCCGGCTTCCTGAACGCCGCGCGCATCAAGGGCAGCCACGCGGCCATCAAGAGCGGCATGCTCTGCGCCGAAGCCCTCGCCCCGGCCCTGGAGGCGGGCCGCGCACAGGACGAGCTCAGTGCCTACCCGGCGGCCTTCGAGACGAGCTGGCTGAACGAGGAACTGCAGCAGACGCGCAACTTCAAGCTGTGGTTCAAGAAGGGCAAGACGACCGGCCAGCTGATGACCGGCATCGAGCAGTGGTTGCTGCCCAAGCTCGGCATCGCCAGCCCCCCGTGGACCCTGCACAACCACAAGCCCGACCACGCCTCGCTGCGCCCGGCGGCCGAGTGCCAGCCCATCGCCTACCCCAAGCCCGACGGCAAGCTGACCTTCGACCGCCTCTCCTCGGTGTTCATCTCCAACACCAACCACGAGGAGAACCAGCCCGCCCACCTCACGCTCAAGAGCGACGCGGTGCCGGTGCAGGTCAACCTGGCGAAGTACGCGGGCCCCGAGAGCCGCTACTGCCCGGCCGGCGTGTACGAGTTCGTGCCCAACGAGGGCGGCGGCCAGCGGCTGCAGATCAACGCGCAGAACTGCGTGCACTGCAAGACCTGCGACATCAAGGACCCGACGCAGAACATCGTCTGGGTCACGCCCGAAGGCGGTGGCGGCCCGAACTACGCGGGCATGTGATGCCTACAGGCCACCCGGGCGCGTGGGCGCGCCCTCGGTGGCCAGGCCATGGCGCTCCAGCCGGTAGCGCAGGGTGTCGCGGCTGATGCCCAGCAGCCGGGCACCCTGCGTGACATTGCCACCGCTGCGCTCCAGCGCCGCGTTGATGAGGGCGCGCTCGTGCTGCTCCAGGTTGAGCGATTCCGGCAAGCCGCTGGCTGCCGGCGCCGAGCGGGCGTCCAGGTCCAGGAAGGCCAGCTCGCGCCGGCCGATGTCGGCGCCGCGCGCCAGCAGCAGGGCCTGCTCCATCGCGTTGCGCAGCTCGCGCACATTGCCGGGCCAGGCGTGCCTGCGCAGCAGGGCCAGCGCTTCCTCGTCCAGGCGGGGCGCCGCGCGGCGGTAGCGCTGTGCGTGGTGCGAGAGGAAATGCGCGGCCAACTGGAGCACGTCGTCACCCCGTTCGCGCAGCGGCGGCACGCTCAACTCGACGATGCGCAGGCGGAAGTACAAGTCCGCACGGAAGCGCCCTTCCCTCACCATCTGCTCCAGCGAGCGGTGCGTCGCCGCGACGATGCGCACGTTGACCTGCAGCTCGCGTGAGCTGCCCAGGCGGCGAAAGCGCCTGTCTTCCAGCAGCTTGAGCAGCTTGACCTGCGTGCCCGCGTCCGCCTCGCCGATTTCATCGAGGAAGAGCGTGCCGTCCTGCGCGGCCTCCACCAGCCCGGTCTTGCGTTCACGGGCGTCGGTGAAGGCCCCGCGCTCGTAGCCGAACAGCTCGGCCTCGACGAGCTGCTGCGGCAGCGCGCCGCAGTTGAGCTCCACGAAAGGCGCCTGTGCGCGTGCACCGCCGAAATGCAGTGCCCGCGCCACCAGTTCCTTGCCGGTGCCGGTCTCGCCGTGGATGAGCACGGTCGGCGCATCGCCGTCGACCAGCGCGCGTTCGGCCTCGATCAGCATCGCGATGCGCTCGCGCAGCGCCTGCATCGGCGCCGAGGCCCCGAGCAGCTTGTCCAGCCCGCTGCCGTCGGCGACACGGCCGCGGTAGTAGTCCACCGCCCGGGCGAGCCGATGCTGGCCCAGCAGGCGCTCCAGCAACAACCTCAGCTCGGACAGCGCCAGTGGCTTGGCAAGGTAGTCCGCCGCGCCCAGCTTCATGGCAGACACGGCCAGGTCGATGGAGCCGTGCCCGGTCATGAGCACCACCTGGGCCGCCGGCTCGGCCGCGAGCAGCCGGGGCAGCGCCTCCAGGCCGCTGGCGCCCGGCAGGTTGTGGTCGAGCAGGATCACATCGGGCCGGAATTCCGGCAGTCGCTGCAGCCCCGCCTCGGCGGATGCCACCCACAGCGCCTCCCAGCCCAGCCGGCCCAGGTAGGTCGCAATGTTGCGGCCGAGCGTGGCCTCGTCGTCGATGATGAGCACGGCACGGCCGCCGCCCGAGGGGCCGGCGGGCGGGTTGGAAGAGGGGCGTTCGGGCATGGGGGTCAGCGCAAGGGAAGGTGCAGGGTGATGCGGGTGCCTTCACCCAGGCGGCTGTCGAGGTCGACTCTGCCACCCAGGCGCTCGACCAGCCGCTTGACGAGGTTCAAGCCCAGGCCGAGGCCGCGGGGCTTGGTGGTGAAGAAGGGTTTGAAGACATCGCCCAGTTGACGTGCATCGATGCCGGCGCCGGTGTCAGCCACTTCCACCCACGCCTCGTCACCCCGTCGGCCGGCGCTCAGCCGGACCTGCTGGCCAGCCCGGGTCGCATCCGCGGCATTGGTCAGCAGCGAGTCGACCACCTGCGCCAGCAGCACGGGGTCGGCCGCCACCGTGCCCAAGCCCGCGGGCAGATCGCGGTCGAATCGACGGTCGGTGCCGGCCAACTGCGGCGCGAAGCGCTCGGCGGCCTCGGCGAGCACCTGGCCCAGGTCAGCCTGCCCGCCATGGTCCACCGGCGCGGCGGCCAAGGTCAGCAGGCTGCGCACGAGATGCTCGATACGGTCGACATGACCCATGACCTCCGCGTGGACGCCATGCGGGTCCTGGCCCAGCTCGCACTGCAGCTCCGCGGAACTGCGGATGGAGCCCAGCGGGTTGCGGATGCTGTGCGCCACGGCCGCCGAGATCTCGCCGACCATGCCCATGGCCTCGGCCTCCACGAGGCGCGCCTGCTGCGCCGCCATGGCGCGCTCGGTCCGCCGCACGAACCACACCAGCACCGCAAACAGGAACACGCCACCACCCGCCGCGCCAGCCCAGATGCGCACCTGGCCTTCGCGAATGGATTCGAAAAGCGCCGTCGGGCGCCGGTAGACCTCGATGACACCCATCAGTCGGCGCGAGCGCGGCTCGTACACCGGCAGGTAGTTCTCGACGTAGCGGTGAACCGCCGCATTCAAGCCGACGTGTTCGGCCTTCTCGTGCGACGTGTCACCCTGCTCGGCATTGACGATGACCTGGCCCTCCAGCGCCTCGTCGAGTTCGTCGTTGGCCGGGAAGACCTGGCCGATGAGTGCGACATTGCTGGACCACAGCACACGCCGGTCAGGCGCATAGACATTGGCGCGCAGCACGTCGGGCATGGCGGCCACGTGGGCAAAGAACTCGCCGACCTGCGGCGCCGGCGCCCCATCGGGCCGGGCGAAGAAGACCGCCACGTGCTGGATGTCGGCAATGCTCTGCAGGAAGTCCCGGCTGAGCGCGGCGTCGCGCTCAAGCATGCGCTGCTCGAGCCAGCTCGACAGCGACAAACCCATGGCCACGCTGAAGGCCCCGATCGCCAACGCGCCCACGACCGCGAACAGCCGCGTCAGCGCCAGGCGCGGTGCACCGTGAGGCACGCGGAGGGACGACAAGGCAGTCCAGGGCTTGGGCATGACGGCGCGCGCCTCAGGCAAGGGTGGCACTGCCCTGCAATGTAGCCACTCCTGCGCGCGCGGGCCGCTCGCATCCCGCCCGCGCGCAGGAAGCCGCGCACGCGCCGCAAGCAGGATCAGGGGGCAGCTCATGCCGACTCCTCAAGGCGACGGGCGCTCCAATGCGCCTGCCGACGCTCAATGCACGCACCGGGCGTGCCACACCGGCTTCGGTCGCCGACCAGAAGCCAAGTGATTGTCCAGCAACATGTTTTTTCATCTCTCGACGCCAGTCCGCCAATACGCCGGCAGGCCATATTGGGTGAAATGACCCAGCGGAGATGGGTCATATGCCCCAGTCGACCCTCCGCTTGCCGTCCGGTCAACGCCGTCGTTAGACTGGATATCCATCCAGGAGAATCAGCATGAAGGCAGGCGACATCCGGGTCGGCATCGGCGGCTGGAACTTCGAGCCCTGGCGCGAGACCTTCTACCCGCCGGGTCTGCCGCAGGCGCGCGAGCTTCACTACGCGAGCCGGCAAGTGACGGCCATCGAGATCAACAGCACCTACTACGGCACGCAGAAGCCCGCGACCTTCGCCAAATGGCGCGACGAGACGCCCGACGGCTTTCAGTTCTCGCTCAAGGCCAGCCGCTACGCAACACAGCGCCGCGTGCTCGCCGAGGGGGCCGACTCGGTCCACCGCTTCCTGCACAGCGGCATTGCCGAACTGGGCGACAAGCTCGGCCCCATCGTGTGGCAACTGGCGCCCACCCACCGGTTCGATGCGTCGGACCTGGCCGCCTTCCTGGCCTTGTTGCCCGCCCGACTCGAGGGCCTGCCGCTGCGCCATGTGCTGGACGTGCGCCACGACAGCTTCCGGTGCCCCGAGTACCTGGCCCTGGCGCGCCGCTTTCAGGTAGGCACCGTCCTCACGGCATCGGACGACTACCCACTCATCGCCGAGCCGACGGCGGACCTCGTCTACGCGCGGATCATGCGCACGGCCTCCGAGGAGCCGGCCGGCTGCCGCCCCGAGGTGTTCCCCGCGCTGGCGGCCTGCGCGCGTGCCTGGGCTCGCGGCGAAGCGCCCAGTGGCCTGCCCCTGATCGAAGCCGCCACTGGCGCAGGGCCGGCCCCCGCGCCGGCGCGGGACGTGTTCATCTTCTTCATCAGCGGCGCCAAGGAGCGGGCACCAGCCGCGGCCGTCGCGCTGCGGCAAGCCCTGGCGCTCGACTCTCCACCTGAGCGCTAGCCTGCCGTGCAGCGGGGCGCGCCATACAGGACACGTCCGCCAGAACCCGCCGGAACCGGCTCGAAGGGCAATGGAGGAGCCGGTACGAGACGCAAGCTTCTTGCTGCGTGAACAGAGGCGCCTGCGCATCGCAAAGCCCGCCCCAGATCGGGGCGCCCGCGTCTTTGTGTGGGGCGTTGATGGCGACCACAGGGCTTGTCAGGCACCAATTCGTGGAGCCCTGCCGCGAAACCACCTCGGCAGGTTCCCTGCAGTTACGGCGGCAGGGCATGCTCACGGGCGCGCTGGCGGCGCACCTGCTCCCTCGGCCAGCGCGGGCATGCCCCTTGCGAGTGCGCTCCGTTTCGGGCGTCGCCCACGAAATCGTTGTCGAGAACTGCATGCTGACCAAGAACGTCTGGCACCGGGGCCTGCCCTTCAGTGCTGAAGTGGCCCCCTACCTGAAGCGCATGGCGCTGGTCGAAGAAAACCGCGAGGCCCTGCTGCGGTTGCAGGGCGTGTGGGACAGCCTGGCGCTGCTCGGCCAGATGAGCGGCACGGCGACCGACATTGCCGACACACGCACCGCCTTTCACGACCTGACCACCACGCTGCTGGACAGCCTCGCGCGCCGCCTGCGCAGCAACGCGCTGGCGAAGCTCCAGGGCCGCGCGCGCGTGGCCATCGACATCCTCGTGCGCAACCTGTTCGAACGCACGGCCGACGTGGGCTTCCTCGCCTCGGACGGGCCGCTGTGCGCGCACGCAGCGCTATCGCCCGACGCGCCGGAACACGCGGCCAGCCGGGCCCTGCTGCGAGGCCACCTGGCGGCCTACACGGCCAAGTACTCGGTCTACGACGACGTCATCGTGCTGTCGCCGCAAGGCGCCGTGCTGGCCCAACTGGACGACGCTGTCGCCGCCACGGCCTGCCACGAGCCCTGGGTCGCGCAGGCCCTGGCGTCTGACGCGCCCTACTTCGAGCACTACGGCCCGACCTCGCTGCGCGGCGGGCGCCCCAGCCTGGTCTACGCGCGCGCCCTGCGCAGCGGCGACGGCGTCATCGGGCTGCTGTGCCTGTCCTTCCGGCTGGCCGACGAGATGGCGGCCATCTTCCGGCAGCTGCTCGACGGCCAGGACGACCACGCCGTCATCTGCCTGCTGGATGCCGACCAGACCGTGCTGCAAACCTCGGACGCGTGGCAGGTCCCGCCTGGGGCGAGGCTGTCGCTGCAGGGCGAGCGGCTGATGTTCGCGGGCCGGGAGTTCCTGTGCGCCTGCATCGGCGCGAGCGGCTACGAAGGCTACATGGGGCCGCCCGGCTGGCGCGCCTGCGTGCTGACGCCTCTGGAATGGGCGTTCGAGGAGCATGTGGACCCCGCGCGCAGCGAAGAGCTGCGGCGCCTGGGCGAGGCGCTGGACACCCGTGCACTGTTCGACGCCGAGCTGCAGGGCATTCCGCTGGAGGCGCGCCGCATCCAGCGCAACCTGGCGCGCACGCTCTGGAACGGCAAGCTGCGCAGCCACGCGCGCGCCGCGGCGGGCCCGGCCGGCGGTGGGTTCGCGACGACGCTGCTCAACGAAGTGCAACGCACCGGCGGCCAGCTGCGCCAGGTGTTCGAGGAGGCGATCGCCCGGTTGCAAGGCTCGGCGCTGGCGGCGGTTTTCGACGGCGCCCTGTTCCAGGCCCGCCTGGCCATCGACATCATGGACCGCAACCTCTACGAGCGCGCCAACGACTGCCGCTGGTGGGCGCTGGATGAGCGGCTGCAACGCGCGCTCGCGGCCCAGCGCACGCCGCAGGCGGGTGCCGCGGCCGCGCAGGCACAGCAGGTGCTGCAGGAGATCAACGCGCTCTACACGGTCTATTCGCTGCTGCTGGTCTATGACCTGCAGGGCCGCGTCGTGGCCGTGTCCGACCCGGCCCAGGCGCACCACGTCGGCCAGGCGCTCACAGCCCCCTGGGTGGCCGCGGCCCTGGACCTGCGCGACCCTGAGCGCCATGTCGTCTCGCGCCATGAGGCCAGCCCGCTGTACGCGAGCGCCGGCTCGGCCCGGCACCCCACCTATGTCTACGCCGCACCCGTGCACCACGCCGGGCAGACCGTGGGCGGCATCGCCATCGTCTTTGACGGCGAGCCGCAGTTCGCCGCCATGCTGCGCGACGTGCTGCCGGCGCAGGCGGGCGCGGCACTCTTCGTCGCGCGTGACGGTCGGGTCGTGGCCAGCTCCGACCCACGCTGGGCCGCGGGCACGAGCGCGCCGCTGTCACCGTCAGAGCTGGCCAGCCTCGGTGCCGGCGACACCTTGCACCACGAACTGGAGATCGACGGCACGGTCTACGCCGCCGGCATCGCCATGTCCCAGGGCTACCGCGAGTACAAGCGCGGCCACGCACCGTGCAGCGAGGACGTCGCCGCCGTGCTGCTGATGCCACTAGGCCCGCGCGCGCCGCGCCAGGGTGCCGGCGAGGAGACTGCCTTCGTCCCCCCTGCGGCACTGGGCGGCGAGGAAACCCTGGACATCGCGGCCTTCAGCGTCGGGGGCGAATGGCTGGGCCTGCCCGCTGGCGTGCTCGTCGAAGCGCTCGAGCAGCCGCGCCTGACGTCCCTGCCGAACGCGCCGCGCGCGCTGGTCGGCATGCTGCAGCACGAGGGCCGCATGGTGCCGGTGCTGGACCTGGGCGTTGCCCTGTTCGGCCAGGCCGTCGACGCCCACGAAGCGCCCGTGCTGATCTGCCGCAACGCCGCCGGGCAGGCCCTGGCCCTGCGCGTCGCGGCGCTGGGGCCGGTCTTCAGCATCGCCGCGACGCAGGCCCTCGTCGCGCCCGGCCAGCGGGTGCGGCTCGTGCGCGGCGCGCCAGGAACAGACCACCGCATGCTGACCCTGCTCAACACGGCAGACCTGTGGGTGCACATCGGCGTGGACATCGAGCCCGGTCCCGAGGCGCTTCCTGTGGTGTGAACCAGGCCCCTCCTATGATGACGGGATGGTCCCCTTCGACGCCCATGCGCCAGCCGATCTGGCCGAACCACTGCTGAAGCTGCGCCCGCACGGGGCCGAGGCTGACGAATGGGTGGCCACCGAAGTGCCCGTGGCACTGACCGTCAACGAGGTCTCGCAGGCCGTCATGCTGGCCACGCCGGCCGACCTGGAGGACTTTGCGCTCGGCTTTGCGCTCAGCGAGGGCTGGATCGGCGCCCGGCACGACCTGCTGGACGTCGAGATCACCCAGCAAGCCACCGGCATCGAGCTCGCACTGCGCGTGACGGCGGCCCGCGAACAGCAGCTCAAGGCCCGCCGCCGGTTGCTGGCCGGCCGTACGGGTTGCGGGCTGTGCGGGCTGGAGAGCCTGGCCCAGGTGGGCGCTGTGCAGCCCGCCCCCGTGCAGGCCCCCACCCTCTTGCCAGGCGCGCTGGACCGGGCACTCGCCGCCCTCGCCCCGGCGCAGGTGATGAATGCCCGCTGCGGCGGCCTGCACGCGGCGGCCTGGTGCAGCCTGGCGGGTGAGTTGGTCCTGGCGCGCGAGGACATCGGCCGCCACAACGCACTGGACAAGCTCTGCGGCGCCCTCGCCCGCCGCGGCAACGACCCGCGCAGCGGCTTCGTGCTGATGTCCAGCCGCGCCAGCTTCGAGCTCGTGCACAAGACGGCCATGGCCGGCGTCGGCCTGCTGGCCTGCATGTCGGCCCCGAGCAGCCTGGCCATCGAGACCGCACAGCGCCTGGGCCTGCAGCTCTGGGCCTTCGTGCGCGAAGGGCGGGCGACGCGCTACGCCTGAGAGGCACAGGTGACGCGCAGGTGAGGCACCTGGGCAGGCGCCAGCGCCAGAAACGACAAAGCCCGTCACGAGGACGGGCTTTGAAGTTTTGGCGGAGTCGGAGGGATTCGAACCCTCGATGCAGGTTTTGCCCACATACTCCCTTAGCAGGGGAGCACCTTCGGCCACTCGGTCACGACTCCGGCGAAGCCCTGCATTCTATATCAGGAATGCGGGGCCTCTTTGAAAAAGTCAGGCCGCAGCGTTTTCCTGGTCGAGGTCGAAGGCCTTGTGCAGCGCGCGCACGGCCAGCTCCATGTACTTCTCGTCGATGACCACGCTGGTCTTGATCTCGCTGGTGGAGATCATCTGGATGTTGATGCCCTCCTCCGACAGCGCGCGGAACATCTTGCTGGCCACGCCCACGTGCGAGCGCATGCCGATGCCGACGATGGAGACCTTGCAGATCTTCGGGTCGCCGGCGACCTTGGCGGCGTTGGTGGCCGGGCCCACCGTGTTCTGCAGCAGCTCCATCGTGCGCGCGTAGTCGTTGCGATGCACGGTGAAGGAGAAGTCGGTCTTGCCGTCGTGGGAGACGTTCTGGATGATGACGTCGATGTCGATGTTGGCCTCGGCCACCGGGCCCAGGATCTGGAAGGCGATGCCCGGCTTGTCCGGCACGCCCAGGAGCGTCACCTTGGCCTCGTCACGGTTGAAGGCGATGCCCGACACGACGGCTTGTTCCATTTTTTCGTCCTCTTCAAAACTGATCAGGGTGCCGGACTTGGCTTCCTCGTTGATGTCGATGTCCCAGGGCGTGAAGCTGGACAGCACGCGCAGCGGCACCCGGTACTTGCCGGCGAACTCCACCGAGCGGATCTGCAGGATCTTGCTGCCCAGAGACGCCATTTCCAGCATCTCTTCGAAGCTGATGGTGTGCAGGCGGCGCGCCTCGGGGACGATGCGCGGGTCGGTCGTGTAGACGCCGTCGACGTCGGTGTAGATGAGGCACTCGTCGGCCTTCATCGCCGCGGCAATGGCCACGGCCGAGGTGTCGGAGCCGCCACGGCCGAGGGTGGTGATGTTGTTGTCGGCGTCGATGCCCTGAAAGCCCGCGATGACGACGACCTTGCCGGCAGCCAGGTCGGCGCGCACGCGCTTGTCGTCGATGCTCTCGATGCGGGCCTTGGTGTAGGACGAATCGGTGGCCACGGGCACCTGCCAGCCGGTGTAGCTGACGGAGGGGACGCCCTCGGCCTGCAGCGCGATGGCCAGCAGGCCCACCGAGACCTGCTCGCCGGTGGCGGCGATCATGTCGAGTTCGCGGTTCACTTCCGGCGAACTGCTGGCCGGCGACAGTTCCTTGGCCAGGCTCAGCAGGCGGTTGGTTTCGCCGCTCATCGCCGAGGGCACGACCACCATCTGGTGGCCGGCGCGCACCCATTTGGCGACGCGCTTGGCCACGTTGCGGATGCGATCGGTGGACCCCATCGAGGTGCCGCCGTACTTGTGGACGATCAGAGCCATGTGTTTGAGCGAAGGCTGAAGCGCGAGCGGCCGGGACGGCTTGCTCGCAAACCCCTGATTTTATGCGCCAGCCACGCCGTCGCCTTCGCTCTGCGGCAAGGCTGAGTCCTCGACCCAGCGGAGAGACAAGCCCCGCTCATCTTGCGAGGCGAAGGCACGGGCGTCCATGCCCAGGCCGGCCACAGCGATCAGCGCGCCCGTCTCGTCGAGCAGCACCGGGCCGTCGCGCCGCCAGGGCGGCACGCCGGCTTCCTGGCAGGCCTTCTTCAGGCTGCGCGGCACCGAGCCCGGCGCGCGCTGGAACTGCTCGCCGCCCTCACGCGGGCGCTGCGTGAGGCGCGCCAGCCGCGCCGCGGCGATGCCGCGCTCCGAGGGCTCGACGCACCAGGCCCCGCCCCAGCCGGGCTGGGGGTGGTGTCCCAGGCGACTCAGGTCGAGCGGCGTGGGCTTGGACGGGTGCACGGCCCGCGGCTGCCAGTGCAGCCCGTCGCGCCAGGCGTGCAGCTCGCCGCCGGGTGCCGGCCAGGACTGCGTCGCGCCGGGTCGCCATTCGGTCAGCAGCCGCTCGACCAGGCTGGCCGGCGCCGGCACATGGGCCGCCAGCCAGGCCCGCAGCGCGTTGCTGCGCCGCGCGGGTGACAGCAGCCACAGGGCCGGCAGGTCGAGCCGCTGCGCGTGGCCCAGGCTCGAGAGGTCCTGCGCCGCCACTTCAGCTGCAAGCGCATGGGCCTCTTGCGCCCAGCGCGCTGCCTGCGCCAGGCCGGGCTCGCCGGCGGCGAAGGCGGGCCAGAGCGCTTCGCGCAGCCGGTTGCGGGCCAGGCGCGTGTCGGCGTTGCTCGGGTCTTCGATCCACGTCAGCGCGTGCTGCTCGGCGTAGGCCCGGATCGCTTCGCGCGGGTGCGCCAGCCAGGGGCGCGCCCAGCAGACGCCACCGCGCCACTGCGCCCGCGGCATGCCGGCGAGCCCGGCCACGCCGGCGCCGCGCAGGGCCTGCAGCAGGAAGGTTTCCGCCTGGTCGCGCCGGTGGTGGGCCAACAGCAGCAGGTCGGCACCAGCGGCCACGGCCATGTCGTGCAGCGCGCGGTGGCGCCCGGCGCGGGCCCAGGCTTCGACGCTCTCACCCGGGCCAGGCCGCCCGCCGAGCCGCGTGCATTGAAAACCGGCGCCTAAGCCGCTCGCCACGCGCTCGCACTGCCGCACCCAGTCATCGGCCTGGGGCAGCAACCCGTGGTGGACGTGCAGGGCAACTACGCGCTGCCCCGTCACCGCGCGGGTGACGGCATGCAGCAGCGCCGTGGAGTCGAGCCCGCCGCTGAACGCGACGGCGACGGCGGGGGCGGAGGGGTCAGCGGTTCTTGGTGTCGCCGAATCGACCATACGCCTGCAGGCGCTCGTAGCGGCGGTCCAGCAGCTCGGGCGTCTTCAGGTCGCTGACCTGGCGCAGCGCATCGCTGAGCGCACGCTTGAGGTTGGACGCCATCTGCTTGGCGTCGCGGTGGGCGCCGCCGACGGGCTCATTGACGATCTTGTCGATCAGGCCCAGGGCCTTGAGGCGGTGGGCGGTGATGCCCAGGGCGTCGGCCGCGTCGGACGCGCGCTCGCTGCTCTTCCAGAGGATGGAGGCGCAGCCTTCCGGCGAGATGACCGAGTAGGCGGAGAACTGCAGCATCAGGACCTGGTCAGCCACGCCGATGGCGAGCGCCCCACCCGAGCCGCCTTCACCGATGACGGTGGCGATGATGGGCACTTCGAGCTGCGCCATCTCGAGGATGTTGCGGCCGATGGCCTCGCTCTGGCCGCGCTCCTCGGCACCGATGCCGGGGTAGGCGCCCATGGTGTCGATGAAGGTGAAGACAGGCAGGCCGAACTTCTCGGCCAGCTTCATCAGGCGCAGCGCCTTGCGGTAGCCCTCCGGGCGCGGCATGCCGAAGTTGCGCAGCGTGCGCTCCTTGGCGTCGGACCCGCGCTGGTGGCCGATGACCATGCAGGCCTGGCCGTTGAAGCGGGCGATGCCACCCACGATGGCGGGGTCGTCGGCGAAGTGGCGGTCACCGTGGAGTTCCTGGAACTCGGTGAACACTTCGGCGCAGTAGTCGAGCGTCTGGGGGCGCTGCGGGTGACGGGCGATCTGGTAGACCTGCCACGGCGCCACGCTCGCGTAGACCTCCTTGGTCAGCTGCTGGCTCTTCTTGGAGAGGCGGTCGATCTCCTCGGAGATGTCGACGGCCGACTCGCTCTGCACGTAGCGCAGTTCTTCGATCTTGGTCTCGAGTTCAGCGATCGGCTGCTCGAATTCCAGAAAGTGCTTTTTGCTCATCAGTAGTCCACAGGTAGCGGATCGAGGCTTCGCCAAATGTACCAAACGGCCACGGAACGGTACGGCGCCCAGGCGTCGCCCACTTCGCGGGCTTCGGCACGGGAGACAGGCTCGCCGGAGAAGTAATTGAGGCTGATGCCCTTGAGCAGGCCGACATCGTCCAGCGGCATGACGTTGGGGCGCATCAGGTGAAAGATCAGGAACATCTCGGCCGTCCAGCGGCCGATGCCGCGGATGGCGACGAGCTCCTCGATGATGGCTTCGTCGTCCATCTGCGCCCATTGGCGCACGTGGACCTGGCCCGAGGCGAAGTGCTCCGCCAGGTCGCGCAGGTACTCGACCTTGCGCGCCGAAAGCCCGGCCGCGCGCTGCTCCTCCACGCCCAGCCCCAGCACCGTGGCGGGCTGGAACTTCGGCACGAGTGCCACCCAGCGCGTCCAGACCGATTGCGCGGCCTTGACCGAGATCTGCTGGCCGACGATGGAGCGCGCCAGCGTGGCGAAGGCGTCGCCGCGGCTTTGCAGGCGGGCCTCGCCGAACTGCGGGATGAGCTTCTTCATGACCCGGTCGCGCTTGACCAGATGCTTGCAGGCCTCGTCCCAGTACCCCGGGACGACTTCCGAGACCGACGCCATCAGCTCTTCACCCAGCTCGTGCCACCGGCACCGTCCTTCAACGTGATGCCCTTGGCGGCCAGCTCGGCGCGGATGGCGTCGGCGCCGGCGAAGTCCTTGGCGGCCTTGGCGGCCGCGCGCGCGGCAATGCGCTCCTCGATCCAGGCCGCATCGTCACCCGAGCCGCCCTGCAGGTAGGCGCGCGGCGCCTGCTGCAGGATGCCCAGCACGCCCGCCAGGGCCTTGAGCAGGCCGGCGCGCTCGGGCGAGCGGTCGCGGTTGACCTCGTTGACGAGATCGAACAGCACGGCGATGGCGCCCGGCGTGCCGAAGTCTTCGTCCATGGCCGTCTTGAACGCAGCGGCACTCGGCTCGGTCCAGTCGATGGTGACTTCGGCGGGCGGCACGGCGTCCAGCGCGGTGTACAGGCGCGTGAGGGCCGTGCGGGCATCCTCGAGGTGGGTGTCGCTGAAGTTGAAGGGGCGGCGGTAGTGCGTGCGCAGCATGAAGAAGCGCAACGTCTCGCCGTCGAACTTCTGCAGCACGTCCCGGATGGTGAAGAAGTTGCCCAGGCTCTTGGACATCTTCTCGCCATCGACGTTCAGGAAGCCGTTGTGCAGCCAGTAGGTGGCAAAGTCGTAGCCGGCACCCTGGCTCTGAGCGATCTCGTTCTCGTGGTGGGGGAACTGCAGGTCCGCGCCGCCGCCGTGGATGTCGAAGCTCTCGCCCAGCAGGGCGCAGCTCATGGCCGAGCACTCGATGTGCCAGCCCGGGCGGCCTTCACCGAACGGCGCGGCCCACTTGGCGTCGGCGGGCTCCTCCGCCTTGGCGGCCTTCCAGAGCACGAAGTCCAGCGGGTCGAGCTTGCCGTCGTCCACCGCCACGCGCTCGCCTGCGCGCAGGTCGTCGACACTCTTGCCGCTGAGCTTGCCGTAGCCATCGAACCTGCGCACGGCGTAGTTCACGTCGCCACCTTCGGCCCGGTAGGCCAGGCCGCGCTGTTCCAGGCGCTCGATGAGGGAGAGCATCTGCGGCACGTATTCGGTTGCGCGCGGCTCGTGGTCGGGGCGCAGCAGGCCCACCGCCGCGAAGTCCTCGTGCATCGCGGCCGTCATCTCCTCGGTGAGCTGGCGGATGGTGATGCCGCGCTCGACGGCGCGCCGGATGATCTTGTCGTCGATGTCCGTCACGTTGCGCACATAGGTGACGGCATAGCCGCTGGCGCGCAGCCAGCGGTAGATGACGTCAAACGCCATGTTCATGCGCAAATGCCCCATGTGGCACAGGTCGTAGACGGTGATGCCGCACACGTACATGCGCACCTGGCCAGGCACGAGCGGCTGAAAGTCTTCGAGGGTGCGACTGAGGGAGTTGTGGACGCGCAGAGACATGGGACAGAAGACGAAAGGCGGGCCCGGGAGATGCCGCGAGCCACCAACAAGAAGCCCCGCACCGGGGGCGGCCAGGCGGGGCTCATAGAATGATTTCAGTATAGCGGCCACCCCTGACGCCGCTCCCCGCTCCAACCCTCATGCGCCTGCTCCTCCCCACCCTCGCGCTGCTCGGCGCCCTGGCCGCGCTGCCCGCACGCGCCACCGACGTGGCCACCGCCCAGCGCCTGTGGCTGGCCGGCCAGAAGACCCAGGCGGTCGACCAGGTCGAACAGGCCCTGACCCGCACACCTGACGACCTGCAACTGCGCTTCGCCCTGGGCGTGATGCGCATGGAACTCGGCGAGCGCGCCAAGGCCCAGGCCATCTTCACGCGGCTCACGCAGGACTTCCCCGACCTGGCCGACCCCTACAACAACCTGGCCGTGCTGCACGCCGCCGCGGGCGAGCTCGACGAAGCCAAGGCCGCGCTGGACCAGGCGCTGCGCGTGCAACCCGACCACGCTCAGGCCCAGGAGAACCTCGGCGACGTGCTGGTGCGCCTGGCGCTGCGCGCCTACCAGCATGCGCAGAAGGTCTCCATCGCCCCGGGCGACGCCCTGGCCGCCAAGATCAGCCGCACGCTGGCCTTGACCGCCGACCTGAACAAGCCCCGCTGACCCCCAAGCCATGAAAAAACCTGTTCTCTTCCTCGCCGCCCTGCTGGCCGCCGCGGGCGTGTCTGCCCAGGTCGTGAAGCTGCAGACCACCGAAGGCGACATCCGCATCCAGCTCGATGCCGAGAAGGCGCCCAAGACGGTCGCGAACTTCCTGCAGTACGTGAAGGCCGGCCACTACAACGGCGTCGTCTTCCACCGCGTGATCGACGGCTTCATGATCCAGACCGGCGGCTACGACGCCCGGCTCGCCAAGCGTGACGGCCAGGTGCTGCAGCCCCGCCCCACCAAGCCGCCCATCCCGCTGGAGTCGCACAACGGCCTGTCCAACATCCGCGGCAGCATCGCCATGGCGCGCACGGGCGACCCCAACTCCGCCACCGCGCAGTTCTTCATCAACGTGGCCGACAACATCCCGCTGGACGGCCAGCCTGACAATCCGGCCTCCGGCTACGCGGTGTTCGGCCAGGTCGTCGAAGGCATGGACGTCGTCGACAAGATCCGCACGGCCCCCGTCTCGGCCTACCAGGTGCACCAGCACCTGCCGGTCAACGCCATCATCATCAACAAGGCAACCGTCGAAAAATGAGCAAGATCGAACTCACCACCAACCACGGCCGCATCGTCATCGAGCTGGACCACGCCAAGGCGCCCCTGTCGGCCGCCAACTTCCTGCAGTACGTGCGCAGCGGCCACTACAACGGCACCATCTTCCACCGCGTCATCAAGGGTTTCATGATCCAGGGCGGCGGCTTTGACGAGAAGATGAACCAGAAGCCCACCGAGGCACCCATCCAGAACGAGGCCAACAATGGCCTCACCAACGAGAAGTACACCCTGGCCATGGCGCGCACCAACGCGCCGCACTCGGCCACGGCGCAGTTCTTCATCAACACCGTTCAGAACGATTTCCTGAACTTCAAGTCCGAGTCGCCCTCGGGCTGGGGCTACGCCGTGTTCGGCAAGGTCGTGGAAGGCACCGAGATCGTCGACAAGATCGGCGGCGTGAAGACCGGCCGCGGCCCGGGCGGCCATGCTGACGTGCCGGTCGAGGCCGTCGTCATCCAGGAAGCCAAGGAAATTTGACCCCCACGCTCGCGGCCCCGGCGCACTGGGTCCACATCGACCTGTTGTCGGACCTGCACCTGGGCCCGGGCACGCCGGGCACCCTGGCGCGACTGGCGCGCCACCTCGACGACACGCCGGCCCAGGCCGTGCTGCTGCTGGGCGACATCTTCGAGGTCTGGGTGGGCGACGACGCCCGGCATGAACCCTTCGAGGCCGAAGTCACGCAGTTGCTGCGTGATGCGGCTGCGCGCAAGGCAATGTTCTTCATGCACGGCAACCGCGATTTCCTCGTGGGCGAGGGCATGCTCGCCGACACCGGCATGACCGCCCTGCCCGACCCGACCGTGCTCGACGCCTTCGGCCAGCGCTGGCTGCTCGTGCACGGCGACGCCCAGTGCCTGGACGACACCGCCTACCAGGCCTTTCGCCGGCAGGTGCGGGCGCCCGAGTGGCAGGCGCAGTTGCTGGGCCAGCCGCTGGCCGCCCGCCAGGCGCTGGCGCGGCAGATGCGCGAGGGCAGCCGGGCGGCGCAGGCGGCCCAGTTGATGTCCACCGACCTGGACGCCGATGCCTGCCGCGCCCTGCTGCGCGAGGCAGGCGCCGCGACGCTGATCCACGGCCACACCCACCGCCCAGCCGAGCACGACCTCGGCGACGGCCTGCGCCGCGTGGTGCTGTCGGATTGGGATTTCGACACGGCGCCGCACCGCGGCGACGTGATCCGGCTGTCGGCCGCCGGCCTGCAGCGCCTGTCGCTGTGATCCTGAAGGCGCTTCGGGACTGGCGGGAGCGACGCGCGGTCGAGCGCCGCGCCATCCCTGACGCCCTGTGGCAGCTGACGCTGCTGCGCTACCCCTTCCTCGCCCAGCGCAGCGAAGCCGACCTGGCCGAGCTGCGCCGGCTGTGCAGCCTGTTCCTGGAGCGCAAGGAGTTTCACGGCGTGAACGGCTTCGAGGTAACGGACGAAGTCGCTGTCGCCGTGGCGGCGCAGGCCTGCCTGCCCGTGCTGAAGCTGGGCCTGGGCTGGTACGACGGCTTCGTCGGCATCGTCATGCACGAGGGCGAGGTGGTCGCCCAGCGCCGTTATGAAGACGAGGACGGCGTCGTGCACGAGTACGACGAGGAACTCGCCGGCGAGGCCATGGAAGGCGGCCCGCTGATGCTGAGCTGGAACGCCATCGCGGTCAGCAACGACCCGGCGCAGTTCGGGGTGGACGAGGTCTTCAATGTCGTCATCCACGAGTTCGCCCACGTGATGGACATGCGCGATGGCCTGGCCGACGGCGTGCCCCCGCTGGAGGCCGCCGAGCGTGAACGCTGGATCGAGGTCATCGATGCCGAGTGGGCCAGGTTCTGCGAGCGCGTGGACGCCGGCGAGCCGACCCTGATCGACCCTTATGGCGCCGAAGCGGTGGAGGAGTTCTTCGCGGTCGCCGTGGAGGCGTTCTTCGTCGCGCCTGCGGCCATGCGGAGCGAAGAGCCGGCGATGTACGCGCTGCTGGCGGGCTTCTTCCGCCAGGACCCCGCCAGCACCTGAGGCGCCATGAAAGAGGGGCGCCGAAGCGCCCCCGCTCGTGACCGGGTGGCCCCGGTCAGGCCGCCGTCGCCGGCTCGGGCTTGGGCTTGTTGGCCTTGGGCGGCGTGGGCTGGATGTCCAGCACCGTTTCGCCCTTGTCGTCCACGTCCACGCTCAGGCGACCGCCATCGACCAGCTTGCCGAAGAGCAGCTCGTCGGCCAGCGCACGGCGGATGGTGTCCTGGATGAGGCGCTGCATCGGGCGGGCACCCATGAGCGGGTCGAACCCCTTCTTGGCCAGCTGCTTGCGCAGCGCGTCCGAGAAGCTGACCTCGACCTTCTTCTCCTGCAGCTGGCTTTCCAGTTGCAGCAGGAACTTGTCGACCACGCGCAGGATGATCTCCTCGTCCAGCGGGCGGAAGGACACGATGGCGTCCAGCCGGTTGCGGAACTCGGGCGTGAACAGACGCTTGATGTCGGCCATCTCGTCGCCCTGCTGGCGCGAGTTGGTGAAGCCGATGGTGGCCTTGTTCATGATCTCGGCGCCCGCGTTCGTCGTCATGATGATGATGACGTTGCGGAAGTCGGCCTTGCGCCCGTTGTTGTCAGTGAGGGTCCCGTGGTCCATCACCTGCAGCAGCACGTTGAAGACGTCCGGATGCGCCTTCTCGATCTCGTCGAGCAGCAGCACCGCGTGCGGCTTCTTGCTGATGGCCTCGGTCAGCAACCCGCCCTGGTCGAAGCCGACATAGCCCGGCGGCGCGCCGATCAGGCGGCTGACCGCGTGGCGCTCCATGTACTCGCTCATGTCGAAGCGGATCAGCTCGATGCCCAGGATGTAGGCGAGCTGGCGCGCGGCCTCGGTCTTGCCGACGCCGGTCGGGCCGCTGAAGAGGAAGGAGCCGATCGGCTTGTCGGGCTTGCCCAGGCCCGAGCGCGCCATCTTGATCGCCGAGGCCAGCGCGTCGAGCGCCGGATCCTGGCCGAAGACGACGCTC
>JAEUPJ010000084.1 GCA_016790285.1 Roseateles sp. | reverse complement strand
CGGCCCGACCGTCCCCATCAGCGACGCCATCCGCCTCTCGTGCCAGGAGGATGCGAAGAAGGTCAACGCCGAGCCCGAGTTCGGCAGCGACACGTTCGCCGCGATGGTGCGGCTGGTCGATCGCATCGACACGAGCTGGCGCGAGTAAGGGCGAACCCGCCGACCTACTTGCGCCAGAACTGCGGCGTGAACAGCACCAGCACGCTCAGCATCTCCAGCCGCCCGAGCATCATCGCGAAGGTGCAGACCCAGGTCTGGAAGTCGGTCAGGCCCTGGAAGTTGGAGGCCGGGCCCACCTCGCCCAGGCCGGGGCCGGTGTTGTTGATGCACGCGATGGCGGCGGTGGCGGCGGTCACGAGGTCCAGCCCCGAGAACAGCAGCAGCATCGTCACCACCACCATGACCGAGCCGTAGATGAGCATGAAGGCCAGCACCGAGTGCATCACCTGCGTGGGCACGATGGCGCCGCCCAGCGTCACCGGCCGCACCGCGCGCGGATGCACGATGCGCGTGAGCTCGCTCATGGCCTGCTTGTGCAGCAACAGCGAGCGGATCAGCTTGATGCCGCCGCCGGTGCTGCCCGCACAGGTGGCGAAGCTGCACAGGAAGAGCATGAAGGCCGGGGCGAACACCGGCCACTTCGCGTAGTCGACGCTGGCGAAGCCCGTGGTCGTGGCGATGGACACGACGTTGAACGCGGCATGGCGCAGCGACTCGACGAAGGTGGGGTACACCCCGTGCGCGCTCAGGAAGAGCGCCACTGCCAGCACCGAGCCGACCATCAGGAACAGGTAGGTCCTGGCTTCCAGGTCGCGCCACAGCACCCAGGCCGACTTCTTCTTCCACACCAGGAAGTACAGCGAGAAGTTGACGCCGGCCAGCGTCATGAACAGCACCGCCACGCCCTCGATCATTGGCGACTTGAAGGCGGCGAAGCTGTCGTCGTAGGCCGCGAAGCCCCCCAGGCCCATGGTGCTGCACATGTGCATGAAGGCGTCGGCCCAGCCCATGCCGGCGGCCTGGTAGGCGAACATGCACGCGGTCGCGATGACGAAGTAGGTGGCCCACAGGCCGCGCGCCGTCTCGGCGATGCGCGGCGTGAGCTTCTGGTCCTTCATCGGGCCCGCCGCCTCGCTCTTGAAGAGGTTGGTGGCACCCACACCCAGCAGCGGCAGGATTGCCACCATCAGCACGATGATGCCCATGCCGCCCACCAGCACCATGAAGCAGCGCCACACGTTCACCGACAGCGGCAGCTTCTCCAGCCCGGTGAGCACCGTGGCCCCGGTGGTGGTGAGCCCGCTCATGGCCTCGAAGTAGGCGTCGGTGAAGCTCAGGCCCGGAATGGCGAACAGCAGCGGCAACGCGCCGAACGCCGGCAGCAGCAGCCAGGTCAGCGTCACCAGCACGAAGCCGTCGCGCGGCTGCAGCTCGCGGCGGAAGCGCCGCGTCGCCAGGCTCATCGCCACGCCGCAGGCCAGCGTGATGCCGGCGGCCTTCAGGAAGGCGCCTTCGGCCGGGTCGTGCTCGCTGAGGGCGAAGGCGAGCGGCACGCCCATGAGCAGCGCGAACAGCGCCGTCATGCGGCCCACCAGCGCGACGACGGCCAGCGTGCCCATCAGAAGAAGGTAGCCGCCACCTGGAACAGCTTTTCCACCTCGCGCACCATGCGCTTGCGCGGCACGAAGATGATGACGTGGTCGTTGGGCAGGATCGTGGTGTCGTGGTGGGCGATGATGACCCGCGGCTTGGCATTCTCGGCCTCGCTGCCGTCGGCCAGGTGCAGGCCGCGCACGATGGCACCGATCTGCGCGCCCGGGGGCAGGTCAAGCTCGTCGACGCGGCGCTCGGCCATGCGGCACGTCTTGGCATTGCCCCGCACGATGGCCTCCAGCGCCTCGGCCGCGCCGCGGCGCAGGCTGTGCACGGCCTCGACATCGCCGCGCCGCACGTAGGCCAACAGCTCGCCGATGACGGTGTGGCTGGGCGCGATGGCGATGTC
Organism: Roseateles sp.; assembly: GCA_016790285.1. GTDB lineage: Bacteria > Pseudomonadota > Gammaproteobacteria > Burkholderiales > Burkholderiaceae_C > Pelomonas. Next base: position 72,771 of record JAEUPJ010000084.1, on the reverse strand, counting down.
GATCGCCGTGCCCTGCACCAGGTCGGCATAGGCGGCACGGTTGATGACGCCGATGACTCGTCGAGCCCCCAGCCGCTTGGCCAGCAGGCAGCTCATGATGTTGTCCTCGTCGTCGCTGGTCAGCGCGATGAAGAGGTCCATCTCGTGCACGTTCTCGTCGCCCAGCAGCTCCTCGTCGGTGCTGTCGCCGTGCAGCACCAGCACCTCCGCCGGCAGCTGCGTGGCCAGGTACTCGCAGCGCGCGTGCACCGGCTCGATGATCTTCAGCTGGTAATCGGCGTGGATCTGGCGCGCCAGCCTCAGGCCCACCTTGCCGCCGCCGGCCACCATGATGCGGCGCACCGGCCGGTCCATCTTGCGCAGCGCGCCGAGCACGGTGCGGATGTCGGCCGTGGCGGCGAGCACGAAGACCTCGTCACCCGCCTCGATGCGGGTGGAGCCGTCGATGTCGGTGAGCGCCTTGTCCTGGCGGTAGATGGCGACGATGCGCATCTCCGCGCCCGGGATGAGCTGCGGGATCTCGGCCAGGCTGTGCTGCACGAGAGGCCCGCCGGCCACGGCCCGCACGGCGATCAGGCTGACCAGGCCGTGCGCGAACTCCAGCACCTGCAGCGCCTCGGGGTACTCGATCAGCTTGCGGATGTAGTCGGTGACGCTCTCCTCGGGGCAGATCACCTTGTCGACGGCGAAGCCCTTCTTCTCCAGCAGCGGGTTGCCGTCCTCGAACTCGGGGCTGCGTACGCGCGCGATGGTCGTGGGCACGCTGAACATCTCGTGCGCGACCTTGCACGCCACGAGGTTGGTCTCGTCCAGCGGGGCGCAGGCGATCAGCAGGTCGGTGTCCTCGACACCGGCCTCGCGCAGCACGCTGGGCTGGATGCCGTTGCCGACCACGGTGCGAAGGTCGAGACGGTCCTGCAGTTCGCGCAGGCGCGCCGGGTCGGTGTCGACGACGGTGATGTCGTTCCGCTCGGAGACCAGGCTCTCGGCCACGCTTTCGCCGACCCGGCCCGCGCCGAGGATGAGGATCTTCATGTGCGGACATTATCCGGGGCGCCCCTGACAGGAGCCTTCGGATAGAGCCGGGCGAGCGTCTCGCGCAACACCTCGGCCAGCAGCGGCTGCAGCGCCGCAGCGAGGCGCTCGGCCTCCTCGGGGGCAGATTGGCGCTCGGATCGTGCCTTCCACAGGCGCTCGAAGTCCGGCTGGCGCGCGGCCAGCGCCGCCGCCACCGCGCCGGGCCAGTGCGGCGGTGCCTCGGCCTCGGCCCACTCGCCCCGTCCGCGGCCGTAGTGCGCCACGGCCAGGTAGCGCAGCAGCGCGGCCTCGGTAAGGGCAGGCATTGCGGCTGTGCCCCAGCCGACCCAGCTCTGGCCCGTGCCGCGCACGAGATTGATGCCTCGGGCAAGGCCTGCGGCCCCGAGGGCCCCGAGGAGGCCTCCGGCCAGCAGGCCACCGCCGAGCGTGAGCCCGCCGGTGGCGACATCGGCCTTCAACCCGGCCAGCGCGCCGGTGAGCGCACCGCCCAGCACGGCGGCACGGCCTTCGGGCAGGCGACGGTGCGGCTCGACCTGCGCTGCCACGCGCTCGAGGATGCGCGTGACGGTCTCGTCCCCGGCCCGGTCGTCCCCGGCCGAGCCCGCCACGGGGCGCGCCGCGTTTCCGGCCAATCTTCCGGCCAGGCCGTGCAGGCGCAACAGGCGCTGCGTGCTGGCGCGCACCTCGGCCGCGAGCGCGGCCGTCAGGCGCTGCTCCGCCAGGGCCACGGGGTCCTGCGCGTCGGGCCGCAGCACGCGAGTGCCCCACTCGCGCAGGCGGGCAGTCAGGCCCGGGGCCTCGTCGACCTCCTCGCGCGCGAGGGCGACGCGGGCGAGGCTGGCGGCGAGCTCGGCGGTGGACTCGGCGAACACCGCCTCGCGTCGCGCCGCCCAGGCAGCGCGCAGGTCGTCCATGGCCGCGGTGCGCTCGGCGTCGCCATCGAACAAGCCCTGCACCGCCTGCAGCAGCACCGCCTCGTGCACCCAGCAGCGTGCAAACGCATCGAGCGGCAGCACGCCGCGCACGTGGCTCCAGGGCGCGAGCCGCTCGCGCCAGGCGTCGAGCTCGCCCTGCTCGGCGGCGGCATCGCGCGGCGGGCCGAGCTGGTTGATCAGCACGAGCACCGGCTTGCCGGTCCACGCCAGCAGCTGCATCTCGCTGGCCAGGTAGCCGGCCTCAGGCTCGCTGGCGTTGACGAGGTACAGCAGGACGTCGCTGCCCTCCTTCACGTGGCGCAGGGCCTGCTGGCTCATCCAGAAGGCCCGGTCGCGCCAGCGGTCCCACACCTGGCCGAGCAGCCAGCCGAGCGGGCTCGTGCTCTGGCGCATGCGCCGCGCGAGGCGCACGCTGTCGCCGAATCCCGGCGTGTCCCACAGCGTCAGGCGGTGGCCGGCGGCGCTCTCGACGAGCACGTGCTCGTCGGCGAACTCGGTGACGTGCGGCGCATCGCGCACCTCGCCGACGTCGCGCCCGAGCAGCGTGCGCGCCAGCGTCGTCTTGCCGGCGTTGGTGTGCGACACCAGCGTGAGGGTGATGGTGCGCGCGCCGGTCATCTTGGCCAGGACGTGGCGGGTCGCAGCGCCGCCTGCACCGCGGCGACCGCCGCGGCGGGGCGGGCGGCGGCCTGCTCGAGGTCGATGGAGGCGAGCCCGGCGCCGCAGGCCGCGGCGAAGTCCTGCCAGGCGCGGCGGCGCTCGGCCAGGCGCGGCGAACCCGCCCCCATGCGCTGCCGGTAGCCCGACTCGTCGACGAGCAGGACCAGCGGCAGCGACGCCGCAGCCGCGAGCTGCTCGACGAACCGGCCCTGGGCCTGTGCCTCGGGCGTGGCCGCGAGGTCGAACCAGGCGATCCGGCAGGACGTGCCGGGCGGTGGCGCCGACGGTGCGTGGTCTTCCTCGCCATAGGGCACGGCGGCGGCGAACCGCAGCTCGAGCCCCTCGCCGAGCGCGGCCGCGAGCACGGCGCGCAGAGCCAGCGTGGCGGCCGGCGGCGGCGCGAACCCGTGCGGCAGCACCTGGACCACCAGGGGCCCCGGACGCCCGTCGGACCCGGTGCGCCGGCGCCCCTGCAACAGTGCCAGCGTGCCCACGCCGGGCGGCGGCAGCGCGACGCGCCGGGCGCGGCGCCGGGCCTGCCAGGCCGCCGCCAGCGCCAGCAGCAGGCGCGGCAGCACGACCGCGAGCGCGACCGTCGCGGCCATCAGGTGCAGCCACGCGGCGGCCGGACGCAGCGCCGTCGGCGACGGCCTGGACGCATTGGGCGCCGTGGCCGCAGTGGCCGCTGCGGGGGCGGCTGCCGCCGCTGGGGATGTCGCAGAGGTCGCCGGGGGTGACGCGGCACCACCCTCGGGCGTGACGGCCGCGCCCGCCGCATCGACCCGGAGTGCTGCCACGGCCTCGGGTGACGGGATCGCGATGCCCGTGGTCGCGCTGGCCGGCGCCAGCAGCACCGAGAGCAGCGCGTGCACCTGCGGCGGCTCGAGCAGCGTGCTCTGCCAGGTGACGCGGTAGTCGAGCACCAGGGCCCGGGCGTAGAGCCCCGCGACGAGCCCGGCCGCGAGCGCCGCGGCGGCCACGTGCAGCACGAGCGTGGCGCGGCTGGCCGCCAGGGGCGCCGACACCTGAGCCCACAGCGCCGCGAAGCGCTGTTCCGGGCGGGACGAGGCCGCAGCCCCGCCCGCGGGCGCGCCGGCCAGCCACCGTTGCAGCAGGCGGCGCAGCGAGCCCGCGCCGGAGGCGCCGGGTTCAGCTGCTTGGTCCGCCCGATCCGCTCCGCGCGCTTCCCCGACAACCGCCCCGGCAGGCCGCGCGCGCGCGGGTCCGGCGAGGCGGCGCAGGGCCGCGAACCCGAGCGTCGCGTAGACGAGCACGTTCCACGCCACCACGCCCCAGACGGGCGCGGCCAGCAGGTTCACGCGCTGGCCGGCACCGGCCAGGTCCGCGAGCACGCCGAGCGCGCCGCCGACGGCGAGCGCCCCCCAGCCCCAGCGGCTGCTCCAGGTGTGCCTTGCCGCCGCACGGACCAGCGCCGGGCGGCGGGGCAGCAGTCGCTGCATCGCGTGGCGCGCACGTTCGGCCTGCCAGAGGGCGTCGGAGGCCTGCGCGCCGGCCGACTCGTCGGCCAGCCGGCTTGCCCACGCCGCGTCCTCCGGCGACCACAGCGCCTCGTCGACCGGTCCTTCCTCGCATGCGCGCAGCAGGCAGACCCGGCGTGCGGCGGCCTCGTCGAGCTCGGCCGCGGGCGGCCGCGCTTCAGGCACGGAGGTGGCGACAGCGGAAGGGTTCACGGCAGCGCAATGTAGTCTCGGGCGACGAGGCCGCCGCGGGCGCGGCCTGTCATGATGACCGTCGTCAACTGCGCCACCTGGCGACCGAGGGAGTGTCATGGAAGTCTCGCCGTGCTCATCGCGACCCACGCCCCTGCGGCAGCGGCGCCGCGCCGGCCCGGCCCCCGGGGCCGGGCGCGGACGGGCCGCACCGGCGGCGGCTCTGACCGGCGCGCTCACGGCCACCCTCACGGCCATCCTGCTGGCCGGCTGCGCGGTGCCGCAGCGGCTGACGTTGCGCGACTCGAACTCGGGCGACGCGGCGCTGCTCGTGAGCCTTCGGCCGGCGGCCTGGGGTCGCGCCGGTGGCCCGGCGCGCGGCTTCGAAGCCGGCTACCAGCAGTACCAGGCCGATGGCCCGACCACGCTCGGCGCGGGCGAGTCGCTGACGCTGAGCGGCCAGCTCGTCACCGGCCCCGCGGTGCTCGACCAGAAGGCGAAGGTGGTCGCGTCGCACTTCGGCTTCGTCGACCGCTTCTACTTCGGGCCCTCGTTCGAGCTCGACGTGGGGGTGGGCGGCCTCAAGCTCGACGTCGACTACGAGCTGCGCCCGCAGAGCGGCACCACCGGCACGCAGCCGTTCGCGCGCTCGCACACGTTGCCCTACGGCACGATCACGCCGCGGCAGCGGTTGTCGCCGCTGCTCGCGCTCGAGGCCCGGCTGGCGGTGGCGGGCGCGCTGGACCGCGCGGGCCATGACCGGCTCGACGCCATGTTCGTCATCACGCCGGTGCCTCAAGCCTCGCTGCGGCTGGGCTATTCGTGGCGTCGCACCGGCATCGCCTCCTGGAGCGACCCGGTGTTCGACAACGTCGACCTGCGCATCCGCGCCCGCGGCCCGGCGGCGACCTTGCGGCTGGACTTCTGAACTTCCGGCTGGGTGGGGGCGCCGGCGCCACCGGGACCCTTGACCCAGTTCAAAGCAGAAACGGCCCTCGCCCCTCAGGCTGCACGCCTGCGAGGCCCGGATGACACTGCGCACGTTCATCACCCGACTGATCTGGCTGTGCATGCTGCCGCTGCTCGGGCTGGCGGTGTGGCTCGGCTACGACTTTGTCCGCGCGACGCAGGCCGGGGCCGAGCACGCCTCCGAGCGCCTGGTGCACAACGTGGCGTCGGCGATCGACCACGAGCTCGAGGCCCGGATGGGCGGGCTGCGCATGCTGGCCTCCTCCACGCTGGCCACGGACGTTGCCGACTGGCCGCGGCTGTACCGCGAGGCGCTGGCGTACCGCGACGGCTTCGGCAGCGACGTCATCTTCGTCGACCTCGAAGAACGCGTGCGCTTCCACACCGCGCGGCCGCTCGGCGAGTCCACGCCGCCGCTGCCCCGGCCGGTGGGCCGGTCGGCCGTTGCCGCCGCCGCCGCCAGCGGCAGGCCGGCCGCGGGCGACCTGTTCTTCGACGGGCCGGCGGGCCACGAGCCGATGCTGGCGCTCGCGGCCCCGGGCCTGCGCGACGGCCAGCTGGCCTTCATGATGGTCAGCGTGCTGCCGGCAGCGCAGTTCGCGCGCCGGCTCGACGAGTTCGCGGTGCCGCCGGGTTGGACACTCTCGCTGATCGACAGCCGCGGCGACGAGTTCGCGCGCAGCCGCGGCGCCCGCAAGGACGCCTCCGGCGGCGAGAGCCCTGCGCCTTCCGACGCGGGCGACAAGCCCGCCCCCGGGAGCGTCGATCGCGTCGTGCTGCCGATGGACACCGTGCCCTGGTCGCTGGTGCTCGAGGTGCCGCGCGAAGACAACGTCGGGCCGATCGTGCGGGCGGCCCTGGCGATGGCGCTCGCGGTGCTCGGAGCCACCCTCGCCGGTGCCCTGGGGGGTGACTGGGCGAGCGGGCGCCTGGCCCGCTCGGTCCGGGCGCTGGTCGAACAATCGCCGGCACCCCTCGGGGTCGAAGGCGGCATCACCGAAATCGACACGGCGCGCGCGATGCTGGACCGGTCGCAGGGGGCGCTGCGGCTGCGCGAGGCGCAGCTGCGCGGCATCGTGGACTCGGCGAGCGAGGCCATTCTCACGGCCGACGCCGGGCAGACCATCGTCATGGCCAACGCGGCGGCGGCACGCACGTTCGGCACCGGCCTGGCCGAACTCGTGGGGCGCCCGCTGGAGAGCCTGATTCCGCCGCGCTTCCGCGAGCGGCATCGGCAGGCAATCGCGGCTTACGGCCAGACAGGAAACAGCGCCCGTGCCATGGGCCGCGGCGGGCCGCAGCTACACGCGCTGCGCGCCGACGGCACGGAGTTCCCGATCGAGGCAGCGATCTCGCAGGTCGTCGTCGATGGCCAGCAGCTGTTCACCGTCATCCTGCGCGACATCAGCGAGCGGCTGCGCACCGAGCGGGCGTTGCAGGACTCGCACGTGCAGCTGCAGCGCCTGCTCGCGGCACACGACCGCGTTCAGGAAGAGGAACGCAAGCGCGTGGCGCGGGAGTTGCACGACGACCTGCAGCAGACGCTGGCCGCGGTGCTGATGGAAACGCAGCTGGCGCGCGCAGGGCTCGAGGGTGGCCAGGGAGCGGCCGCCGGTGCGGCGCTGGAGCGGCTGAACCGGCTCGCCGCCGGCGCCATCGCCTCCACCCGCCGCATCGTCAACGACCTGCGGCCGCAGATGCTCGAGGAACTCGGCCTCGTGGCGGCGCTCGAGCAGTTGGCGCAGCGCTTCGCCCAGCAGACCGGGCTGGCCTGCGGGGTGCAGCCCGACCATTTCACCTCCCAGGAAGGGCCGCACGGTTCCGCCGTCGACCTGTGCCTGTTCCGGGTGGCCCAGGAGGCGCTCAACAACGTCGCCAAGCATGCGCAAGCGCGGCATGTGACGATCCGCCTGGCGATCACGCCGGGAGGCCACCGCACGCTGACGGTGCGGGACGACGGCCGCGGCATCGAAGCGAGCGACCAGCGTCGCGAGGGCTCGTTCGGCCTGCTCGGCATGGCCGAGCGGGTGCACGCGATCGGCGGCACGCTCCGCATCGAGGGCCGGGCCGGCCACGGCACGCTCGTGCGCGTCGACGTGCCGCCGGAGCCCGCTTCGCTCGCCTCGGCCGCCGTGCCGGCCTAGCCGGCGCGGCCCGCGCCGCTCAGGCCACGGCCGCGGCCACGTCGGCCACCGCCAGCGCTGTCATGTTGACGACGCGCCGCACGGTGGCGCTCGGCGTGAGCACGTGCGCCGGCTTGGCGGCGCCCAGCAACACCGGACCCACGGTGACGCCCTGGCCGCCGGTCATCTTCAGCACGTTGAAAAGGATGTTGGCGGCGTCGAGGTTGGGCAGCACGAGCAGGTTGGCGCTGCCCTTCAGCGTGCTGTCGGGCAGGTAGCCCGCACGCACGCTCTCCGACAGCGCCGCGTCGCCGTGCATCTCGCCGTCGCACTCGATGTGCGGTGCGCGCTGCACGAAGAGGTCGCGCGCGGCGCGCATGCGCCTGGCGCTGGCGCGCTGCGAGCTGCCGAAGATGCTGTGCGACAGGAAGGCCACCTTCGGCGGGATGCCGAAGCGCTGCATCTCGGTGGCGGCCATGAGCGCGATGTCGGCCAGCTCCTCGGCGCTCGGCTCCTCGTTGACGAAGGTGTCGGTGATGCACAGCGTGTGGCTGGGCAGCATGAGCGCGTTCACGGTGGCGAAGGTGCGTGCGCCCTTCTCCAGGCCGATGACGTTGCGCACGTGCTCGAGGTGGCCGTCGAAGCGGCCGACGAGCCCGCAGAGCATGGCGTCGGCCTCACCGCGCTTGAGCATCAGCGCCGAGATCAGCGTGTTGGAGCGGCGCACGGCGGCCTTTGCCGCCTCGGGCGTGATGCCTTCGCGGCCCATGAGCCCGCGGTACAGCTCCCAGTACTCGCGAAAGCGCGGGTCGTTCTCGGGGTCGCAGAGCTCGAAGTCGCGGCCGGCCTGCAGGCGCAGCGAGGCGCGCTCGATGCGCATCTTCACCACCTCGGGCCGGCCGACGAGGATGGGCTTGGCGAGCCCCTCGTCGAGCACCGCCTGCACGGCCCGCAGCACGCGCTCGTCCTCGCCCTCGGCGTAGACCACGCGTGCCGGGCGGCGCTTGGCGGCGGCGAACACCGGGCGCATGAACATGCCGGTCTGGTAGACGAAGCGCGTCAGCGTGTCGCGGTAGGCGGCGAGGTCGGTGATGGGCCGCGTCGCCACGCCGGACTCGGCCGCCGCCTTGGCCACGGCGGGCGCGATGCGGAGGATGAGGCGCGCGTCGAAGGGCTTCGGGATGAGGTAGTCGGGGCCGAAGCGCAGCTCCTGCCCGGCATACGCGCCGGCCACCTCGTCGCTGATCTCGGCCTTGGCGAGGTCGGCGATCTCGCGCACGCAGGCGAGCTTCATCGCCTCGGTGATCTTGGTCGCGCCGCAATCGAGCGCGCCGCGGAAGATGTACGGGAAGCACAGGACGTTGTTGACCTGGGTCGGGTAGTCGCTGCGCCCGGTGGCGATGATGCAATCGGGCCGCGCGGCCTTGGCCAGCTCCGGCCGGATCTCGGGCTCGGGGTTGGCCAGCGCCAGAATGATGGGCTTGCTGGCCATCGTCAGCACCATCTCGGCCGAGAGCACGCCGGCGGCGCTGCAGCCGAGGAAGACGTCCGCGCCCTTGACCACGTCGGCCAGCGTCTTCGCATCGGTCTTCTGGCAGTAGCGCAGCTTGCTCTCGTCGAGCTTGGCGAAGTCCTCCCGGCCCTGGCGCACCACGCCCTTGCTGTCGCACATGAAGATGTGCTCGCGCGCCACGCCCAGGCCGACCATCACGTCCAGGCAGGCGATGGCCGCGGCGCCGGCGCCGCTCACCGCCACCTTCACGTCGCCGATCTTCTTGCCCACCAGTTCCAGGCCGTTGAGCAGCGCGGCGGCGCTGATGATCGCGGTCCCGTGCTGGTCGTCATGGAACACCGGGATGTTCATGCGCTCGCGCAGCTTCTTCTCGATGTAGAAGCATTCGGGCGCCTTGATGTCCTCCAGGTTCACGCCGCCCAGCGTGGGCTCCAGCGCGGCGATGATCTCGACGAGCTTGTCCGGGTCCTTCTCGGCGAGCTCGATGTCGAACACGTCGATGCCGGCGAACTTCTTGAAGAGGCAACCCTTGCCCTCCATCACCGGCTTGCCCGCCAGCGGGCCGATGTCGCCCAGGCCCAGCACCGCGGTGCCGTTGGTGATGACGCCCACCAGGTTGCCGCGCGAGGTGAAGTCGGCCGCCAGCGACGGGTCCTCCTCGATGGCCAGGCACGCATAGGCGACACCCGGCGAGTAAGCCAGCGACAGGTCGCGCTGGTTGGACAGGGCCTTGGTTGGCGTGACCGAGATCTTGCCGCGCGTCGGGGCGCGGTGGTAGTCGAGGGCGGCGTCGCGCAGCGCGGCTTCGGCCGGCGACAAGGGAGCGTTGTTCTTTTCCATGGCAGTGAGTCTCCAGAGACGAACCCAGGAGATTACGCCGCGTTTCAGCGCCGGCCGATGCCGGATTGCTGGCGATCCATGCCGAAGCCGATATCAGCCACGGGTGCCGGGCTCGCGGGCTGCCGCCAGCGCCTGGGCCAGGGCCGGCGTCAGTGATTCGCCGGCATAGCGCACCTGCACCGCACGCAACAGTGCCGGCGCCCCGACCCAGCCGAGCAGCCCGTGCGCAGCGGCGCCCACGGCGTCCTCATCCGCGTCGGCCTGGATGCGCAGCAGCACCACCACGGCCTGGTAGGCGACCGACTGCACCTGCGCGTCCTGGCCCAGGATCTCGACCTCCAGGATCGCCGGCTCCTCACACAGGGCAGCACGCAGCGCCTGCTGCTCGGCCGCATCAAGCGGCGGCGGGCCGATGCGCCCCTGCGCCCGCTCGGCATCGAGTTGCTCGAACGCAGCCGCGCGGCGCCGTTGAACCGCGCGCCACCAGTCAGCATGGCGGCGCCGCTCCGTCACGTCAGTGCCGAGGCCGTGCTTCACGAGGAGGGACGTCGCCTCATCGCGCTCGGCAGTCTTTTGCTCCCGGCACGCGAGGGCCAGTCGCAGCGCTGTGTCCCGGTCGCCCCGCCGCAACGCCGCACGGGCCCCGAGCAGCAGCGCCGCGGGGGTGTTGCCCGCGGCCACATCGGGCTCGGGTTCGCCACGGGCGAGGGCCAACTGCCAACGCCGCTCGGGCGTGGCGTCAGGCGCCGGCGCCAGGCGCTGCAGCAGCCGGTGGGCCATGCGCCAGTAAGCCGGGTCCGCGTCATCGCGGTACCCGCCCACCACAGCCACCCAGCCCTCGGCGCTCCACCAAGTCGCACCCGCAGAGGTGCCCGGCCATGTCGCGTCGACAGCCACGCTGCCCAAGGCCGCGAGGCGCTCGACCAGGCGTGGGTGCGTGTCGTCCTCGTCATCCGGCCCCCCTGCCGGCTGCGGGGAGGCGTCTGCGGCATCGCGCCACGCGGCCACCTCGCGGGCCAGCAGGTCCTGCGGCGGCTCGGCGTGATGCAGCATCAGTTGCCGCCGGACCCGGGCGCCGGCGAGCCACATCCCACTGTGCAGCCGCTCCAGCTGGCTCAACGCACGTGCCAGAGCCTGGGCACCCACCTCGCGCGCAGCGATGGCGTCGGCTTCGAACTCGCAATGGCGCATGTGCGCGAGGCTCAGCCGGTCGAACCAGGGCAGGAAGCGACACGCGAAGCCTGACGCGGCCCGATCCCAGGCCGAGCTGTCCGGATCCGCCAGCGCGGCATCGTCCTGGCCCTTGAGCGCCACCCACGACTGCCGCGTCCGGTAGAGCCAATGGCCCAGACGGCCGTGCTGCCGAGAGAAGTGGCCCAGCTCATGGGCGATGACCGCTTCGACCGCCGCCGTGTCGAGCGCCGCGAGCAGCGGCCGCCCGAGCACCAGCACCCGCCGCACCGGGCGCAGGGACACGCCGCGGTTGAGCTCCAACGCGCCGGCGTTGAGTTCGTCGTCCAGCGCGATGGCGTGCACGCGCGGCGCCTGCAGGGCGTCAGCGATCGCATGCACGCGCTCGTACAACCGCGGCGCCTCGTGCACCGCCAGCACCTGAGGCGGCGCTGCCTGGCGCGGCTGGAACACCCAGGCCAGCACCAGGAAGGTCACGCCGGCCAGAGCGGCCAGCAAGGGGTGGCCGAACCAAAGCGCCGGCAGCCCCAGCATCAACGCCAGCGGCAGCAGCCAATACAGCTGATGCAGAGCCGCCGCGCCCAGGGCGACGGCTGCCAACAGCGCCGGCGAGGCGGAGCCGGGCCGCGCCATGCGTCAGCCGGCCGCGCGCCGGGCCAGGATCTCGAAGGCCGGCAGCGTCTTGCCTTCCAGCACTTCCAGGAAGGCACCACCGCCGGTGGAGATGTAGCCGACATCCTTCTCGATGCCGTATTTGGCGATGGCCGCGAGGGTGTCGCCGCCGCCGGCGATGCTGAAGGCCACGCTCTCGGCGATGGCGCGCGCGATGGCTTCGGTGCCGTGCGCGAAGGCCGGGAACTCGAACACGCCCACCGGGCCATTCCAGACGATGGTGCCGGCGGCCTTGAGCTTCTCGGCCAGCTTGGCGGCGGTCTTGGGGCCGATGTCGAGGATGAGGTCGTCGTCCTCGACGTCGGTGGCGGCCTTCACGGAGGCGGTGGCGCCGGCGGCGAAGGTCTTGGCGGTGACGACGTCCTCGGGGATGGGCACTTCGGCGCCGCGCGCCTTCATGGCCTGGATGACGGCGGTGGCCTGCCCGACGAGATCAGGCTCGGCGAGCGACTTGCCGATCTTCAGGCCCGCGGCCAGCATGAAGGTGTTGGCGATGCCGCCGCCGACGATCAGGCCGTCGACCTTCTCGGACAGGCTCTGCAGGATTGTCAGCTTGGTCGACACCTTGGAGCCGGCGACGATGGCCACCAGCGGGCGGCGCGGGTTGGCCAGCGCCTTGGTGATGGCGTCGATCTCGGCGGCCAGCAGCGGGCCGGCGCAAGCGATCTTGGCGAACTTGGCGATGCCGTAGGTCGTGGCCTCGGCGCGGTGGGCGGTGCCGAAGGCGTCGTTGACGAAGATGTCGCACAGCGCGGCGAGCTTCCTGGACAGCTCCTCGTTGCACTTCTTCTCGCCCTTGTTGACGCGGCAGTTCTCCAGCAGCACCAGCTCGCCCGGGGCGACGGCGACGCCGTCGACCCAATCCGCCTTCAGCGGCACCGGGCGGCCGAGCAGCTCGGCCATGCGCTCGGCCACGGGGGCCAGCGAGTCCTCGGGCTTGAACTCGCCCTCGGTCGGTCGGCCCAGGTGGGAGGTGACCATGACGGCGGCGCCGGCTTCCAGCGCCATCTTGATGGCCGGCAGCGACGCGCGGATGCGGGTGTCTTCGGTGATCTTGCCGTCGTCGTCCTGCGGCACGTTCAGGTCGGCACGGATGAAGACGCGTTGGCCGGCCACCTTGCCGGCGGCGATCAGGTCGGAGAAGCGGATGACGTTCATGGTCGGGCGATGCAGTTGAGGAAAACTGCCGCGATTCTCGCCCGCCGTCGTTCCGGCCTGGTTACCAGCCGAGTCCGAGCTTCAAGGGCAACATCACCGCCATGCCCACGAGGATGGTGCCGAGGATGCCCTTGCGCCAGAAGTAGTAGCCGGTGGCGGCCACGGCGGCCGGCCAGCGGGCGTCCTGCCAGGTGGTGATGGCATGGCCCTGCGTCATGAAGATCTCGGGCGCCACGACCGCCACGAGAGCGGCCAGCGGCGCGACCTTGAGCAGCTCGCGCAGCCAGTCGGGCATGGGCAGGGGCTTCTCGGCGATCATGAAGAAGCCGCGCGTGATGACGGTGATCACGCCCAGGCCCACCAGGGCCAGCCAGGTCATGGCGGTGCTCATGCGCGGGCCTTTCGGGCGTCCAGCCACCAGCCGACTGCGCCCGCGGCCACGATGGCACACAGGATGTTGAGCTTGAGCGGCAGCGAATACGTGGCGATCGACACCGCGCCCGCCGTCACGGCCACCCACCACAGCACGCGCTCGGTCAGCAGCGAGTACGACAGGCCCAGCAGCGCCAGCACGCCCGCGAAGCCGATGCCCCAGTGCGTGGGGATGCGGTCGGCCAGCAGGATGCCCGTGAAGGAGCACAGCTGCCAGGTCGGCCAGTTGACCGCCACGCCACCCCAGAAATAGCGCTGCTGGCCCGGCGCCGGCACCGGGTCGGGGTAGCGCTTCACGAAGTAGACGAAGTTCAGGTCGGCCGCGACATAGCCGTTGAGCAGGCGGCGCCAGCGCGGCAGGTGGGCGAAGTAGTGGCGCCACTGCGCGCTGAAGATGACGAAGCGCAGGTTCACGCAGAAGGCCGTCGCCAGCAGGACCCACAGCGGAGCCCCCGAGGCGATCAGCGGCAGCGCGGTGAGCTGGGCGCTGCCGGCGAACACCAGCAACGACATCCCGCAGGCCAGCGGCAGGGACAGGCCGCTCTTCACCATCGTGACGCCGGTCACCAGCCCCCAGGCGGCCAGCCCCAGGGAGGGCGAGGCCATGTCGCGCGCGCCCTGGCGGAAATCGGCATCGGCCGCCAGCGCGCGCAGTTTCTCGATCAACTGCATGGCCGCATTCTCGCCGGGCTCCCGGTCGCGGCCCGGCAAGGCGCGCATGGCGCCGCCGTTCATCCAGCAGCTGCCGCGGCACTGGCTTGGCCAGGCCGACGGCAGCGCCCCCTTGAGGGGGCCGGCGCAGCCGGTACGGGGTGGTCAACGATCCATTCGACGGACTTTGCCGCTGCCGGCGATGGACGACGTGATTTCGGGCGAGCCGGCGTACTTCACATCGCCCGAGCCGGCGATGGAGACGTTGAGCTTCTTCGTCGCGTTGACGACGGCGTCGCCGCTGCCGGCGATGGTCACCTTGACCTCCTCGGCCACCAGGTCGGCGGCCTTCACGTCACCGCTGCCGGCAATCGAGACGCTGGCGTTGGCGCAGCGCCCGGCGGCCACGATGTCGCCGCTGCCGCTGACCTTCATGGCGAGCTTGTCGGCTTCCAGGTTGGCGAAGCGGATGTCGCCGGAACCGGCAATGGCGGCATCGACGCCAGCCGTCTTCATGGCCTCGACCTTGACGGTGCCGGAGCCTGCCACCGAGACCGCGCGCAGGGCCGGCATCTCGATGACGAAGCTGGGCGCGGTGGCGGAGTGCACGTTGACGCCCTTCTTGGGCTCGATCTGCAGCGTGCGGCCCTTGCTGCCTTCCACGACGCGGGTTTCGATGAGCGGCAGCAGGTTGCGGTCGGTCTTGATCTCGACCTTGTGGCTGGCCCCTTGCCGCACGACCAGGTTGAAGCCGCCGGAGACGGCGATGCCGTCAAAGGCACCGGTGTCGCGCGCCTCGGTGGCGATGTCGCCGTTGCCGTTGACGCGCTCGCTGTTGATCGACCAGCTCCAGGCGCCTGCCGTGCCGGCGGCACCGGCGAAGGCGGCAGCCACGAGACCGAGGGCGAAGAGGCGGCGGGGTGTGTGCATGGCGGGCTCCATCTGGGTTGCGATGGTGCCCATGGTGCCGGGGGGCGCTGGCGGCGTCGAAGCTGGCGCGACGGCGCGCAGGATCGGAGGGCTGAAATGCGGCCTGGCGCGCTGTTCAGTGGGCCTTGGCCTTGTCGGCCGGCTTCTCGGCAGCCTTGTCCGTCGCCTTGCTGGCGCCCTTGTCGGCCGGCGGGGTGTCTTCCTCGTCGGTCTTGGGCTTGGCGCCCGGGCGCGGCACGACGGGTGCGATGCCTTCGAGCTTGTTCTCGCGCATGTACTCGTCCATCTCGCGCCAGCCGGTGTAGACGGCGGCCTTCTGGGCCTTGGGGTTGAGCACGTAGCAGTCCTCGATGGCGCGCATGGCGTGCCGGCAGGCGCTGCCGATGGCCTTACCCTCGGCTTCCTTGGCCGCAGCCACCTTGACCGGGTCTTCGATGCCCAGTTGCTCGCAGGCCGACAGGGCTGCGAGCAGGGGCAGGGCAAGAAGAAGGCGCTTCATCTTCTGCAGTATCGACCCCGCCGCGACGAACTTGAATCAGCGTCGCGCCATCGCCATGAGCCGGGCGACGCGCTCTTCGGTCGACGGGTGCGTCGAGAACAGGCCGCGCAACCCGCCGCCGGACAGCGGGTTCATGATCATCATCTGCGCCGTCTCGGGGTGGGCCTCGGCCGGCGCCAGCGGGATGCCCTGGGCGACGCGGTGGATCTTGTCCAGCGCCGAGGCCAGGGCCGCCGGGTCGCCGGAGATCTCGGCGCCGCCGCGGTCGGCCTCGAACTCGCGCGCGCGGCTGATGGCCATCTGGATGAGGCTGGCGGCCAGCGGGGCCAGCAGCGCCACGGCGATGCCGGCGATCGGGTTGGTCGGGCGGCCGTTCTCGTCGCGCCCGCCAAAGAACACGGCGAAATTGGCCAGCATGGAGATGGCACCGGCCATCGTCGCGCTGACGGTGCTGATCAGGATGTCGCGGTGGGCGACGTGGGCCAGTTCGTGCGCCATCACACCGCGCAGCTCGCGCTCGGACAGCACCCGCAGGATGCCGGTGGTGGCCGCCACGGCGGCGTGCTCGGGGTTGCGGCCGGTGGCGAAGGCGTTGGGCGCGTCCTCGTCGATCAGGTAGACGCGCGGCATGGGCAGGCCGGCGCGCTGGGCCAGTTCGGCCACCATGCCGTGGAACTGCGGCGCCGAGCTCGCGTCGACCTCGCGGGCGTTGTACATCTTCAGCACCATGTCCGCGGAGAACCAGTAGCTGAAGAAGTTCATGCCCACGGCCACCAGCAGTGCGATGAGCATGCCGGTCTTGCCGCCGATCATGGCGCCCACCGCCATGAACAGCGCCGTGATGGCGGCCATCAGGACGGCGGTCTTCAGCAGGTTGAACATGTCAGCGGGCCCTCAGGTGATGCGTGGATGCCGAAGCAGATGGTGCCACGGCGCGGGTTTTCAAGCGTCGAAGCGCTCGCCCACGCCAATGGGGCGGGCCTGCAGGAAAGCCGCCGCCGGGCCGCGCTTGCCACCGGCCCGCTGCAGCTCGGTAAGCCGCAACGCGCCCTCGCCGCAGGCCACCACCGGCCCGGGCGCGATCACTTCGCCAGGCGCACCCTGCCCGGGTGCAATTTGCGCGCGCCAGACCTTCACCGCCTCGCCGCCCAGCGTCGCCACGCCGCCGGGGAAGGGGTCGAAGGCGCGCAGGCGCCGCTCGATCTCGGCGGCAGGCTGGCGCCAGTCGATGGTGCTCTCGGCCTTCTCGATCTTGTGGGCGTAGGTGACGCCCTCGGCCGGCTGCACCGTGCGCGTGAGCGCGGGCGCCTGCAGGGCCTCCACGATCAGCCGGCCACCCAGGGCCGCAAGGCGGTCGTGCAGCACGGCCGTCGTGTCGTCGGCACGGATGGGCTCGCGGCCGATGAGCAGCATGTCGCCGGTGTCCAGGCCCGCATCCATTTGCATGATGGTGATGCCTGTCTCTACGTCGCCCGCCTCGATGGCGCGGTGGATGGGCGCCGCACCGCGCCAGCGCGGCAGCAGCGAAGCGTGGATGTTCAGGCAGCCGCGGGGCGGCGTGTCCAGCACCCACTGGGGCAGGATCAGGCCGTAGGCGGCCACCACCATCACGTCGGCCTGGGCGGCCACCAGCGCCTCGCGCGCGGCAGCGGCATCGGCGGCGTACTTGCCGTCCAGCCTCAGGCCCTGGGGCTGGGCGACCGGGATGCCGGCGGCCAGGGCGCGCTGCTTGACGGCGGAGGCCTGCAGCTTCATGCCGCGCCCGGCGGGGCGGTCCGGCTGGGTGAGCACCAGCGGCACCGTGAAGCCGGCGGCCAGCAGGGCGTCCAGCGCGACGGCGGCGAATTCCGGCGTGCCGGCGAAGACGACTCTCATCGGCGCGCCGCTCAGAAGCGCTGCTGGCGCTTCTTCGCCTCGGCTTCCTCTTCGCGGGTCTTCTTGACCATCTTGGTCTTGATGCGGTCGCGCTTGAGGGGGCTCAGGTACTCGACGAAGACCTTGCCCATGAGGTGGTCCATCTCGTGCTGCACGCACACGGCCAGCAGGCCGTCGGCGTCGAACTCGTAGACCTCGCCGTCGCGGTTGGTGGCGCGCACGGTGACTTCGGCATGGCGCGGCACCTTGTCATAGATCTGGGGGACGGACAGGCAGCCCTCCTCGCCGTCCACCATGCGATCGCTCACCCGCACCAGCTCCGGGTTGATCAGCACGCGCGGCGTGTCGCGCTCCTGGGAGGTGTCGATGACGAGGACGCGCTCGTGCACGTCCACCTGCGTGGCGGCCAGGCCCACGCCGTCGGCGGCGTACATGGTCTCGAGCATGTCGTCGACAAGGCGGCGGATGCGCTCGTCGACCACGTCGACAGGCTTGGCGACCGTGTGCAGACGCGGGTCGGGGTAGCGGAGGATGTGGAGTTGTGCCATGGAATGTGGGGCACGGGCCACGCCCGGTGCTTTGTAAGCACTCGCAAGCGCGGGCCGGCCAGGTTGAATGCGGGCAGAATCACCCGGATTTTCGCCGATCCGGCAATCCCTTCGGAGACCGCTCCCGATGCCCGCTGCCCGTCCTGCCCACATTTCCGTCCTTGCGGCCTGCCTGGCCTTCGCAACGGCCTCGGCCTGGGCCCAGACCAGCCAACTGCCCATCACGCCCGAACAGCGCCGCGTGGCCGACCAGGTCGCCTCCGCCGGCGTGCCGCTGTCGGAGCTGGCGCCCAACGCCCCCGACCAGCACACGGTGAAGGCCGGCGACACGCTCTGGGACATCTCCCAGCTGTTCCTGAAGAGCCCCTGGCGCTGGCCCGAGCTCTGGGGCATGAACCGCGACCAGATCCGCAACCCTCACCTGATCTACCCGGGCCAGGTGTTGCTGCTGGTCAAGAGCGACGGCCGCGCGCGGCTGCAACTCGCCCAAGATGTGGGCGGCAGTGCGCCAGGCGGCGCCGTCAAGCTGAGCCCGCGCATGCGCATCGCCTCGCTGGATGCCAACCCGATCACGTCCATCCCGCTGAACCTGATCCAGCCTTTCCTGACCGACGCCGTCGTGTTCGACTCCGACAAGCTCGCCACCGCCCCGCGCATCGTGGCCGCCCAGGAGGGTCATGTGATGCTGAGCCAGGGCGACCTGGCCTATGCCCGCGGCGACTTCGGCAACAACGTGGAGTTCCGCGTCTTCCGCACCGCCCGTGAGCTGCGCGATCCGACCACGAAGGAAATCCTCGGCTACGAAGCGCCGTACGTCGGCACCGCCGAGCTGACCCGGGCCGCCTCGACGCAAAGGGACGCGGACGGCAAGGACCTGCCGGTCCCGGCCACGATGACGATCAAGCTCATCAAGCAGGAAGTGGGCATGGGCGACCGCCTGATGCCGGCGCCCGCGCGCAACCTCGACCGCTACGTCCCCCATGCGCCCGAGCAACCGATCGCGGGTCAGATCGCCGCGATCTACGGCGAGGCGCTCAACGCCGGCCAGAACCAGATCGTCGCGCTCAACCGCGGCCGTCGAGACGGCATGGAGCGTGGCCATGTGCTGGCCCTGTGGCGCGACGGCGCCATCGCCGTCGACAAGACGCAGGCCAAGGCCCAGACCGTCAAGCTGCCGGATGAACGCCACGGCGTGCTGTTCGTGTTCGAGGTGTACGAGCGCGTGTCCTACGCGCTGATCATTTCGGTCAAGGAGCCGGTGAAGGCCGGCGACCGCTTCACGCAGCCTTGAAGCTCGACCCGGCGGAGCTGGCCGCCTGGCTGCGGCTGACCGAGAGCGTCAGCCCCGACGCCGCCCGGCGGCTGCTGGCCATGGCCGGCAGCCCGCAGGCGGTCTTCGAGCTGCCCGCCGCCGCCCTCGGCCAGGCGCTCACGCCCCGGCAGCGGCAGGCCTTCAACCAGCCACCCGAACATCTGCCCGGGCTGATCAGCCAGGCGACCGAGTGGCTGGCCGAGCCCGGCCACGACCTGCTGCTGCTGGGCGACGCCGACTACCCCGCCGCCCTGCTGGCCACGGCCGACCCGCCGCTGCTGCTGTGGCTGAAAGGGCGCCGGGAGTTGCTGGCCACACCGGCGCTGGCCATCGTCGGCAGCCGCAACCCCACGGCCCAGGGTGAAGACAACGCCCGCGCCTTTGCCCGGGCGCTGGCACGGGCCGGCTACACCATCGTGTCGGGCCTGGCGCTGGGGGTGGACGCCGCGGCGCATGACGGGGCACTGGACGTCGGCGGCGCCACGATCGCCGTCGTCGGCACGGGGTTGGACCAGGTCTACCCCCGCCGCAACGAGAAGCTCGCCGCCCGGCTGTTGGCCGGCGCAGGCTTGATCGTGAGTGAATACTCGCTGGGCACGCCGGTGATGCAGGCCAACTTCCCGCGGCGCAACCGCATCATTGCCGGCCTGAGCCAAGGTTGCCTGGTGGTGGAGGCGGCCGTGCAGTCGGGTTCACTGATCACGGCCCGGCAGGCCGTCGAGGCCGGGCGCGAGGTGTTCGCCATCCCGGGCTCCATCCATTCACCGCAGGCACGGGGCTGCCATGCACTGATCCGGCAAGGCGCCAAGCTGGTGGAATCGGCCGAGGACGTGCTGGAAGAGTTGCCGCCCCTGGGCGTGCGGCACCCGCCGCCTACGCCGGCACCCGACCCAAGCCCCACACCGGCACCGCACGCCCAGCAGGCGCTGCTGGATGCCATGGGCTTCGACCCCGTCAACCTGGACGCCCTGATGGCCCGCTGCGGCTGGCCCGCCGCGGCGCTGAGCGCGGCGCTGCTGGAACTCGAACTCGACGGCCGCGTGGCGCGCCTGCCGGGGCAACTGTTCCAGCAAAGGCAAGCGGGATAGCGAGCTTAACCCCGGATATCAGAGCCCGATCCGAGGGGTTATTCGCGTCCGGGCCGGGTCAGACCGTGGGCTATCATCCCCTCACGATGTTCGATGTCCTGGTTTATCTCTACGAGACCTATTGGCGCCCGGACGCCTGCCCCGACCATGCGCAGCTTGCACGCAAGCTGACGGCGGTGGGCTTCGAGAATGACGAGATCCAGGAGGCACTGAACTGGCTCGACGGGCTGGCTGCCGCCGGTGAGTCCTACCAGGGTGAGCAGAGCGAGCACGCGATGCGCGTGTACTCGGCCGCCGAGATCGAGCACCTGGGCGAAGCCTCGGTCGGCTTCATCAGCTTCCTCGAATCGGCCGGCGTGCTGCCCGGGCCGATGCGCGAGATGGTCATCGACCGCGCCATGGCCATCCCCGGCGCCCCGATGGACCTGGAAGACCTGAAGATCATCGTGCTGATGGTGTTCTGGTGCCTGGGCGAGGAGCCCGATGCGCTGATCCTCGACGAACTCTTCGTCGCGCCGGAAGACCGGCTGATCCACTGACCAAACCCCTCCCACGACAACGGCGCCTCTGGCGCCGTTGTTCATTTCAGCAGCTGATCGGGATCGGCGTCGAGCTTGGCGAGAGCCTTGCGCGTGGCCTGCACGGTGAGCGCTTCGTCCTGCGCGGGCAACAGCAAGCCGGCCTGCAGGAAGGCCGCCATGCGGTTCAGCGAGAACAGCACGCCGCGGCCCTTGGGCGTGACGAGCAGCGCCAGCTGCTTGCGCAGACCGCGCCAGGCGAGCTGCACCTGCTCGTTGCGCCCCCGGTAGTCGAGCATGAACCAGCCGCCCACCTGCAGCTCGCGCGCCCAGGCGACCATGGCCGGCGTCGGCGCCGAGCCGCCCTCGGCGACGACTTCCATGCCCTCGGACTCGTGGCCGGAGAGGTCGCGCACGAGCATCTCGTCGACGTGGCTGTCGCCCTCGATGTCCTCGGGCAGCATGGCCTCCAGCGTTTCGAGCTGGTCCATGAGTTCGTCCAGGCGCTCGCGCGGGATGGCCGCCGTCTTGGCGGTGAAGGCCGCGGCCAGCGCGTTGTTGAGCTGGCGCACGTGCTCGTCCTGCTTGTCGGTCGGCAACCCGGCGTGGCTCATGCCGTCGCGCAGCGTCTTGAGCAGCGGGGGCAGGCGGCGGATCACCTCCGCGCGCTCCTCGCGCGAGGCCTTGGAGCTGGCCGACCAGATCAGGTCGGCCGCCGCGCGCTTCATCGACTTGGTGACGTCGGCTTGCGCACCAGCGCGCACGGCCGTCACGGCCAGCACGTCGGCCCAGACGTGGAAGAGAAAGTCCCGCACGCCGTCCTGCACCGGCACCTCAGAGAGCATCTTGCGCAACTCGATGGTGTACTGGATGGCCAGCGTCTCGCGCTGCTCGACCTGCTGGGCCAGCGACACGCCGCGCTTGGAGGCCTGGTTCTCGTTCTCGAAATAGTGGTCGAGGAACTTCTCGAACTCGGTGAGCACGGTCGCGAAGACGCGCCGGCCGGTGTCGGGGTAGGCCTCGACGACCTGCACCACGCGCTTGATCTCGCGCTCCAGGGCATCGTTGCTGGCCCGCTCGGCGCCGGGCCCGCTGCCCTGGGCGGTGTTGAAGCCCATCACGCAGGCGCCCATGCGGTCGATGAGGCGGCGCGCCGGGTGGTCGGCGGCGGCGAAGAAGTCCGGCTCGCTGACCGCCACGCGCAGCACCGGCATCTGCAGCCGCGCGAACCAGACCCGCACCGTGGCCGGGATGCGCTCCTCGGTCAGGATGCTCTGGAACATCATCGCGACGATCTCGATGGTCGCGCGCTCGGCTGGGTTGTTGGCCGCCTGCTTGAGGACCTGCTTGAAAGCCTGGTTGCGCGCGCCGATCTCCTCCAGCGCGCGCGGCGCGCTGGCGGCGGCCGACGACCCGCCGGACTCCGAAACGCCAGGCGGGCGGCGCTGAAGTGACTCCTGCGCGTGCTTGATGGCGCCCATCAGCCGGGGCGAAGCAGCCACCGGCTGCGCGTCGGCCAGCGAGGGGCGCGCGGCGGAAGCGCCAGCGCCGGCCTCGGCAGCCCCCCCTGGCGCCGAGGCGCCCCCCTGGGCGGGCGACACGTCGGCCAGGCTCGGCTTGCCGGCGCCGGGGCGGGCGGGCACCTGGCTCTTGGTGACCGGGAAGCCCGGCACGTGACGGGCGAGCACGCGCTGCAGCTGCGCCATGACCTCGTCGGCCTGGCTGCTGGCCTTGCTGCGCACGGCCGGCGCGTTGGCCATGGGCGTAGGGCCCGACGTCGGGCCCAGCCCCGGGCCTGGCGAGGCCGGCGCAACCGGCGCGGCAAGCGGGGCCGGCACGCCGCTGGCAGCGGCCGTGGCGTCCCGCGCCGCCTGGGCGGTGCGGCGGATGAAGGGGCGCAGGTCGACCTCGGGCAGCACCTTCTGGGCGATCAGCCAGCGGTTGGTCTCGTGGTAGGCCTCGCTGACGAGCTGGGCGAACTCCTCGTGCAGCTCGTGGTGGAGCAACTGCCAGATGTTGGCGTCCAGGCCCACGCGGTGCCAGGCGTCCAGCGCGACACGCGCGACGACGTGGGCACGCAGCAGGTCCAGCGGCTCCAGGTCGTCATGGCCCTCGAGCGACTGCATGCGCGTGCGCAGGTCGGTGAACTCCCAGGTGGCGCGGTCCATCATGACCAGGGCCAGCCGGGAGCTGGTGATCTCGCGCTCGATGGTCGAGTCGTCGACCAGGCTCATCTTGGACGACTGGGCCGGCGCCGTCGTGTCGTGCTCGCGGGCGTTGTCCGACACGCCGTGCACCGCCGCATGGCGCAGCGCCGCGACGACGGCCATCTGCCAGTTGGGGCCCGACTTCTGCCAGGCCTGCACGGCGTCGCGCCGCGCCATCATGACGGCGTGCGGCGCGGCCTGGACCAGCAGGTTGTTGGCGCCCTGCCCCACCGCGGCGACCAGAGGCGTCATGCCGCGCACCAGGGCCTCAAGGTAGACACGCCTTGCCTGGGTGGCCAGAGCCTGGTTACGGGCGGCGGTCATGGAGGCGGGCAGGGGATCAGCGTCGTTGCGAAGTTCGCTTCACTCTACACGACCGCCCCGGAGTTCGGATCGTTGGGGTCGTCCCGATTCACGGCGACCTTCACCAGGTCTTCACGCTTGACACCCAGCCACATCGCAATGGCCGCCGCCACGAAAACCGACGAGTAGATGCCGAACAGGATGCCGATGGTGAGCGCCACGGCGAAGTAGTGCAGCGTCGGGCCGCCGAACAGCAGCATGGACACCACCATCAGCTGCGTGGAGCCGTGGGTGATGATGGTGCGGCTCATCGTGGACGTGATGGCGTGATCGATCACCTCGTGGGTGTTCATCTTGCGGAACTTGCGGAAGGCCTCGCGCACCCGGTCGAAGATCACGACGGATTCGTTCACCGAGTAGCCCAGCACCGCCAGGATGGCCGCCAGCACCGCCAGTGAGAACTCCCACTGGAAGAAGGCGAAAAAGCCCAGGATGATGATCACGTCGTGCAGGTTGGCAATGATGCCGGCGACCGCGAACTTCCATTCGAAGCGGATCGCCAGGTAGATCATGATGCCCACGACCGTCATGGCCAGCGCCTTGGCGGCGTCCCGGCCGAGCTCTTCGCCCACGGCCGGGCCGACCACTTCCGAGCGCGACAGCTTCACCGGCTCGGCACCGTCGGCCGTCTTGCAGATCTGCTTGCTGACCTGCTCGCCCTGGGGCGTGATTTCCTGGACCTTGCTCACCGTGCCAGCGTCGGCCCTGCAGACCTCGGCGAACACCTTGTCCACGACCTCGCTGGCCTTCATGTCGCCACGCACCGGCAGGCGGATCATCACGTCGCGGGACGACCCGAACGGCGTGACCTGGACCTCGCCGAAGCCCATCTTCTCGACGACCTGGCGGGTCTTCTCGATGTTGGCGGCCTGCGGGTAGGCCACTTCGAGCACCGTGCCGCCGGTGAACTCGATGGAGAAGTGCAGGCCGCGGGTGACCAGGAAGAACACGGCGGCTGCGAAGGTGATGAAGGAGATGGCGTTGAAGATCAACGCATGCTTCATCAGCGGCAGGTCGCGCTTGATGCGAAAGAGTTCCATGTTCTGCGTTCCTCAGGCCTTGGCAGCCACGTCGGTCTTCTCGGGCGTGACGTCCAGCTCAGGCTTCCAGACCTGGCCGATGGACACGCTCTTGAGCTTCTTCTGGCGGCCGTACCAGAGGTTCACGAGGCCGCGCGAGAACACGACCGACGAGAACATCGAGGTCAGGATGCCCAGGCAGTGCACGACAGCAAAGCCCTTGATGGGACCGGAGCCGAACACCAGCAGCGCGACACCGGCGATCAGGGTGGTCACGTTGGAGTCCAGGATGGTGGCCCAGGCGCGTTCATAGCCGAGGTGGATGGCCTGGTGCGGCGTGGCGCCGCCGCGCAGCTCCTCGCGCACGCGTTCGTTGATGAGCACGTTGGAGTCGATGGCCATGCCCAGCACCAGTGCGATGGCCGCGATGCCCGGCAGGCTCAGCGTGGCCTGCATCACCGACAGCGCCGCCACCAGCAGCAGCAGGTTGAAACCCAGGGCCAGCGACGAGAACACGCCGAAGAGCAGGTAGTAGACGCACATGAAGGCCGCCACCGCGACAAAGCCCCAGGTGACGGAGGCGATGCCCTTCTCGATGTTTTCCTTGCCCAGGCTCGGGCCGATGGTCTTCTCTTCGATGATCTCCATCGGTGCGGCCAGCGAGCCGGCGCGCAGCAGCAGGGCCGTGTCGTTGGCGTCCTGCGTGGTCATGGCCCCGGAGATCTTCACGCGGCCGTTCGGGATCTCGCCACGGATGACCGGCGCCGTCACGACCTCGCCCTTGCCCTTCTCGAACAGGATGATGGCCATGCGCTTGCCGATGTTCTCGCGCGTGAGGTCCTTGAAGATGCGCGCGCCCTTGGCGTCGAGCGTGAGGTCGACGGAGGGCTGCTGGTTCTCGTCGAAGCCGGTCTGGGCGTCGACCAGCGCGTCGCCGGTCAGCACCACCTGGCGCTTGACGATGATCGGGCCGAAGCCGCGGTCGATGAAGCGCTCGGTGCCGAAGGGCACGGGGCCGTTGCCCTTGAGGGCTTCCAGCGCTTCGGCGCCGTCGTCCACCATGCGCAGCTCGAGCGTCGCGGTGCGGCCGATGATGTCCTTGGCCTTGGCGGTGTCCTGCACGCCGGGCAGCTGCACGACGACCCGGTCCAGCCCCTGCTGCTGGATGACGGGCTCGGACACGCCGAGCTCGTTGACGCGGTTGTGCAGCGTGGTGATGTTCTGCTTGAGGGCCGCATCCTGCACGGCCACCTGGGCCTTGGGATTGAGGTTGCCGGCCAGGCGCAGGTCGCTGCCTTCGCCCTGGGCCGTCCAGATGACGTCGGGCAGCTGGTTGCTCAGCAGGTTCTGCGCCGCGGTGCGCTGCTCGGCGTCGCGGAAGGCGATCTGCACCGTGTTGCCGTCGCGGGTGATGCCGGCGTGGCGGATGTTCTTGTCGCGCAGCATCGTGCGCGCGTCCCCGGTGAGTGCCTCGGCCTTCTTGGTCAGGGCCGCCTTCATGTCGACCTGCATCAGGAAGTGCACGCCGCCGCGCAGGTCCAGGCCCAGGTACATCGGGTTCGCATGCAGGCTGGTCAGCCACTGGGGCGAGCGCGACAGCAGGTTCAACGCCACGATGTAGGTCGGGTCGGCACCTTCAGGGTTGAGCGCCTTGCTGATGGCGTCCTTGGCCTTGAGCTGGGTGTCGGTGTCGGCGAAGCGCGCCTTGACCGAGTTGCCGTCGAACTGAACAAAGTCGGCCTTGACGCCGGCCTGCTGCAGCGCGGCCTCGATGCGGGACGTCATCGAGGCATCGACCTTGACGGTGACCTTGGCGCTGGACACCTGCACCGCCGGCGCTTCGCCGAACAGGTTGGGCAGGGTGTACAGGGCGCCGATCAGCAGCGCGACGAGCAGGATCGCGTACTTCCAGAGCGGGTAGCGGTTCATGGGGGGTCCTAGTCAGCGCCTGGACGGCGGCATCAGCGCCCGTGCGGGTGGGCTGACGGAAATGGGCGCGGGGCCGATTACTTCAAGCTGCCCTTAGGGAGAACCTGGGTGATGGCGCTGCGCTGCAGTTGCACTTCCACGCCGTTGGCCACTTCCAGGTGGATGAAGTTGTCACCCAGCTTGGCGATCTTGCCGATCAGGCCGCCGGCGGTGACGACCTCGTCGCCCTTTTGCACCGCTTCGATCATGGCCTTGTGTTCCTTCTGGCGCTTCATCTGCGGCCGGATCATCACGAAGTACAGGACCACGAACATCAGCACCAGGGGCAGCATGCCCAGCAGGCCGTTCTCGGGGCTGGAGGCGGTGGTGGCCTGGGCGTAGGCGTTGGAGATAAACACGTTGCGTTCCTTGGGGAATTCACTCGGACATGGCGGGTGCGCCTGGCAGGCCCGACGGCCGGCCGCGGGGGCGCCCACAGGGAAACCCCGGGCCCAGACGCAAGCAACCCGGGATTCTAAGTCCCTGGCAGGGTGGGCCGCCGCGCCGCTATGCTGCGGCCATGGACGCGAGCCCATCCCGCATCAACGCCGGCCAGCTTCGCCAGGGCCGCTTCCTGGCGCACGGCGAGCTGCAGGTCTGGCACCACGGCCGCCTGCTTTGCTACGAGGCCGCCGGCCCGTTCAACGTCGAGATGGTGGACGTGATGTCGCGTGCTGTCGGCCAGTTGCTGACGACATGGGCGCCCCCGGTGCCCTACGTCTCCATCACCTGGTGGCATGGCAGCCTGCTGGCTTCGCCCGAGGTGCTGGAGGCGTATCACGGCCTGCTGCGCCAGGGCCGGCGGGTCATGCCGGCGGAGCTGGCGTGCCTGTGGCAGGTGGGCCCCGACATCGAGGACGCCATGTTCATGAAGCCGCTGTGGCAACAGGTCCACGAGGCCTGCGGCTACCGGCTCGAGTTCTGCGAAACCGATGCCGAGATGCTCGCCCGGGCCGACGCCCTGCTGCGCGAAGCCGGCGTCATCCAGGGCGTGCTGCCTGCCGCCCATGGCTGAGCCGCGCGGACCTGCCTGGCGCGCGCTGCCGCGGCGGCTGAGCCTGCGCAGCCTGCTGACGCTTCCCTACGTGGTGCTGATCCTGGCGCTGGTGCTGCTGGTGGGCGGCCTGTCCTGGCGTGCCGGCCGGGACACCGTCGACACCCTGTCGGCCCAGTTGATCAGCGAAGCGGTGAGCCGCATCACGCTGTCGCTGGAGCGGCACGTCGGCGGCGCCGACACCGCGCTGGAGGCCGCTTTCCCCACGGGGCTGTCCGCCCCCGAGAGCCTGACGGGCGAGCTCCAGGCGCTTCGCACGCGCTTCTGGCTGGCCACCTCGGTGCACCGCGACCCGAACAACTACGTCTACTACGGCGACCGACAGGGCCATTTCCTGGGCCTGTGGCGCTTCTCGGAGCAGGAAGCCGAGCTGCGCCTGCGCACCCAGGGCAGCGGGCCGCGCACCCTGTACCGCGTGAGCGGCATCCATGGCGAGCTGCGTTCGCCGGTCGTGGAGGACAAGGTGTTCGAGCCGCGCGAGCGGCCCTGGTTCCAGACGGCCATCGCCAACCCCGCGCCGCTGAGCTGGACGCCGGTGTACATCGACTTCAAGACGCTGGACCTGATCGTCACGCGCACGCGGCGTGTCGGCAACGACGTCGGCGAGCCCGAAGGCGTGGCGGCCACCGACCTGCCGCTCAAGCAGGTCAACGCGCTGCTGCAGCGGCTGGCGCTGACGGAGCATGCGGCAGCCATGGTGGTCGAGGCCGACGGGCAGCTGATCGGCGTATCCCGTGGCGCCCACATGAAGACGGTTGGACCGGGCACCCATGAACGGCTGAACGCCGCGCAAAGCCCGGACGCCCTCGTGGCGGCGGCCTTCAGCGCCGTGCGCGAGCGCCTGGCCGTCGGTGCGGAGACCGTCGGCACCGCGCCGCGCACCGACAGCTTCAAGGACGCCGACGGCCGCAACGTGCAACTGGGCTACGCGCACCTGGACCCGGCCCTGGGGCTGGACTGGCTCGTCATCGTGGCCGTGCCGCAAGCAGATTTCCTTGCCGGCGTGCAGCGCAACTTCGTGCAGGCCACGGTGCTGGCCGGAGTGGGCGTGGTGTTCGCGCTGGGCCTCGGGTGGGCGGTGCTGGGCGTGGTCACCCGTGAACTGCGGGAGCTGGCCGACGCCGCCCGGCGCGTGGGCGACGGCGTGCTGGACGAGCCGCCCGAGGTGCACCGCACCGACGAGCTCGGCGACCTGGCGCGCAGCTTTGCCGACATGCAGCGCCGCCTGCTGACCGACCATCTCACCGGCCTGTCCAACCGCGGCGCCATCCTGCGGCGCATCGAGGACCGCGTGCTGCAGCAGCGCCGCCGCGGGGACCGCTGGCCTTTCGCGGTGATGTTCGTCGACCTCGCACGCATCAAGGAAGTCAACAAGCGCTTCGGCCACGCCGTCGGCGACGCCGTGCTGAAGGAGGCCGGCCAGCGCCTGCGCGCCGGCGTGCGCATCGGCGACGTGGTGGCGCGCTACGCGGGTGACGAGTTCGTGCTGCTGCTGGAGTCCGTCGAGGACCGCGCCGACGCGGAGGCCGCGCGCAGCCACCTCGAGGCCGCGATGCGCGCCCCCATGGAGGCGCTGGCGGGCGTCGCGCCGGCCGACTTCATCGTCGGCGCCAGCTTCGGCATCGCGCTCTACCCGGACGACGGGCAGGACACCGAGGGCCTGCTGCGCCACGCCGACGCCGACATGTACGCGCGCCGCCAGCAGCTGCTGCCCCCTGACGCCCCCCTGATGCGCCCTGACGCCGATTGATGCCGCCCTCCCCTGACCTCGCCGCGCTGCGCCGCCACGCCGTCGCCCGCAGCCTCTTCGCCCCCACCACGCTGCTGCAGGCCGTCGAGCGCCTGGGCGGCTTCGTGCAGGCCGACCCACTGCGCGCCCCGGCCCGCGCCCAGGACCTCACGCTGCGCCACCGCGTCAAGGGCTACCAGGCCGGCGACCTCGAACGCCGCTACCCGCGGCTGCCGCTGCAGGAAGACTTCTTCATCAACTACGGCTTCGTCACGCCCGAGCTGCGCGCGCTGATGCACCCGCGCACCGCCCGGCGTGTGTGGGACAAGGCGCGCTGGAAGCTCGCCCATGCCGTGCTCGCCGAGGTCGAGCGCCTGGGCGACGCCCACCCCGCCGACGTCGACGCCGCCCTCGGCCACGGTGCCGTGAAGAACTGGTTCGGCGGCAACAGCCGGCTCTCCACCGAGCTGCTGGACGGGCTGCACTACCGCGGCCACCTGGACGTGGTCCGGCGCGACAGCGGCACGCGTGTCTACCGCCTGGCCCCGGCCTGGCAGCCCCACCCCGACCCGCAGGCCGCGATGGACGCCATGGCCGACGTGCTCGTGCGCAAGTACGCGCCGCTGCCGGCCACCAGCCTGTCGCAGCTCATCGCCATGCTCTTCAACGCCGCGCACCAGTGGCAGGACCTGCGCAAGGCGACGCTGGCCCGCGCCAAGGCCCGCCTGGCCCATGCACGCATCGACGGCGTGGACTGGTACTGGCCGGCCGAGGAAGACCCGGCGCGCGGCTGGCGCATCCCGTCGCAGGTGCGGCTGCTCGCGCCCTTCGACCCGGTCGTGTGGGACCGCCGCCGTTTCGAGCTGCTGTGGGGGTGGGCCTACCGCTTCGAGGCCTACACACCCGCGGCGAAGCGCGTGCGCGGCCACTACGCGCTGCCGCTGCTGTGGCGCGACCAGGTCATCGGCTGGGCCAACGCGGGCGTCAAGGGCGGCGCCCTGGACGTCCAATGCGGCTACGTCAGCGGCAAGGCCCCGCGCGACGCGGCCTTCCGCACGGCGCTGGACGAGGAGATCGAGCGCCTGCGCACCTTCCTGGGGCTCGCCGCCTGATGCTCATCGACATCGGGCCGCTGCGCCACAACACCGCCTTCCGGCGCCTCTTCGCCAGCCAGTTCATCTCGGGCCTGGGCACCATGGTGAGCTACGTCGCCGTGCCCTGGCAGCTGTACGAGCTGACGCACTCGAACGCGCAGGTCGGCCTGCTCGGCCTGGTGCAGCTTGTTCCTGTGGTGGGCTGCGGGCTGCTGGGCGGCGCGGTGGCCGACCGCGTGGACCGCCGCCGGCTGCTGATCGGCTCGGAGGCCCTCATGGCGCTGTGCCTGGCCGGGCTGCTGCTCAATGCACTGAGCGCTGCCCCGAGCGTGGCGGCCATCTACGCGCTGGTGGCCGTGCTGCAAGGCGCCAGCGGATTTCACCGCCCGGCGCTGGAGGCGCTCACGCAAAAGCTCGCGCGGCCCGAGGAGTTCACCGCCGTGGCTGCACTGTCGTCCGTGCGGGGCACGATCGGCATGGTGGCGGGCCCGGCGCTGGCCGGGCTGCTGCTCGCGAAATGGGGCGCGGTGGGCGCCTACCTGTTCGACTTCGCCACCTTCCTGGCGGCACTCTTCTTCCTGGCGCGCATCCCGCGCGAGGCCATCGGCGCCGTCGACGCGCCCGGCGAGCGCCCCCATCTGCTGGCCGACCTCGCCGAAGGCCTGCGCTTCGCCTGGGCGCGGCCCGTGCTGATGGGCACCTACATCGTCGACATCGTCGCGATGGCCTTTGCCTTCCCCGTTGCCCTCTTTCCCGCCATGGCGGCGGCGGACGGGCGCACCGAGTCGGTGGGCTGGCTGCTGTCGGCGATGTCGGTGGGGGCGCTCGCCATCGGGCTGTTCAGCGGCTGGACGGGCCGTGTCACCCGGCATGGCCGCGCCGTCGTGATCGCAGCGGCGATCTGGGCCATCGGCATCGTGGCGCTGGGCTTCGCACCCAGCCTGATGCTGGGCCTCACCTGCCTGGCCGTGGCCGGCGCGGCGGACATGGTCAGCGGCGTGTTCCGCGGCACGATCTGGAACGAGACCATCCCGAACACGCTGCGCGGGCGCCTGGCGGGCATCGAGATGATCAGCTACCTCACCGGCCCGCTCATCGGCAACGCGCGCGCCGGCTTCATGGCCGATGCCTGGGGCGTGGCGCCGGCCATCTGGGTCGGTGGGCTGGTGTGCCTGGCGGGCGTCATCGCCACGGGCCTGCTGCTGCCGCGCTTCTGGGCCTACACCAGCACCCCCGCTACACGTTGACCGAGCCCATCTGCGCCGCGGGGTAGCGGGTGCCCGCGACCGCGTGCTCGGCCAGCAGCGCGGCGATGCGGGCACGGCGTCCGTCGTCGAAATGGATGGCCGCCGCACGCGCGTTCTCGTCCAGCCGCAGCAAGCTGCGCGTGCCCGGAATGGGGATGACGCCAGGGCCCTGGTCGAGCAACCAGGCGAGCGCCAGCTGCGCGGGCGTGTAGCTCCACTCGTCGGCCAGCGACTTCAACGCGTCGGCCAGCGCCAGGTTGTGGTCGAGGTTGCCGCCCTGGAAGCGCGGGTGCACGCGGCGGCGGTCGTCGGTGCTCAGCTGCTCGGCCGAGCGGATGGCACCGGTCAGGAAGCCACGACCCAGCGGGCTGTAGGGCACGAGCGCGATGCCCAGCTCGCGGCAGGTGGGCAGGACCTCAGCCTCGACGTCGCGGCTCCACAGCGAGTACTCGGTCTGCACCGCGGCGATGGGGTGCACCGCATGCGCGCGGCGGATGGTCGCGGCCGAGGCCTCCGACAGGCCCAGGTGGGCCACCTTTCCCGCCTTGACGAGCTCGGCCATGGCGCCCACCGTCTCTTCGATGGGTACGGTCTTGTCCACGCGGTGCTGGTAGTACAGGTCGATGCGCTCCACGCCCAGGCGCACCAGGCTCGCGTCACAGGCCTCGCGCACATAGCCCGGGCTGCCGTCGATGCGCAGCACGGTGCCGTCAGGCGCGCGCACATGGCCGAACTTGGTCGCGATGACGACCTCGCTTCGCCGCGCCGCCAGCACGGGGGCCAGCAGCCGCTCGTTGGCGCCGATGCCGTACATGTCGGCGGTGTCGAGGAAGTTGATGCCGATGTCCAGCGCGTGATGCAACACGGCGAGCGACTGGGCGTCGTCCGCGGGGCCGTAGAAGTCGGACATGCCCATGCAGCCCAGGCCCAGGGCCGAGACCTCCGGACCGGCGGCGCCCAGGCGGCGGCGGGGTAATGATGACGTGGACATGCGCGAGGCTCCTCGGGAATGGCGTGGCGGGATGCCTGCAGCTTACGGACTGTCCGGGCGGCACGCCCGCACAAACCTCGCGCAGGCTTGCCTGATCGTCCGGGATCGGCCGCCGCCGCGCCGCCATGTGGACGCAGCGTTTGCACAATGTCGTCATGCCTCCTGCACCCGACGAACACCAGGCCCTGCGCGAACGCCTCATCGCCGAGGCCCTGGCGCGCACACCTGGCGACGGCCTGCACGACACCGCCCTGCCCGGGCTGCGCCTCATCCGGGCCAGCGCCCCGGCGCTGCCGGTGCCGGCGCTGTACGAGCCCGGCGTGGTGCTGGTGCTGCAGGGGCGCAAGCAGGCGCGGGTGGGCGACCAGGTCGTGCACTACGACGCGCTGCATTGCCTGGTGGTGCCAGTCACCACCCTGCCGCGTGGCCAGGTCGTGGAGGCGAGCGCCGCCAAGCCCTACCTGTGCCTGCGGCTGAGTTGCGAGACGCAGGCCCTGGCCGAGCTGCTCGCCGACGTCGACGCGCCCGCCGCCGACACGGCCGCCGCCGGCCTGCAGGTGGCCCCGGTCACCGCGCCACTGCTGGACGCGGCGCTGCGGCTGCTGCGCCTGCTGGACGAGCCCGAGGCCCTGAAGGCCCTGGCGCCGCTGGTGCAGCGCGAGATCCTCTACCGCGTGCTCACCGGCCCGCTGGGCCCTCGGCTGCGGGCATTGGCCCGCACCGACAGCACCGCGCGGCGGCTCAACCGCGTCATCGAGCACCTCACCCGCCGCTTCGCCGAACCGCTGTCGATCGACGAGCTGGCGGGCCTTGCGCACATGAGCCCGTCCACACTGCACCTGCGCTTCAAGCAGCTGACCGCGCTGTCGCCGCTGCAGTTCCAGAAGGCGCTGCGGCTGCAGCAGGCGCGCCGGCTCATGCTGGCCGACGGGCTGGACGCCGCCAGCGCCGCCCACCGCGTCGGCTACGAGAGCGCCTCGCAGTTCAGCCGCGAGTACCGGCGCAGTTTCGGCGCACCGCCGCGCGCCGACGTCGCCCAGCGGCGCGGCCCGGGCTGAGCCGGGCGCTGTGCACCCCGGCCGGGTGATACAGCATGGCCGCAGCCCCAGGGCCTTGTGCCTTCCGCGTGGGGCGGGTGCTGCCTATCGTGAGGCGTCACGTCCACGAGGCCGCCCATGTTCAGCACTGCCCCCTGCCCCGCGCCGCCCCCTGCCCACGCTCTTGCGCACCTGCGCCGCCGCTGCGCCAGCTGGCTGCGCCGTGCCTGGGCCGGCGCGTGTGTCGACCCCGACGAGCCCTGGCTCGCGCAAGCCACCGACCACGCCGACCTCGAGCGGCGGTTGAAGCGCCTGGAGCGCGGCCGCCCCGACAGGTTCGCGCCGCTGCCTCGTTGACCGGGATCAAGCTTTCGCCGCGCGGCCTGGCGCAGTATTGTCATCATTGCGTCACATCCCGGAGCCACGCCGATGCCCACCCCGACCCGCGCCCGCAGCGCTGCCCCCGCCCGCCCGGCCCCACGCCGCAGCAGCGCCCGCCGCGTGGAGGCGGGCGACACGCCCCCGCGGCTGGACGCCGACAGCCTGGAAAAGCACCGCGTGAGCCGCGCCATGGCCAGGCAGGACGCGATGCAGTCCGAGACCCTGGCCGCCCTGTTGCGCCGCCACCAGCAGGGCGAAGGCGGCCCGCAGGCCCTGGCCGAGGAGCTGGCCACGCTGCTGGCCGGCAGCTCGCCCGACGAGCGCCGCCACCTGCGCCGCGCGCTGCGCCAGCACGAGGAGGCCGTCGCTCCCGAGGCTGAGGCCGATGCCGACAACGCGCTGAACCCCGGCTGGCGCCAGGGCGCCTATCCCTACAAGAACCTGCTCTCGCGCAAGCGCTACGAGAAGGAGAAGTACCGGCTGCAGACCGAGCTGCTCAAGCTGCAGGCCTGGGTGAAGGAGACCGGTGCGCGCGTGGTCATCCTGTTCGAGGGGCGGGACGCCGCCGGCAAGGGCGGCACGATCAAGCGCTTCATGGAGCACCTGAACCCGCGCGGCGCGCGCGTCGTGGCGCTGGAGAAGCCCAGCGAGGTCGAGCGTGGCCAGTGGTACTTCCAGCGCTATGTGAACCACCTGCCCACCGCCGGCGAGATCGTCATGTTCGACCGCAGTTGGTACAACCGCTCGGGCGTCGAGCGGGTGATGGGCTTTTGCAGCGAGACCGAGTACCAGGAGTTCCTGCGCCAGACGCCGGAGTTCGAGCGCCAGCTGGTGCGCTCGGGCATCCACCTCTTCAAGTTCTGGTTCTCGGTCAGCCGCGAGGAGCAGCGCCGCCGCTTCAAGGAGCGCAAGCTGCACCCGCTCAAGCAGTGGAAGCTGAGCCCCATCGACCTGGCGTCCCTCGACAAATGGGACGATTACACCCGGGCCAAGGAGGCCATGTTCCTGCACTGCGACACCTCGGACGCGCCCTGGACCGTCATCAAGAGCGACTGCAAGAAGCGCGCGCGGCTGAACGCCATGCGCTTCGTGCTCAACCGCCTGCCCTACGCCGAGCGCCGGCCCGAGCGCGTGGGTGCGGTGGACCCGCTGATCGTCGGCCGGCCGGCCCTCGTGTCGGTCGCGGGCGACGATTTGTTGGCACCCGGCGGAGGCGGTTGACGCGCAGGGTCTTGGCCAGCCTGGCTAGAATGCGCAGCTTCCGAGGAGCGTTGCAACCTCAGCACCTTTTGAGGCCAGGCTCGGAGCATTACCCCCTGCAACCGCGCTCACCCGCTGACCATCGGTCGGGGTGAGGCATGAACTCCCCCGTTCCCCGTCGTCAGCGGCTTCATTCCCTGAAGGAGCCGACATGACCGCCAACCTCCCCGCCCACATCGTCAAGGACCTGTCGCTGGCCGACTGGGGCCGCAAGGAAATCAAGATCGCCGAGCACGAGATGCCGGCGCTCATGGCCATCCGCAAGGAATACGCCGCCAGCCAGCCGCTCAAGGGCGCCCGCGTCGCCGGCTCGCTGCACATGACCATCCAGACCGCCGTGCTGGTCGAGACGCTGCAGGCTCTTGGAGCGCAAGTGCGCTGGGCCTCGTGCAACATCTTCTCCACGCAGGACCACGCCGCCGCCGCGCTGGCCGCCGTGGGCACGCCGGTGTTCGCCTACAAGGGCGAGACGCTGGAAGACTACTGGGACTACACGCACCGCATCTTCGAGTTCGGCGCCGCCGGCTCCGAGGGCGAAGGCCCCAACATGATCCTGGACGACGGCGGCGACGCGACGCTGCTGATGCACCTGGGCCAGAAGGCCGAGAAGGACCTCTCCGTGCTGGCCAACCCGGGCAGCGAGGAAGAACGCATCCTGTTCGCCGCCATCAAGAAGAAGGTCGCTGAAGACGCGACCTGGTACACCCGCAAGAGCGCGCAGATCATCGGCGTGACCGAAGAGACCACGACCGGCGTGCACCGCTTGAAGGAAATGGCCGCCAAGGGCACGCTGCTGTTCCGCGCCATCAACGTCAACGACTCCGTCACCAAGAGCAAGTTCGACAACCTCTACGGCTGCCGCGAAAGCCTGGTGGACGGCATCAAGCGCGCCACCGACGTGATGGTGGCCGGCAAGATCGCCGTCGTGGCCGGTTACGGCGACGTGGGCAAGGGCTCGGCGCAGGCGCTGCGCGCCCTGTCGGCCCAGGTCTGGGTGACCGAGATCGACCCCATCTGCGCGCTGCAGGCCGCGATGGAAGGCTACCGCGTCGTCACGATGGACTACGCCGCCGACAAGGCCGACATCTTCGTGACCGCCACCGGCAACAAGAACGTCATCACCTACGCCCACATGGCGGCGATGAAGGAAAACAGCATCGTCTGCAACATCGGCCACTTCGACAACGAGATCGACGTCGCCGCGCTGGAAGCCAAGTGCCGCTGGGAAGAGATCAAGCCCCAGGTCGACCACGTCGTCTTCCCCGATGGCAAGCGCATCATCATGCTGGCCAAGGGCCGCCTGGTGAACCTGGGCTGCGGCACGGGCCACCCGAGCTACGTGATGAGCTCGTCCTTCGCCAACCAGACGATCGCCCAGATCGAGCTGTACGCGCACAAGGACCAGTACGAGGTCGGCCAGGTCTACGTGCTGCCCAAGCACCTGGACGAGAAGGTCGCACGCCTGCAGCTGTCCACGCTCAACGCGCAGCTCACCGAGCTGTCCGAGGAGCAGGCGGCTTACATCGGCGTCACGAAGGCCGGCCCGTTCAAGCCTGACACGTACCGGTACTGATGCGCCCCTCGCCCAGTCTCGCCTCGCTGCACGCGGGCGTGCCTGGCCGGTCCCCCGAGGGGACGGCGAGGCACGCGGCGTTGAGCCGCGTGCCAGTCGCCCCACGCGGGCCGGCTTGGGAGCGGCCCGGCGCTCGGCCCGCCCTTGGGGCCTGACGGCATGCGCGCCGACCAGCTCCTCGTGGCCCAGGGCCTCGCGCCCACGCGGTCGGCGGCGCAGCGGCTCATCCAGCACGGCGTGGCCGAGTGGGCCTCGCCCACCGGCTGGGCCGCGCTGAAAAAGGCCGGCGAGGACCTGCCCGAGACGGCGCAGCTGCGCGTCACCGACGACGCGGAGCTGCGCTATGTCTCGCGCGGCGGGCTCAAGCTCGAAGGCGCGCTCGCGCACACCGGCGCCGACGTGAAGGGCCTGACCGTGCTGGACGTGGGTCAGAGCACCGGCGGCTTCACCGACTGCCTGCTGTCCCGCGGCGCGCGGCATGTGGTGGGGATCGACGTCGGCCACGGCCAGCTGCATGCGCAACTCAAGTCGGATGCGCGCGTGACCTCGCTGGAGGGCATGCACGTGCGCGAGCTCGACGGCCTGCGCCCCCATGCGCCCACGGGGGGCTTCCCGCTCATCGTCGGGGATCTCAGCTTCATCTCCATGATCGGCAGCCTGCCCGAGCTGCTGCCGTGGCTGGAGGCGCACGGCCACCTGCTGGTGCTCGTCAAGCCGCAGTTCGAGCTCGGCCCCCAGGCGCTGGACAAGCGCGGCCTGGTCAAGGACGAGGCCGACTACCCGCGCCTGGAAGCACGGACCCGGCTGGCCTGCACGGCCCTGGGCCTGAAGGTGCTCGACTACTTCGACAGCCCCATCACCGGCGGTGATGGCAACCGCGAATTCTTTTTGTACGCCTCACGATGAAAACCCAATCTTTGACCGCGTGGCGCGAGCCGAGCGCTGGGCCGCTCCCGAGCCGGCTCGCATCCCCTTGGGGGATCGGGCGACGTACCCGTCGACCGAGGGGCTGACATGACCACCGCTGTTTCCTTCGAGTTCTTCCCGCCGAACACCCCGGTGGGCGTCGAGAAGCTCAAGACCGTCGTCCAGCAGCTTGGCGCCCTCTCGCCGCAGTACTTCAGCGTCACCTACGGCGCCGGCGGCTCCACGCGCGACAAGACGCTGTCGGCCGTCATGGACATTGCCGCCGCCGGCTTCGAGGCCGCCCCTCACCTCTCCTGCGTCGGCTCCACGCGCGAGAACATCGCCGAGATCCTGGCGACCTACCGCGCGCAGAACATCCACCGCGTCGTCGCCCTGCGCGGCGACCTGCCCAGCGGCACCGCCACGGCAGGCGAGTTCCGCTACGCCTCAGAGCTCGTGAGCTTCATCCGCGAGACACAGGGCGCCGACTGGCACATCGAAGTGGCCGCCTACCCGGAGGTCCACCCGCAGCAGCGTTATGCCGCCAAGGACCTTCAGCACTTCGCCGACAAGATGAAGGCCGGCGCCGACGGCGCCATCACGCAGTTCTTCTTCAACGCCGACGCCTACTTCCACTTCGTGGACGAGGCCCGCAAGCTCGGCGTGACCCAGCCCATCGTGCCGGGCATCATGCCCTTCCACAACTACGCACGCATCGCGCAGTTCGCGCAGCGCGACGGCATCGACATCCCGCGCTGGGTGCAGCTCAAGATGGAAGGCTTCATGGACGACGCGGCGAGCATCCGAGCCTTCGGTCTGGACGTCATCACGCGGCTGTGCGAGCGACTCATCGCCGGCGGGGCCCCGGGCATCCATTTCTATACCCTCAACCAGGCGCCGCTGGTGCTGACGTTGTGCGAACGCCTCGGCCTCGGCGCAAAAGTTTGACGCAACACAAAACCGCCCGCTGACCGCGGGTGGGGCGCACGGCGACTTTGTGTTGCCTCAAAGTCTGGCGGCCCCCACCGGATTTCAATGGCTCCCATCGGGACACGTCCCATTCACCAGGAGTCATTGACCATGAAGTTCGCTTCCGCCCTGCGCCTGGCCGCCGTTGCTGCCGCCGCCCTCGCCCTGCAACCCGCCTTCGCCGACGAAGGCCCGCTGCTCGTGCGCGTGCGCGCCCTGCACCTCGATTCGGCCAACAAGGACAGCACGGGCCTGGGTCTGTCGATCAACAACAAGACCTTCCCCGAGATCGACTTCAGCTACTTCTTCGCGCCCAACATCGCGGCCGAGCTGATCCTGACCTACCCGCAAAAGCAGCGCCTGTACTCCAACGGCACCGAGATCGGCTCGCTCAAGCATCTGCCGCCCACGCTGACGCTGCAGTACCACTTCAACCCGACCGGCACGGTGCGCCCCTATGTCGGCGCGGGCGTGAACTACACCAACTTCTCGTCGGTGGAATTCGCCCCGGCCGTGGCCACGGCGCTCAAGCCCGGCATCAAGCACAACAGCTTCGGTGCGGCCTTCCAGATCGGCGCGGACGTCGAGATCAGCAAGGGCACCTACCTCAACTTCGACCTGAAGAAGGTCAACCTGAGCACCACCGTCTATTCCAACGGTGCGTCGGCTGGCAAGTTCAAGGTCAACCCGACGCTGGCCAGCGTGGGCTTGGGCTGGCGGTTCTGAGGAACCCCTCGCCCATCCCCGCACGCTGAACGCGTGCGGGTCTGGTCGGTCCCCCGAGGGGACGGCGATGCTTGCGGCATGGAGCCGCAAGCACATCGCCAGCGCGGGCCGGCTTGGGAGCGGCCCTGCGCTCGGCCCGCAATGAGACCAAACGCGAGGAGCGTGGCGCACTGCGCTCATGTAAATGAGCGCTTTACGTGAGCCGGCGCTCGCCGGCTCCGCAAGAATGCGCGGCCATGAGCCGCCTTTTGTTCGCGCTGGCCACGCTGTGCGCCTGCGCGCTCAGTGCGGCCCAGACGCCCACGCCCCCCAAGCCTGCGACGCCCGCGATGCCCGCACCTGCGGCCAGCGCCCCGGGCAACCGGCTGGACCGCGTCGAGGTCAACAGCGGCCCCACGGCCAACAGCCGGCGGCGCAACAGCACCGCCAGCAAGATCGTCATCGAGCGCGAGGACCTGGACCGTTATGGCGACACGGTGCTGGGCGACGTGCTGCGCCGCCTGCCCGGCGTGACCATTGGCGGCCGGCCCGGCCGCGGTGGTGACATCCGCATGCGGGGCCTCGGCGGCGGTTTCACGCAGATCCTGGTGGACGGCGAACGCGCCCCGGCGGGTTTCGCCGTGGAAGAGCTGCCGCCCGACCAGATCGAGCGCATCGAGATCTACCGCGCGCCCACCGCCGAGACCGGCGCGCGGGCCATCGCCGGCACCATCAACATCATCCTGCGCGAGCCGCTCGTCAAGGCCAACCACGAGCTGCGCTTCACGCTCGGCCAGGAC
This sequence comes from Roseateles sp., assembly GCA_016790285.1. Taxonomy (GTDB): domain Bacteria; phylum Pseudomonadota; class Gammaproteobacteria; order Burkholderiales; family Burkholderiaceae_C; genus Pelomonas. The sequence goes on along the minus strand of JAEUPJ010000084.1, from coordinate 32,846 downwards.
CGCGGCGAGCCGCAGGCCGACTTCAGCTGGACACGCAACCTGAAGTGGGGCGGCCCGAACGGTGACGAGTTCGTCGGCGCCGTCTCCACCAATGGTGGCCTGCACCGGCGCTTCAACAACATCGACTCCCACAACCGCGTGCTCGACACCGACACCGGCCAGGTGCTCAACGAGACGGTGCAGCAGGGCACCAGCATCGGCAAGAGCGCCAACCTCAACGGCAACGCGCGCGTGCGCTGGAAGGCCAGCGAGACGCTGAGCATCAACCTCTCGCCCTTCTTCGCGCTGTCGCAGAGCGACGGCAGCAGCCAGAACAACGCCGTGGGCTTCACGCGCTTTCGCGACGTGCAGGGCAACTCCGACGGCCGCATGCACAACCTGCGGCTGAACGTGTCCGCCAACTGGCGGCCGCAGCTGGGCGAGAGCTGGGAGTTCCGCCTGGGCCGCGGCGGCTTCAAGAACACCAGCAACAGCCAGCGCCGCGAGACGCTCAAGGACGTGGGCGTGGACCTGCAGCGCGTGCAGGACGACCACAACGTCACCGACGAAGACCAGACCAGCATCGGCGCCAAGTGGAGCCTCAAGACCGCCAAGGAGCACCAGTGGGTGACGGGCGCGGAAGGCGAGCAAAGCCGCCGCACCCAGGTGCGCCGCACGCTGGTGGACGGCGTGGAGTCGCTCGCGCTGCAGAAGTTCGGCGACACCCTCGGCTCGCGCAGCCAGCGCCTGGCGGCCTACACGCAGGACGAGTGGAGCCCGAGCAAGCAGTGGTCGGTGTATGCCGGCATCCGCTACGAGCGCATCGAGACGCGCGCCGACGGCAGCGGCCTGATGCCCGACACGCGCAACGTCTCCCAGGTCACGTCGCCGCTGTTTCACGTGCTGTGGAAGCCCGAGGCCTTCCCGAAGGACCAGGTGCGCCTGAGCCTCACGCGCAGCTACCGCTCGCCCAACCTCAACGACCTGATCGCCCGCCCCACCATCAACAGCACCTACCCGAGCGGCCCCAACCTGCCCACCTACGCCGACCGCGCCGGCAACCCCGACCTCAAGCCCGAACTCGCCACCGGCGTGGACCTGAGCCTGGAGCACTGGCTGCCCACCGGCGGCATCGTCTCGGGCAGCGCCTTCGTGCGCGACATCAAGAGCCTCATCCGCAGCCAGCTGCAACTCGAGACCGTGCCCTGGGACACCTCGCCGCGCTGGGTCAGCCGCCCGCGCAACATGGAAGGCGCCCGCACCATGGGCGTGGAGTTCGAGGTCAAGGCGCGGCTCGACGAAGTCTGGGAAGACGCGCCGCCCGAGTGGCAACTCCTGCTGCTGCGCTTCAACATCGCGGTGTTCGACAGCCAGGTCAAGGGCATCCCCGGCTCCAACGCGCGGCTGGACCAGCAACCCCGCGGCAGCCTGAACTTCGGGCTGGACCACCGCTGGAAGGCGCTCGGCCAGAACTTCGGCACGGGCTTCAACTTCAACTACGTACCGGCCACCCGCGTGCAACAGACCGAGAACCTGCGCCGTGAAGAAACCGCCCGGCGCCAGTTCGACGCCTACCTGTCCTGGAGCAGCGGCTCGGTGCGCGACGGCATCAACTGGCGGCTCTCCCTGGCCAACCTGCTGCCGCGCGACGCGCAGGTCACCTCCGAGGCGGTCAACGTGGACACCGTCACCGGCCACACGCTGGTGACGGACAGCTGGTCGCGCAACCGCACCTTCCGCGTGGTGTCGCTGCGCGCCGACCTGCGCTTCTAGACAATGCGGCCATGACACGCCGCATCCTGTTTTTCTGCATGGGCAACATCTGCCGCAGCCCGACGGCCGAGGGCGTCATGCGCGCCAAGCTGGCCGCAGCCGGCCTCGCGGGCGACGTCGAGGTCGACTCCGCCGGCACGCACGGTTATCACGTGGGCGCCCCGCCCGACGACCGCGCCCAGGAACACGCGCTTCGCCGCGGCTACGACCTGAGCGCCCTGCGCGCCCGGCAGCTGGTGGCCGAAGACTTCTCCCGCTTCGACCTCGTGCTGGGCATGGACGCCGACAACCTCACCCGCGCCGCCAAGCTCTGCCCGCCGGCGCAGCGCCACCGGCTGAAGCTGCTGCTGGACTACGCCCCGCACGCCGGCAAACGGCATGTGCCGGACCCGTACTACGGCGGGGAGGCGGGGTTCGAGGAGGTGCTGGATCTGGTGGAGGCGGCGTGTGAGGGGTTGGTGGTGACGTTGCGGCGGTGAGTCAAAACGCCCAATGTCATCCGCGCTGACTTGCGGGCAAGATGCACGCTGTCGAGCACTAGCCGGGAATGCTGCGTGGATTGGGTTCTCATCGTCTTCGTCGTGTTCAAGAGCCTGGTATTTGCCACGGGCATGTACTTCGCCATCAAGTGGCACTACGACCGCGAGAAGAAGTGGGCGGGCCGAAGCGTGCTGCTGCGCGCGGGCGCCAAGTTCGTTGCCGTCTTCGTGCTGTTGCTCCTCGTCTTGCTGGCCCTGACCTTCGGACTCGCCAGCACACTCGGCATGGACTTGAGCCTCCCCTGAAAGGCAAAGGCTCCCCGCGCTCGGTGGCCGGTTCTGGCCCGAGCGCTCACTCCGCCCGGCGCCATGAACAACGCGGTCCCGACTGAAGGGGCCAGCCCACGGACGTTCTCATCGAGCGTGCCGCCGAACCCACCGCACCGCCCGCGCCGGTGCCTGCGCGCCGACACCACCGAAAATCCCCCCCCACCTTGTAAATTCGCAGGCATCGCCCCGAAGCCTGCGCCCCGATCTCATGCCCAAGACCACTCACAAACCATTCGTCATCGGTGTCGCAGGGGGCAGCGGCAGCGGCAAGTCGACCGTGACGCGCCAGGTGTTGGCCGCCATCGGGCCGGACAACGTGGCGGTGGTGATGCAGGACGACTACTACCGCGACCAGTCCCACATGCCGCCGGAAGACCGGCGCAAGCAGAACTACGACCACCCGGATGCCTTCGACTGGCCGCTGATGGCGCAGCACCTGGCCGCGCTGCGCAAGGGCGAGGCGATCGAGATGCCCGTGTACGACTTCGCGGCCGACAACCGCTCCAGCCAGACCATCACCGTCAAGCCCGCGCCGGTGATCGTCGTCGAGGGGCTGTTCGCCCTGTACGACACCAAGCTGCGCAACATGATGTCGCTGAAGATCTATGTGGACACGGCCTCGGATGTGCGCTTCATCCGCCGGCTGCAGCGCGACATCTCGGAGCGTGGGCGCAGCACCGAGTCCGTGGTCAACCAGTACCTGGAGACGGTGCGCCCCATGCACAAGCAGTTCATCGAGCCGACCAAGCGCAACGCCGACGTCATCCTGCCGCACGGCGCCAACGGGCCGGCGGTGGACATCATCACCACCAAGGTGATGAGCCTGTTGCACGGCATCGGGCGCGGCTGAACCCCGGCGCCGCACGCCGCCGGCACAGCCGGTTTCCACGGGTCCGACTCTATTTGTTCGCGGGCCGAACAAATTACGATGGCCAACGCTGTCCAACAAGAAGAGACCCGGAGACATGAACCCTCTCAAACCCTGGCTGGGCGCCCTCGCCCTGGCGGGTGCGTCGGCCCTGGCCGCGCCGCCGGCTGAACTGCCCTACGCCTGGAAGCCGGTTGCCATCGTCGGCGGCGGTTTCGTCGACGGCATCGCCTTCCACCCGGGCGTGAAGGGCCTGGCCTACGCCCGCACCGACATGGGCGGCGCCTACCGCCGCGACAGCGCCACCGGCCCCTGGCAGCCGCTGCTGGACCATCTCTCGCTGGCCGACGTCAACCTGATGGGCGTCGAGAGCCTGGCCGTGGACCCGCACGACCCCGACGCCGTCTACCTGGCCTGCGGCACCTACACCGTGGCCACCGTGCCCAACGGCGCGGTGCTGCGCTCGCGCGACCGCGGGCGCAGCTGGCAGCGCACCGACCTGCCCTTCAAGCTCGGCGGCAACGAGGGCGGCCGGGGCAACGGCGAGCGGCTGGCGGTGGACCCGAACGACGGCCGCGTGCTCTACCTCGGCAGCCGCTTCGCCGGCCTGTGGCGCAGCAAGGATGCCGCGCGAACCTTCCAGCGCGTGGACAGCTTCCCCGACGCCGCCTGGCGCCGCGAGGCCTCCGACGGCCCGCCGCCGAGCTGGGGCGGCAGCGACGGCAAGGCGACGATCAACTTCGTGCTGTTCGACGCCACGAGCGGCCAGCGCGGCCAGCCGAGCCGCACGCTCTACGCGGGCGTCTCCGTCATCGGCCGCCCGGGCCTGTGGCGCAGCCTGGACGCCGGCGCCACCTGGCAGCCCCTGCCCGGCGGCCCCGAGCGGCACCGCCCCATGCGCGCGGCGCTCGCGGGCGACGGCCTGCTCTACATCGCCTACGCCAGCGAGCCCGGCCCGCACCGCATGACGGACGGCTCGGTGTGGCGCTACGACCCGCGCAAGAACACCTGGGCCGACATCACGCCCGAGCGCCCCAGCGCCGCCCTGCCCTTCGGCTACGCCACCGTCACCGTGGACGCCACCCACCCACGGCACCTGCTCGCCAGCACCGCCGGCCGCGGCAAGGGCGATGAACTCTTCCGCAGCACCGACGGCGGCAGCAGCTGGACGCCGCTGTTGACGACCGCCGCCTTCGACGCCGCCGCCGCGCCCTACGCGGCGGACACCCCGGTGCACTGGATGTACGACGTCAAGATCAACCCCGCCAACCCCGACCACGCCCTCTTCACCACCGGCTACGGCGGCTGGGAGACGCTGGACCTGACGGCCGCCGACCGGGGCCAGCCCACGCACTGGCGCGTCATGGCTGGCGGCATCGAGGAGACGGTGGCCCTGGCCCTGCACAGCCCCACGCAGGGCGTGCCGCTGGTGACGGCCATCGGCGACTACTCCGGCTTCGTCCACGCCGACCTCGACCGCCCCGCGCCCGGCAACCCCAGGCCGCCCTTCTTCGGCAACACGCACGACGTGACCGGCGCCGAGCTGGCTCCGGACGTCATCGTGCGCATCGGCCACCCGCGCGACGGCGGCAAGACCCTGGGCTACTCGCTGGACGGCGGCCGCACCTGGCGCGAGCCCAAGACCGTGCCCGCAGCACCGCACACCGGCGACGGCAGCATCGCCGTCTCGGCCGACGGCCAGGCCTGGGTCTGGACACCCAAGGGCGGCCAGCCCCACGTGAGCCACGACCGCGGCGACAGCTGGACGCCGGTGCAGGGCCTGCCCGCCGGCACGCGCGTCGTCGCCGACCGCGTGAACCCGCAGCGCTTTCATGCCATGGCGCTGTTCGACGACCAGCGCTTCACGAGCCGCGACGGCGGCCGCAGCTTCACCCCCCAAGCGCTGGCCCTGCCGGACGGCCCCGTCGCACGCAGCGCCGCGGGCAGCCACAACCACAGCAACCGCGGCGACGACCGCGGCGGCCAGGACCGGCTGTATGCCACGCCCGGCCGCGAGGACGACCTCTGGCTGCCCGCCTTCCACGGCCTGTACCGCAAGCGCGGCGGCGACGGCCAGGCCTTCCGCCGCCTGCCCCGGGTCAGCGAGATCCACGCGTTCGGCTTCGGGCGTGCCGCCCCGGGCGCCAGCGAGCCGGCGCTCTACCTCGTGGGCACGGTGTCAGGCCGCTACGGCCTGTTCCGCTCGACCGACGGTGCTGCCAGCTGGCAGCGCATCAACGACGACACCCACCAGTGGGGGCTGATCCTGCAGGTCAGCGGCGACCCGAAGGTGTTCGGCCGCGTCTACGTGGGCACGCACGGGCGGGGTGTGCTGTACGGCGACCCGGTGCGTTAGGGCGCTCGCCTTCGGCTTCGGCAACGCCTGATCGGCGACACCCACCCGCGGGAGGCACGAGGCGGCTCAGCAGCGCCGCCGCGTCACCCGTGCCACCACCAGCAGGCCCGCGAGCGCCAGTGCCCAGCCGGCGGGCTCGGGCACCGAGGTCACCGCAATGCTGCCATCGACATACAGCCGCGAGGTGTCCAGCACCAGACCATCGGCCAGCTCGAGGCCGCTGGCGTCGATGCTGCTGAAGCTGCCGCCCGCGCTGCCCCAGTCGAAGAGATCGAAGCGCTGACCCGCCTGCGCGGCAAAGCCAGCCCAGGACACCAGCTTGAGCCTGCCCCCGAAGTGCAGGTCGCCGGCGACCACCAGCTTGTCGAAGGCACTGCCGGCGGCCGTGCCGCCGATCTCGGCCAGGTACAGGTTGCTGCTCCCGAAGACGACGCTGCCTTCGTCGCGGCCCAGGCCCGGCGAGGCCCCGACCGACAGGCCGCCTTCATAGAACTTGGTGCCGGTGCCGGTGAACTGTGCCCCGCTGCGTTGCTGCACGGTGCCAAAGAAGAGCGCCGTCGCACCGGCTGAGACCCGCAGCTCAGAGCCCGTGCCGATGTCAACCGCGTCGTAGAAGGTGCTGTTGCTGCGGCCGGAAAGAACGAGCCGGCCACCCGCGCCCTGCGCGACGAGGCCGAAGATTTCGGCGCCATCGAAGCCGACACTGACCTCGCCGCCGTTGGCCAGCCCGTCATTCAAACGCAGACTGCCGCCGTTGATCAGCACACGGCCGCCGACCGCATTGGCCAGCGCGCCGCTGACCTCCAGTTCGCCGCCGCGCACCTCGATCACGCCGCTGTTGTGGTGCGACGCTCCGCTGATCACCAGACGCTCGGCGCTGCCCACCCGCACCTGGCCAGCGGCTTGGTTGTCCAGATCCGTGGCGAGCCGGCCGGGCTCGCCGGCCACCGTGATGACCCGCCCCTGGTTGATCAGCGTGCAGTCCATGTGCAGGTTGCTGGCCAGCACCGTGCCCTGGTTGACGACCGCACCGGCCACGCGGCCATCGCCGGTGAGGGTGCCCGTCGAGCGCACGGTGACGCCATAGGTGGCGTTGAGCGTGGCGCCGTTTCGCAGCGCCAACATCGGCCGCCCGCCGGCCGCGCTGCCCAGGCCCAGGCTGTTGACCGTGGCGTCGCGGTCCAGGGTGATGACCTGGGCGCCGGTGGTGTAGACCTGCGCGTCCACGAATGAACTGGGCACGAAACCCAGCTCCCAGTTGCGGCCCTCGTTGAAGCTGCCACCGGCGCTGCCTTGCCAGGCCAGGTCGCCCGTGGGCGTCAACAGCACCGCTCGGCCGCTGCTGCCTGCACCGACCACCTGGCCCCACGCATTGATGGCGGTGGCCTTCAGCACGCGCTGGCCGGCGTCACGCGCGATCAGCGTGTTGATGTCGAGCAAGCCGGCCCTCTCCGTCCACAGAAAGGCGCCGGACGGCGCGCTGTAGCTGGTGTCGAAGCCGAAGCCCACGGCCTGCCCAGCGTCGTTGATGCCGAGCGCCACGCTCCCGTGGTGGAGCGAGCCGATGGCCACCATGCCGCTGCCCGCACTCCAGACGAAGGCGCGCTGCACCGTGCCCGCGGCCGTGGCCACCTCGGCGCTACCGGCCACCTGGCCGCGGTCGTTCAAAGCCTGCGCAAAGCTGCTGCCGCCCAAGCTACCCAGCGACTGTGGCGTGCCTCCCTGCGACCACAACACCGCGTGATAGGCACCGATGCCCGTTCGCGCGCTGCCGGCCACGGCACCGCCGGTGTTGATGGCCGTCGCCGTGCTCTCCGTATCGGTCGTGGGCAGCAGCAGGGCCGCGGCGCCGCCGGTCCCTGTGAAGGCCGTGACCAGCGTGCCGGTGGCGACGGTGCCGCTGACGCGGCCTGCCGCGTTGATGCCGGTGGCATCGGCGTAGACCGTGCCGGCCGGTACGGCAACGGTCGCGAAGGCGCCTCCCGGCTCGAAGATGCGCACGAGCGGGTTGCCATAGGCCACGGCGATCTGCCCCGCATCGTTGACGCCGGTGGCCACCGACCCCGACAGGGGGTACACGGCGCCGTGCACACCGACCATGCCACCGGCGGCTGTCCACGAGAAGGCCTGTTCACGGCCGGCCACCACGCTCCCCCCGACCACCTGGCCCCTGTTGTTGAGGCCATAGGCCGCACTGGCGCCACCCGGCACCAGCGCACCGAGATCGACGAGTTGGTACGTCACCGCGTGCGCAGATGCCACGCAGCCCGCTGCGGCCAGGGCGAGGATGGACAGCGCGAAGGATCGGGCCGGTCGGGTCATGGGGATCTCCGGTGAGTGGACGAGGGGGCGCGATGCTCAGGCGCTGACGTCGTCGGCGTGGGCGGGCTCGTCCTTGCCGAAGCTGAGCTGCAGGTCCCGGGGCACCTCCAGCGTCGCCACCGCCTGCGGCAGCGCCTGCACCAGTTGCTGGCGCAACTTGGGGCTCTTGACTTGACCGACCAGAAACTCGATGGCGGCCAGCACCGACAGGTCATGGGCGACCGACGCACGCAGGCCGCCACCGCGCAGCCAGGGGGTGGGGTCGGGCTTGCCTGGCACGCCGGGCACGTCGATGGGCGACAGGAAGGGCAGTTTGACGAGCGGTACGTTGACGCAGTAGCGCCGGCCGTTGAGCAGGAAGCAGGCTTGCATGGGGATGTCCTCGATGGGTGGGGGTGGATGCGTCAGGAACGGCGGGCAACACGCCGCCGCCACGTCAGGCTGGCCAGCCCGGCGGCGAACAGGGCCCAGGTGCCGGGCTCGGGCACGGCGGCAGCGGCCGGGTAGTTGAAGCGGCCGGTGCTCGGGTCCAGCACCAGTTCCGTGCTGGCCGAGCTCACCGTGATACCGCCGACAGCCGCTGCCTCATCGGCCCGCAAGGCGCTGCCCAGCGCGCCGACCGCCGCCGTCTTCTGCGAGAAGCTGATGCCGCTGAGCCAGGCCGTCGCCTGCGCGGAGCCGTCGACGTAGCGGGCGTCGCCAATGAGCTCCAGCGTCAGCGCGAACGACACGAAGCGTTCCTTGTTGGGGTTGTTCAAGGACAGGTGCAGCGTGCGATCTGCCGGGTCGCTGACCACGCCCGCGCTGTCCAGATAGGCCAGCTGCCGTGCACTGCCCGGGCGGAAGGTGCCGGGGAAGAAGTCGCCCTGCCGTGCGTAGGCATTGAGCGTGACGCTGCCCCCGTACAAGCCGGTCGCAGCGCTCGCGCTGAAGCCGAAGTTCAGGTCGGCCACCGAGGCGAGGAAATCGGCCGTGCTCATGCTGGCCGGCGCACGAAAGGTCAGCACGTCGGAGTAGCTGGCGATGCTGATCGCATTGGCATACAGCAGGGGCTGATTGCCAGCCGCGATCTTCAGGCCGCCGGCCAGATCGTCGATCCGCAACACGCCGAACTGCGCCTGGGTGCTGCTGCTGGCCTGCGCCACCTTGCCGCTGCCCATGGGGTCAGGGAAGGGGCCGGCCTGGGCCGTGTTGGCCACGCTGACGCCGGCAGTCGGGAATTCCCCCGGCCGAGCCACGCAGGTGCCGGCACCGGTGGGAATGGAGAAGCCGGCGAAGGCACAGGCCTGCACCTGTGTGTTGTCCAGGGTGACCGCGGGGGTGGCGCTGGCCGCGCCGGCCCCGGCCGTGAGGGCGAGGGCAAGAGCCAGGGGGAAGGGTGTCATCGTGTTCGCTCCGAGTCGGCAGGAGTGCCTGAGAGGGAACACGGACTGGGGGCGCCGAAACCGCCACGGCGGGCGGTGCACCCCTAACTCGAAGGCTCAGCGCGCCGCCAGCAAGGCCTGCGCGGCGGCCAGGTCGGGGCTGCCAGGCACCTGCGTCACGGTCAGCGCGCGCAGGGCGGCCTCGGCGAGGCGGCGGGCGCTGTCGGGGTCGCTGGCCTGGCGGGCCTGGGCCGCCACCAGCGCGAGGGCGCCGCGCTGGGCCAGGGACAGCTGCGGGTCGTCGGCCAGCAGCCGGGGCACGAACGGGGCGGTCGCGGCGGTCGCCTGCGCGGTGTCGCCCAGGCGCAGCAGCACGCGTGCCTGCAGCACGGCCAGGCCCCGATGGCCGGCCGCCGCCGGGCCCAGGGCCTGCTCGGCCTTGGCCAGCGCCGCGCGCGCGCCTGCGCCGTCGCCTTGGGCGGCCGCCAGCTGCGCGCCGACCTTGGCCACGTCGAACGCGCGGATCGCCGTGGCCCCGCTGGCTGCGAGCACCGCCTCGGCCTCGGCGAGGTTCTGCCGCGCCGGGCCCAGCTGGCCCAGCGCCAGTTGGGTCTGGCTCAGCGCCGTGAGGAAGGCCAGGCGCGGCAGATGCTGCTGGCGCGGCGTGTGCGCCAGCACCTCGGTCAGCGCGCGGGCGGCACCGGGCAGGTCGCCTTCGGCAAAGAACTGCAGGGCGATCTGGCCTTCGATCTCGGGCGCGGTGGGCGGCGTGGTGGGGTCGCCATGCCGGGCGCGCTCCACGAGGGCCTGCTGCAAGGCCTGCGAGCCGCGTGCCCGCTCGCCGGCCGCGAAGAGCACCTGGGCCTGGCCGATGAGGCTGCCCGCCATGTCCACGCCGCTGGCGTCGTGGCGGCGGAAGATGTCCACCACCTGGGTCATCGCCGCGCCGGCCTCCTGCCAGCGGCCCAGGCCCTTGAGGCTGTCGGCCCGGCTGTTCATCGCATAGGCCGCGGCCATGCTGCCGGGCCCGAGCAGGGCGTCGAAGCGCCGCAGCGCTTCGTCCAGCGCCGTCACCGACTCCGCAGGGCTGCCGGCCGCGCCGAGCGCCTCGCCGAGCAGCTGCTGGGCCATGGCGCTGCGGTAGCTGCGGTCCCCCAGGGCGTCGAACATCGCGACCGCCTCGCGAGCCGTTCGCACGGCCTGGGGGGCGTCCTGCATCAACTGGGTCAGGGCCTCGTAGTGCAGGGCCTGGGCGTGGTCGGCCGAGCGTGGCGCGCGGCGCTCGAACACGCTGCGGGCATGGGTGATCAAGGGCCGCGCCTCGTCGATGCGGCCCAGCACGCTCAACGCCCACCCCTGTTCCAGCTCGGCCAGCAGCGTCTGCCGCGCATCGGGGCCATAGACAGCCCGCGCCGCCGCCGCCGCGCGCGCGTGCAGCGTCACGGCCTGCTCGTACAGGCTCAGCTCCTGGTGCAGGTCGCCGAAGAGGGCCAGCAGGTCGGCATGCGCCTCGGGCGCGCTGCCCTTCAAGGCGTCGATGCGCGCCGCTCCCAGGCCCAGCAGCTCGCGCACACTCAGGCGCTGCATCTGCTCGGCCGAGCGCTGGTTGGTGCTGCTGCTGCGGAACAGCTCGGCCATGAAGTCGCGCACCGCCTTGGCGTTCAGCGCCTCGGCGCGGGCCGCGCGGGCCTGCCACAGTGCCAAGGCGCCGCCACTCGTGAGGGCCAGGGCCACGGCGACCCCGGCCAGGATGGGCAGCTTGCGCCGGCCCCAGAGCTTGCGCAGCCGGTAGGCCAGGCGATCGGGGCGCGCCAGGATGGGCTCCGAGCGGAGGTGGCGCTCGATGTCCTGGGCCATCGCTTCGGCCGATGCGTAGCGCTGGCCGGGCTCGCGCTGCAGGGCCTTCATCACGAGGGTGTCGAGGTCGCCGCGCAGGGCCTTGTCGTTGGCCACCTCGCTCGGGCGCCGCACGGTGGCGCTCAGGAGGGCCCCTTCCAGCGCCGCCGCGCTGGCGCGCGTGAGGGTGTAGGGCCGCTGGCCGGTCAGCAGCTCGTACAGCAGCACGCCCAGGGAGTAGACGTCGCTGGCCACACCCAGAGGCTCACCGGCAATCTGCTCGGGGCTGGCGTACTGCGGCGTGAGCGCATGGCCCGCCTCGCGCGTGAGGGCCGTGTCTTCGCCGAGGCCGTCGTCGCCCAGCAGCTTGGCCACGCCGAAGTCCAGCAGCTTCACCTCGCCCGCCGTGTCCACCAGCACGTTGGCCGGCTTGAGGTCGCGGTGGATGACGAGCTGCGCGTGGGCATGCTGCACGGCGCGCAGCACATCCAGGAAGAGCCGCAGCCGCGCCGGCGTGGAGAGCTTCTGCGCCGCGGCATGCTCGGTGATGGGCCGGCCGGCCACGTACTCCAGCGCCAGCCAGGGCTGGCCGTCGGCTTCACCGGCGTCGAGCACCTGGGCGATGTGCGGGTGCTGCAAGGTGGAAAGGATGCGCCGCTCGCGCCGGAAGCGTTCGAGCACGACGTGCGAGCCCACCCAGGGGTGGGGCAGCTTGAGCGCCACCTCGCGCGCATGCGCGCCGTCCTCGCGCCGCGCCAGCCAGACGGTGGCCATGCCGCCGCGCCCGAGTTCGCGCAGCAGCCGCCAGGGGCCGAACTGCCCGCCCGCCGGGGCGCTGGGCGCGGGCAGGGGGTCGAGCCGCGCGCCGGCGGCCAGGAAATCGTCGGTCTCGATGCGCGCGCGGTCGGCCAGCACCTGGCGCAGCGCGTCCTTCAGGCTCGGGGGGCTCAGGGCCAGTGCCTCCAGCCAGCCGGCGCGCTCGGGCTCGGGCAGGTCCAGCGCCGTTTCCAGGTGGCGCAGCAACTGCGCCCAGTCGTCACGTTCGAGCTTCATGACGGCATCACGCAATGGCGGGCCCAAAACCGCCAGTTCACCGCAGCGCCGCGAACAAAAAGGAGCGCGCCCGCTCCCAGTCGCGCTCCACGGTGCGCAGGCCGATGGCCAGCGCAGCGGCGATCTCGTCGTTGGCCAGGCCGCCGAAGTAGCGCAGTTCCACCACCTGGGCCAGCCGCGGCTCGATGGCGGCCAGCTCCTGCAGCGCCTCGTGCACCCGCAGCAGCTCCGGCTCGTCGGGCGAGGCCAGGCGCTCGCCCAGCCCTGTGGTGAGCGCCAGATGGGTGGCCCCGCCGCCCCGCTGCTCGGCCAGGCGCTCGCGCACGGCGTCCACCAGCACGGAGCGCATGGCGCGCGCGGCGTAGGCGAGGAAGTGCGACTGGTCGGCAAAGCTCAGGCCCGCCTGGCCCGCGAGCCGCTCGTAGGACTCGTGCACCAGCATCGTGGTGTCGAGCAGGGCATCGCCGCCACCGCGCAGCCGTGCATGCGCCGCGCGGCGCAGCTCGGGGTAGAGCTGCGCGTAGAGGGCATCGACCGCCCGCGCGTCGCCGCCCTGAGCCCGGGCCAGCAGTTCCGGCACGGGCTCGGCAGACATCAGGCCGCCCCGATGCCGGCGAAGGCGTCGCGCGTGAGGTTCTCCGGCGGCTCGCCGCCCGAGCGGCAGGCCACGTCGTCCTCGATGCGGATGCCGCCGTAGCACGACAGCCGCTCCACGGCCGCCCAGTCCACGTGGCTTGCCTGTGGCGACGCACGCAGCTCGGCCAACAGCATCGGGATGAAGTAGAGCCCCGGCTCGATGGTGACCACCATGCCGGCCTGCAGCGGGCGCGTGAGGCGCAGGTAGCGGTGGCCTTCGGGCTTGTCCGCCACGCCGCCGTCCTCGCTGGCCATGAAGCCGCCCACGTCGTGCACCTGCAGGCCCAGCAGGTGGCCGATGCCGTGCGGGAAGAAGGGCTTGGTCACGCCCTCGGCCACCATGGCCTCCTCGCTCATCTTCACGAGGCCCGCCTCTCGCAGCACCCGGGCCACGCGGCGGTGGGTGCTGAGGTGGATGCCGCGGTAGTCCACGCCCTCGCGCACCTCGTCCACGAGGGCCAGTTGCTCGCGCTCCATGGCGGCGACGAGGGCCGCGAACTCGTCGTGGCCCGGCGCCACCCAGGTGCGGGTGATGTCGCTGGCATAACCGTTCACCTGCGCGCCGGCATCGATGAGGAAGCTGCGCACTTCAGCCGGCGGACTGGCGTCCTGGTACTGGTAGTGCAGCACCGCGGCGTGCTCGTTGAGGCCGACGATGTTGGTGTAAGGCAGGTCGCGGTCGGTGTGGCCGGTGGCCAGCAGGTAGGCGCGGTGGATGCCGGCCTCGCTCTCGCCGCGCAGGAAGGCGGCACGCGCCGCGACGTGGCCCGGCACGGCGCGGCGCTGGGCGGCGCGCATCTGCTCGAGCTCGTAAGGCGTCTTCGCGCCGCGGGCCCAGTGCAGCAGGTTCAGCAGCCGCTCAGGGTTGTTGGGCAGCAGGCCGGGCAGCGCGGCATCGGGCTCCGCGATGACGGCGGTGTGCGGCGTGACGATGCCGGCCAGGGCCTTGGAGGCTTCTTCAGGCTCGCGGATGACGAGCAGCTCGACGGCCTCCACCCACTCGCCGCTGGGCGCTTCGGGCGGCACGTGCCAGTAGTCGTGCGGCTGGTAGTACACGACGAGGGGCTTGCGGCCCGGGCGCACGGCGATCCACGAGTGCGGGTGGTTGGTGAGCGGCAGCCAGTGCTTGAAATGCGGGTTGGCCTGGAAGAGGTAGGGCCGGTCGTCGAGGAAGGCGTATTTCTCGATGCCGGACGCGATGACGAGGGCGTCGTGCCCGGTGCGCGAGAGTGCGCTCTCGGCCTGGCGTTGCAGCGTGGCGAGGTGGTCGAGGTACAGGCTCATGCCGGGGCCCCGCTCACTTGCGCACGTAGGTCAACTTCCTGGTGCCGCCGTCGCAGCTGCCGATGACCTTGGCGTCACCCACCTTGTCGTTCTCCACGGCAGCGATCTCGTAACCCTTGACGCCCTTCTCGTCGAGCTTGGCAGCGATCTCGGCCTTGAGTTCGTCGCAGGGCTTGGGGGCGGCGTGGGCGGCCTGGGTGAGCAGCAGGGCGGTGGTGGCGAGGATCAGCAGGGTGGGCTTGGTCATGGTGGGGGGTGCTTGTGGCGGCGAATGCGGTGGATTGTCTGGCAGCTTGGTGGTGGTGTGCGGTGGTGAATGGTGGCCTTTGCCTTGCAGCGGTTGGGCTCGGCGCTGGGGTTCGGGGTTGGCTTCGCGGAGAACCTTTGGCACTCGGTGCACCGTGCCGGGAGTTCGCCCCGGCGGGCGAGTAACTTTTCTCTGTCTTGCCAGAGAAAAGTCACCAAAAGAGAGGCGCCAACCGCACTTCAGCGGGCGTGGGCCAATGCTCACGCGCGAAAACTCGCGCTCAGCCTTGGGCGCGAGGCGACCCGCTGCGCTCTCGCTGCTGTCCCTGTCACGAGCACCATCCATCGCACCGCTCGGCCGGTGAACGCCGGCTGAACGCCGGGCTCTCCAGCGAAGGCACGACGCCTTCACGACGCACCGCCCGAGCGGCGCTTGCATTCAACTCGTGAGTTCGGCGTGCAGCCAACGTTAGTCACCGACGGTGGATGGTCGGGATCGTCACAAGGACAGCAGCAAGAGTGAAGCGGGTCGCTTCTTTTCACAGCCCGAGCCCCAGGGCACGGTGCACCGAGTCGAAAGGCTCTGCGCAAGAAACACCCCAAGAACCCGCCGAGTCAGCCCCTCACCCCTCCCGATCCCACACCACCCCCTCCTCCGTCAACATCGCATCCAGCGCCACATCCAGCGCGCTGGCCTTGAGCAACGGCAGGAAGCCATGCGCATACCCGATGCCCACCGCCGCCGGCCGCGGCTGCATCTCGGAGAGGGTCTTGTCCATGAAGCCGCCGCCGTAACCCAGCCGCAGCCCGCAAGGACCGAAACCCAGGCAGGGCACCAGCATCAGTTGCGGGCGGAACTCTTCGGTGTCCTTGGGCTTGGGAATGTGGAAGGCGTCTTCTTCCATGGGGCAGCCCGGGTACCAGACGTGAAAGCGCAGCGTGCGGTGCACCTTGTCGACCACCGGCAGCCCGATGCGGCGCTCGGGGTGGTCCTCGCTCCAGCGGTACAGCGCGGGCAGCGGGTCGAACTCGCCCTTGATGGGCCAGTACGCGCCGATCGTGGTCTCCTTGCGTCGCAAGAGCCACACCCGCAGCACCTCCTGCAGGTCGGCCGCGCGTTCGAGCCGGTCGGGCAGGGCCAGGCGTTGTTCGATCAGCTTGTGCCGCAGCGCGGCGCGGTCGTTGGCGTCCATGGAGCCCGAGCTTACATTCGGGGCATGGCCGATGCCTTCACCGAACTCTGCGTTGAAATGCTGTCGCCGCTCGGGCGGGTCACCGTGCGCCGCATGTTCGGCGGCCAGGGCCTGTACGTGGACGGCCTGTTCCTGGCCATCATCGACGACGGCCAGCTGTTCCTGAAGTCGGACGACGCCAACCGCGACCGCTTCGACGCGGCGGGCTGCGCGCACTTCACCTTCCCGAAGGACGGCGAGCAGGTCGTGACGAGCTACCGGCGGCCGCCGGAGGACGCGCTCGAGTCGCCCGCCCTCATGCTGCCCTGGGCGCGGCTCGCGATGGAGGCGGCGCTGCGGGCCGCCAATGCCAAGGCGGCGAAGGCGGCCGCCAGCGCGGCCCGCAAATCAACAGCCCGCAAATCAGCGGCCAAGAAGGCGCCGGCCAAGAAAGCCGCGGCCCGCCGGGGCTGAGGCCGCCACGGTCGGTGGCACCAGCACCTCGAAATCGGCCGCCGGCCAGCCCTCCAGCACCGCGGCCTGGCCCGGGGCCAGCGCCACGGCCTGGCCGGCTTCCAGCCAGGTGTCCTGCGCGGGCTCGTCCGGGGTGCCGGACAACGTCAGCCAGACCTTGCCCCGCGCCACCGACAGACGCCGCGCTTCGGCGCCCGCGGCCAGGGTCAGGGCCCGGCCGCCGTCCAGATGCCATGTGGATTGCGCATCGCTCATGATGTTGCTCCTGCGTTGATGTCAGGGATTCTGCTGAGTCTCCCCATGCGGGTCCAATGACTCCGCGGCGCGGATTGATACCATCCACGCATGAATCAACCCGTCCGCCAGCGGCCCTTGTCCATCGGCCCCCTGCGCGCCTTCGAGGCGGTCGCGCGGCTGCTGTCCTTCCGCGCGGCGGCGGAGGAGCTCAGCCTCACGCAATCGGCCATCAGCCGGCAGGTCCAGTCGCTGGAGGAGGAGATCGGCTGCACCCTCTTCCTGCGTGGCACGCGCAAGGTGGAGCTGTCGGTGGACGGCGCGGTGCTGCTGCCCACCGCGGTGGCGGTGCTCTCCAAGCTCGACCAGACCGTGCGCCAGATCCGCCGCACGCGCGGGCGGCGCGTCGTCAACGTGACGACCTTCGCCTCGTTCGCGTCGCTGTGGCTGATCCCGCGGCTGTGCGAGTTCCAGAAGCATCACCCCGACATCGACATCCGCGTGTCGGCCCAGGACGGCCTCGTGGAGCTGGAGGACGGCGAGCACGACCTCGCCCTGCGCTACATCTCCGGCACCGGCCTGTCCTCACCGGCCGAGCTGATGTTCGAGGAGACGGTGTCGCCGGTCGTCAGCCCCTGGTATGCGGAGTCGGCGCGCAACGGCCGGCTGCCGGCGCTGCGCCGCCCCGCCGACCTGGCCGCCCACGCACTGACCGAGGAAGACGACCCGCGCCCCAGCGCCGAATTCCTGTCCTGGCGGCACTGGCTGACGCGCCAGCGCGAGCCCGACCTGCAGCCGCTGCGCTGGATGTATTTCAACTTCACCTACCAGCAGATCCAGGCCGCCCTCGCGGGCCAGGGCGTGGCGCTTGCGCGGCTGCCCCTGGTGCACGAGCACCTGCAGCGCGCCGAGCTGCTGGAGCCCTTCGGCGCGGCGGGCCGCCTGACCAGCCCCTACGCCTACTGGCTGGTGCCGGCGCCGGCCGCCACGGCCCGGCCGGAGGTGCAGGCGTTTGCCGACTGGGTGCGCGCGCAGGCCGCCCTCACACGCCAGCAGCTGGCCGGGGTGTGACCATGTGGCGGCGCGCGCTGCTCTATGGCCTGGCCCTGGCGGCCGGCACGGGGCTGCTGCAGTGGCTGGACTACCGGCGACTGGCGCGCGCGCAATCGGAGACGGTCTACGTCGTGGGCGTGGCGCTCGTCTTCCTGGCGCTGGGTGTGTGGGCCGGCGTGCGGCTGCTCGGCCACCGCGCGCCGCCGGCCCCACCTTTTGATGGCAACCCGCAGGCGCAGGCCGCGCTGGGCATCAGCCCCCGCGAGCGCGAGGTGCTGGAGCTGCTGGCCGCGGGCCTGGCCAACAAGGAGATCGCCGAGCGGCTCAACGTCTCGCCGCACACGGTCAAGACCCACGTGGCCAGGCTCTTCGAGAAACTCGGTGCGCGCCGTCGCACCGAAGCCATCCTGAAAGCCCGCGAGCTCGGTTTGTTGCGCTGACGCCGCCGAAAGCCCCGCAATAAGGGGTGATTCCCTCGAAATCACCCATTTGTCCGATCGCTTTTCGGGCCTGAACATCGTCCCATGGCGGCTCCCCTCACTGCCGCCCGAGGCGCTCCATGCTGAAAAACATCCTGTCCTTCGGTCTTGCTGCCGGCCTGCTGGCCGGTGTGCCACTGTTCACCATCGTCGTGCTGCACCGCGGCGCGCCGCCCGAGCACGGCATGCTCATCGGCTACCTGATCATGCTGGTGGCCCTGAGCCTGGTGTTCGTGGCCATCAAGCGCCGCCGCGACGGCGAGCTGGGCGGGGTCATCCGCTTCTGGCCGGCCTTCGGCCTGGGGCTGGCCATCAGCCTGGTGGCCGGCGTGGTCTACGCCGCCGCGTGGGAGGCGACGCTGGCGGTGACGAAGATGGACTTCGGCACCGAATGGGCCAAGGTCTACCTCGCCCAGGGCCAGGCCAAGGGACTGAACGAGGCCGAGCTGGCCAAGCTCGCCGCCGAGATGGAGGCGTTCAAGGCCATGTACGCCAAGCCCCTGTACCGCTTCGCCATCACGCTCAGCGAGCTCGTGCCGGTGGGGGTGCTGGTGTCGCTGGTGTCGGCGGCGCTGCTGCGCAACCCGCGTTTCATGCCGGCGCGCCGGGGCTGAAGCCGGGCACACCGCCCGCAACAGGCGCCTCATGGGTCAAGCAATCCCCATCCCGCGCCCACGGGATGGGCCATCCCGCTTCCGCATGTGAGTCTGCCCACCCTTGCGACTCGGCATGCACCGTGCGTGGCCGACGTCCAGGACATGCGCTGCGGCGCATTGGGCAGGACACATGGCGACATCCAACCCCGATCGGCATTGGCTCCACTGGCTGCGGCGGTGCTGCTGGGCCCTGCTGCTGCCATGGCCGCTCGCGGCCGTGGCCGCGCTCACGCAGCCCCCGGCCGTCGACGCGGCGTGGCGGGACCAATTCGTGTTCGGCAGCGATGCCGACAGCCTTCGCCACCACACCACGGCATGGGCTCGCGCCCGCGCGGCGCTGCAGGCGGCCCGTGAACAGGGTGACCTGCGGGCAGAACTGCGGGCTGCCGCCTTCTACTTCCTGACCATTCCCACGCACACCGCGGAGAACTGCCGCACCTTCCAACACTACTTGGCCCTGGCCCAGGCGGGCGGCGCAGCCTACGAGCGGGAGTTGTTCGACCTGGGTGTGGCGTCGGCCTGGAACTGGTCGGGTCGCCCGTGTGCCGGCCAGATCTCCCCGCAGGCGCTGGAGGTGCTGGCCCGACGACTCGGCGACCCCGCCCGGATGTTCTACGTGCTGGAGGCGCAGGCTGCCGACGCGATGGCGTCATCGCGCTTCGGCGAAATCACATCGATCCGCAGCCGGCAGCTGGACGTCGCGATCGCGCCCTTCCAGCGAGCCAAGGCCTTCATCGAGCTGGGCATGGCCGATCTGGTGGCCGACCTGCAAAGCACCCAGGCGAGCCGATGGCTCGAGCGCGCCCGGCAGGAGTTCGACCCCGAGGAGTTCCAGGTGCTCGCGGTCGACCTTGAAGCCGGGTTGGCCGCCGTCGAGTTCCGCCGCCATCGCCCGGCCACCGCGATGACGCATGTCTACCGCGTCCGGGAGCAGTTGCGCAACGGCATGGCCGCGCCGGAAACCGCCGCGAGCTACCTCTCCTCGTTTGCCAAGTACCTCAACCGGCTGCAACGAACGAGCGAGGCCCTGGACTTCTTGGCGGAAAGCCGGCGCTTCCAGGTCGACGACCTCTCGACCCGCGTGCACGTCGCCGCGGCGTTCCTGACGATCTACGCCGAACTTCGCACGCCGGAGGCCCGGGCCAAGGGGGAGCAGGAAGTCCGCCGCATCGACGAATGGATGGCCGATCTCGTTGAATTCCCGATCGCGCGTGTCAAGGCGGCGCGTGCCATCGCGGACTTCCATGAACGCTTCGGCCGCCTGGACGCCGCCCTGCAGGCCCGCAAGCAGCTGGAAGCCGCCATGGAGGACGCCCAGCGCAGTGCGGACGACGCCACGCGCGTGACCCTGCAGGAGAAGCTCAACGTTGCCCTGAAGGACCAGGAATATGCCGGGCTCAAGGCCCGCAACGAACTCCAGGAGGCGCAACAGCGCGGCTGGATCGGGGCCTTCGCGGCGGCCGCTGGCGGCGTGGCGGGCACTGGCGTGGCGCTGGCCGTCGCCGTCCGGCGCGGCCGCCGGCTGGCGCGGGTGTCCGCCGAACTCGCGCAACGCAACGGCGAACTGGAAGCGCGCAGCTCCTCGCGCATCCGCCTGCTGGCGGCGGCCTGTCACGACCTGCGCCAGCCCGCGCACGCGCTGGGCATGCTGGCAGAACTCGGCCGCGCGGCGCAGCAGGAGCCGGCGCGCTTCTCCGCCTGGCTGCACAGCGTGCGGCGCATCACGGCCTCGCTGGGAGACATGCTGGACGAGCTGATGGACCTCGGCCGATTGGACGGCGGCCACTACACACCGCTGCTCGGCGACGTGTCGCTGGCTGAGCTGATGCAGGAAGTGATGTTGCATTTCGGGCCGCTGGCACGGCGCAAGGGCCTGGCCCTGGCCGTTCTGCCGGTGGCACTGCACACGCACTCGGACCGCCACCTGCTGCGGCGCATCCTGTTCAACGTCGTCTCCAACGCCATCAAGTACACCGACGCGGGCGAAGTGCGCGTGAGCGCCGAGGCGATGGGCAACGGCGTGCGGCTCACCGTGCAGGACAGCGGGCCGGGCATTCCGCAGGACAAGATCGACGACGTCTTCCGCGACCACGTGCGACTGAACCCGCGCATGGCGGCCGAAGGCCTCGGCGTCGGGCTGGCCATCGTGCGCCGCGCAGCGGACCTGCTGGGCCATGCACTGACGCTGAGGTCCGCCCCGGGTCAAGGCACCTGCGTGACCCTGACGCTGCCGCTGGCCTCCCTCACTGCGGCAACCGCCCCCATCTTGGCCCCGGCCGCGGCCGACGACCTCACCGCGGCAGCCGGCGGCGTCGTGGCGATCATGGAGAACGACCCCGACGTGAGCGACGCGATGGCGGCCCTCCTGCAAGCCTGGGGCTACACCGTGCTCGCCGGTGCGGATGCCCAGGCGATCCTCGCCTTGGCGCGCCGGTCGCACGAGCGACCCGACCTCGTCATCAGCGACCTGCACCTGGACAACACCGACGGCCTGACCGAAGTGACACGGCTGCGGCAGGGCCTGGATGCGCCAGCGCTCGCCGCCTTGCTCGTCACCGGCGACCTGGACGGCGACATCACGGGCCAGGCGGCCCGGGCCGGCGTGCACCTCGCGCACAAGCCGCTGGCCCCGAACAAGCTGTCGGCCCTGGTCCGGCAGTTGCTGAACGCGCCGCCCCAGCCGGCCGGGCCCGCGGCGATGTAGGGCGTGCCTGCGGTGCCGACCGCGCGATGGGCACGCGCCCGTCGGCCACCCGTCAGTGCGCGCCGCGCGCGGTCGGTTCTTCCTGGCTCACCACCCGCGCGAGTGCCTGCGCCAGCGCGCGCTGCGAGCGCAGCACGTGGCTCACGCCGGCTTCGGCGAGCCACTGCTCTTCTTCGTCGGTGTGCGCCAGCACGGCACAGCGCAGCGCCGGGTTGAGCTGGCGCGCCAGGGCGAGCAGGGCGGGCACGCCGCGCACGTCGGCCAGGGCCACCACGAGCCAAGCAGCCTGGGCGATGTGGGCCTGCACCAGGGTCATGGCCTCGGCGGCGTCGCCCAGCACGGCGGCCTGTCCCGAGGCGCGCAGGTGCTCCACCACGTCGCGGTCGCGGTCGATGACGACCACGGGGCGCTCGCCCAGCTGCTCGTGCAGCGCGGTGCCCAGCGTGCCGTGGCCCACCAGCACGATCTGGCCGGCGAGCGACGTGCTCGGCGTGTCCGCCGGCAGCTCGGCCAGCGGGTCGTCACGCGCTTCCAGCTTGCGGGCCCAGGCCGAGCGCGCCAGCACCCAGCGGCGCAGCGGCTCGACGCCGGAGAACAGCAGCGGGTTCAGAGCGATCGACACGATGGCGCCCGCCACGACGAGGCTGGTCGCTTCCGCGGGCACCAGGTTCAGGCTCTGCCCCAGGCCCAGCAGGATGAAGCTGAACTCGCCGATCTGCGCCAGGCTCACGGCCACCGTCAGCGCCGTGGACAGCGGGTAGCGCAGCAGCAGCACGAGGGCCCCGGCCGCGATGGTCTTGCCCACGAGGATGACGGCCACTGTGGCCAGCACAGCCAGCGGCTGGCGCACCAGCACCATGGGGTCGAAGAGCATGCCCACCGCCACGAAGAACAGCACGGCAAAGGCGTCACGCAGCGGCAGGCTCTCGTGCGCGGCGCGCTCGCTGAAGGCCGACTCTCGCAGCACCAGGCCCGCAAAGAAGGCCCCCAGCGCCACGCTCACGCCGAACAGTGCCGCCGCGCCCACCGCCAGCCCCACGGCCGCCGCCACGGTCGCCAGCGTGAAGAGCTCGCGCGAGCCCGTGCGGTTGACCTGCCACAGCAGCCAGGGCAGCAGGCGGCGCCCGAAGATCAGCATCACCGCCACGAAGGCCGCCACGGCCAGCAGCGTGGTGACGATGGTGACGGCCAGGTTGCCGCCGCTGCCCTCCGCCTTGCCGCCGAGCACCGGCATCAGCACCAGGGCGAGCACCATGGCCAGGTCTTCCACGACCAGCCAGCCCACGGCGATGCGCCCGTTGCCCGTGTGCAGCAGCTCGCGCGACTCCAGCGCCCGCAGCAGCACCACCGTGCTGGCCACCGACAGCGCCAGGCCGAACACCAGCGACGCGCCCACGTCCCAGCCCCACCAGAAGTGCGCCAGCCCGGCGCCCATGGCCGTGGCTGCGCCCATCTGCACCAGCGCGCCAGGCAGCGCGATGCCCTTGACCGACATCAGGTCGCCCACCGAGAAGTGCAGGCCCACGCCGAACATCAGCAGCATCACGCCCACCTCGGACAGCTGCTGCGCCAGGTGCACGTCGCCCACGAAGCCCGGCGTGTACGGCCCGATCAACACGCCGGCGAGCAGGTAGCCCACCAGCGCCGGCAACCGGGCCCACTGGGCCAGCAGGCCCAGCACCAGGGCCAGGCCGAAGGCAGCGGCCAGCGTCGAGATCAGGGTCATGCCGTCGTGCATCGTGCGGGGGGCCTTCTAGTCGGGGGTGATGAGCTCGCGCTCGGTGAGGATGAGCGTCAAGGGGCGGTCGTGCGCCTCGACGGGAAAGGATGTCTCGGCGGCCGACCCGGCCAGCCCGATGGTGGTGACGCCAGGGTGCTCGGCCAGCCAGCGGTCGAAGTAGCCGCCGCCGTAGCCCAGGCGAAAGCCCTCGCGCGTGAAGCCGACGCAGGGCACGAGCACGACGTCGGGCACGGCGACGGCGCCGCTGGCGGTGGCGATGCCGCAGTCGTCCTGGGCGGTGGGCAGCGCACCGTCCCAGCGCCGGTACTGCATGGCGGCGGGCTCGCGGCGCGCGTGCGGCAGCGCGCGCGGCCAGGGCAGCGGGCCCGGGTCGAACTCCCCGGCCAGCGGCCAGTACACGCCGAGCAGCTCGGGCTCCAGCTGCTCCAGCAGC
The DNA here is from genome assembly GCA_016790285.1 of Roseateles sp. GTDB lineage: Bacteria > Pseudomonadota > Gammaproteobacteria > Burkholderiales > Burkholderiaceae_C > Pelomonas. The sequence goes on along the minus strand of JAEUPJ010000084.1, from coordinate 9,374 downwards.
GGCACCAGCGCCTGGCGCAGCGCCGCCTCGGCCACGCCGAACGCGGGCGTGGCCGCCCAGGCGCGGCGCGCCGCCAGCAGGCTGCGGCGCAGGGTGGAGCGGTCGGTCGAGGCGGCGTCAGGCATCGGGCGCGGGGGTGGGCAGGAGGGGCCGATTAAAACCCATCATGCCCGCCACCCGGCGCGGGAGCCCTTACGAAACGGTCGGACGGCGTCGCCAGGCCGCCAGGCCCGCGGCGCCGGCCAGCAGCAACGCCCAGGTCGCGGGCTCGGGCACGGCCGTGATCTGGAAGACGATGCTGTGGTCGCGGTAGTTGAAGTCGCCGCCACCGGCCAGGTCTTCGAAGGCAATGTTGATGCCGGCGGGCACCTGCGCGTCACCGGCATAGGCGGCCGCCCAGGCGTGGTTGACGCCGTCGGTGTTCAGGCCGGGGTCGCTGTAGTAGCGCGCCGAGCCGGCATCGACGTCGATGAAGAACACGAGGCTGTCGCCCGCGCTGACGGTGCCGAGCACGAAGGTGTCGCCATAGGCACTGCCGTGGTTGCTCAGGCCGATGGCGCCGTCCACGCCGTTGATGCGCGCCCCGACGAGGTTGGTGAAGCCGCCGGCCTCGCCGGTGTAGTAGGCCACCAACCGCCCGCTGGTGGCGGCCGTGAAGGTGCTGGCTGGCGCGGGCGTGCCGGGCGTCGGGTAGGAGGCCGGGTTGGCCTGGGCCAGCGCTGCGGCGGCGAGGGTGGCGAGCGCGAGCAGGGAGCGGGCGGCAGGCAGCATGGGCGGCTCCTTCGGCAAGCAGCCACAGCGTAGGCAGATGTCAGCGTTGTCACCAGCCCCTAGGTCAAGGCAAACGCCCCCATGCCTGGGAATCCGGGGGCCGTGGGTTAAATTGGTTGCCAGAGCAGTACTCACAGGCATTCCAAAGACATGATCAGGCGCGTTCGGGACCTCTTCAACCCCCTCGGGTGGACCGCAGCGTTGCTGGCGGCGGGGCTCGGCGTGCTGAACCCGGCCGCGGCGCAGGCGCCCAGGGCGGCAGACACCGACCTGGCCGTGCAGGCCCGCGAGGCCTGGGTCAAGCGGGATCGCAAACGCCTGGCCACGCTGGCCGAAACGGCGCGCGGCCAGAACCACGCGCTGGCCGGCTGGGTCGACTACTTCGAGCTCAATGCCCGGCTGGCCGAAGTGCGCCAGCCCGAGATGGACGGCTTCTACGCCCGCTACCCCGGCAGCTACGTGGAAGACCGGCTGCGCAACGACTGGCTGCTGGAACTGGGCCGCCGCCGCGACTGGGCCAACTTCCGGCGCGACCACACCAACTACCAGATGCGCGACGACCGCGAGGTCGCCTGCTACGCGCTGCTGGCCGACCACCTCGCCGGCACCAAGGTCAGCGCCGACACCGCGCGCGCCGCGTGGTTTGCGCAGAAGGACGGCGACGACGGCTGCCAGCAGCTCGCCAGCGCCATGGTCGACACCGGCGCCTTCAAGCCCGACACGCTCTGGGCCAAGGCCCGGCTGGCGACCGAGCAGTCCCGCCCGCGCGCGGCGCGCCAGGCCGTGGCGCTGCTGGGCGCCAGGATGCTCGACCAGAAGCTGGCGGAGGTGCAGGACAACGCCGGCCGCTACCTCACGCGCAAGGCCCGCACCTCCCCACGCGCGGACGCCGAGCTGACCGCACTCGCGCTGGCCCGCGTGGCCGCCAACGACCCCGACCAGGCCGGCGACCTGCTGCGCGACAAGTGGAGCCGCCTGCCGGGCGACCTGCAGGCCTGGCTGTGGGTGCAGATCGGCCGCCAGCAGGCGCTGCGGCTGCAGGACGGCGCCCTGGCGTCGTTCGACCGCGCCGACAAGCTCGCCCCCGAGCTGGCCTGGACGGACGAGTCCCTCGCCTGGGCGGCCCGCGCCGCCTTGCGCGCCAAGTCGCCCGCCATTGCCCTGCGGGCCATCGAGCGCATGAGCGCCAGCGAGCAGCGCGACCCCGCCTGGGTCTACTGGAAGGCCCGCGCCACGCGGCAGCAGGGCGACCAGCCCGCCGCCCGCGCGCAGCTCACGGCGCTCGCCACGGCCTCGCCCGCGGCCGCACTGAACTTCTTCGGCCGCCTGGCCGCCGAGGACCTCGCCCTGCCCACGCCGCTGCCGCCCGCCCCCGCGCCGCTCACGCCCGACGAGCGCCGCGCCGCGCGCAGCCACGCCGGCATCACGCGCGCGCTGCAGCTCATCGACCTCGGCCTGCGCAGCGAAGGCGTGCGCGAGTGGAACTTCTCGCTGCGCGGCATGAACGACCGCGCCTTGCTCGCCGCCGCGCAGGAGGCCTGCGACCGCGAGGTGTGGGACCGCTGCATCAACACGAGCGAACGCACCAAGGCCGAGATCGACATCGCGCAGCGCTACCCCCTGCCCCACCGCGCCGAGCTGGTGCGCGAGGCCCAGGCCGCGGGTGTGGACGCGGCCTATGTGTACGGCCTCATCCGCCAGGAGTCGCGCTTCGTGCTGGACGCGCGCTCCCACGTCGGCGCCGCCGGCCTGATGCAGGTCATGCCCGCCACGGCCAAGTGGACGGCGCGCAAGGTCGGGCTGGACTACAACGCCGCGCGCATGCACGACCGTGACTTCAACCTGCGCATCGGCACCCAGTACCTCAAGCTCGTGCTGGACCGCTTCGACGGCGCCCAGGCCCTGGCCGCGGCCGCCTACAACGCCGGCCCCGGCCGCCCCGCGCGCTGGCGCGACGGGCCCGTGCTGGACGCCGCCATCTGGGCGGAGAACATCCCCTTCAACGAGACGCGCGACTACGTGCGCAAGGTGCTGCTGGGCGGCGCCATCTACGCGCAGGTGCTGGGCCTGCCGGCCACGTCGCTGCGCGAGCGACTCGGGGTGAGCGTGGGGCCCGCCGGGGTGCGCGGTGATGTCAGCGATGTGCCGCCCGCGGCGGCCGGAGATGCCAAGTCATGAGCCAGTCCGTGTTGGTCCTCGGTGGCAGCGGTTTCGTCGGCCGTGCGCTGTGCGAGCAGCTGACGCGTCAGCTCGGTGCCGGCGTGCGCTTCACCGTACCCACGCGGCGCCTGCCCCACGCGCAGTCGGTGCAGAGCCTGCCGGGCGTCACGGTCGTGCAGGCCGACGTCTTCAAGGACCTGCCTCGCCTGGTCGCGGGCCATGACGCGGTCGTCAACCTCATCGCCATCCTGCAGGGCAGCACGGCCGCCTTCGAGCACGCGCACGTGGAGCTGCCCCGGCGCATCGCCGCGGCGATGGCGGCAGCCGGCGTGCCGCGCCTCGTGCACGTCAGCGCGCTGGGCGTGGCCGAGCATGCGCCCTCGCGCTACCTGCGCAGCAAGGCGGCCGGCGAGGCGGTGCTGCAGGTCGCCGCGCAGACGCAAGGCCTGGCGCTGACGCTGGTGCGGCCGTCGCTCGTCTTCGGGCCGGGAGACGCCAGCATCAACCTGTTCGCGAAGCTGCAGCGGCTCTTCCCGCTGATGCCGCTGGGCGGCGCGGATGCGCGGCTGCAGCCCGTCTGGGTGCAGGACCTCGCCGCGGCGCTCGTGCAGGTGCTGCTGCGCCGCGAGGCCATCGGCCAGACCTACGAGATCGCCGGCCCGCGCGAGCTCACGCTGGGCCAGCTCGTGCGCCTGGCTGGCCAGGCCACGGGCCACCCACGGCCCGTGCTGGCCCTGCCCGGCCCGCTGGCCACGCTGCAGGCCCTGGCCATGGAATGCCTGCCGGGCGAGCCGCTGCTGTCGCGCGACAACCTCGCCTCGCTGACCGTGCCCAACGTGCCCAGCGGCCGCCACCCGGGCCTGCAGGACCTGGGCATCACACCGTCCTCGATGGAGGCCGTGCTGCCCACCTACCTGACCCCTGGCATGGGCGTGGCGCGGCTGGACGCGTGGCGTGCCAGGCATTGATCCGTTGCGGATTGCTCAACACCGAAGGCGCGCCTGCGCCCTAAGCTCGGCCTCCATCTCAACGGAGGCTGCGTGAAGCTCTACATCGGCAACAAGAACTACTCGTCCTGGTCCATGCGCAGCGGGGTGCTGCTGGCGGCGTTCGGCATTGCGTTCGAGGAGGAGATGCTCCGGCTGGACTTCAACCCCGGCGCTGAATGGCGCCGCACACTGTGCGCCGTGAGCCCCGCGGGCAAGGTGCCGGTGCTGGTGGACGACGACGGCTTCGCGGTCTGGGACACGCTGGCCATTGCGGAGTTCGTGGCCGACTCACACCCCGAGCACGCCATCTGGCCGCGGGACGCCCGAGCCCGCGCGCGGGCGCGCAGCCTGTGCGCGGAAATGCACACCGGCTTCACGCGGCTGCGCACGGTCTGCCCGATGAACATCGAAGCCTTCTTCCCCGAAGTGGGAGCCAAGCTCTGGGCCGAAGACGACGCGCTGCGCGCAGAGGTGGCCCGCCTGGACGCGGCCTGGCGCGACGCCCTGGCGGCCAGCGGCGGGCCCTTCCTGTTCGGTGGGTTCAGCGCAGCTGACGCCTTCTTCGCCCCGGTGGCGGTGCGGCTGAGCCGGTTCAGCCTGCCGGTGTCCGACGCAGCTGCCGCCTACCGTGATGCGCTGCTGGCGCATCCGGCGGTGGAAGACTGGATCGCAGAGGCGATGAGGGAGCAGGACTTTCTGGCCGAGGCCGAGCCGTACCGCACCGGTCGATAGCCCACGCCCGAAACCCATGGTGAGCAAGTTCAACCTGCCGGGCATCGCTGCGGGCCTCCCGGCGGCGTGGCGCTCCGGCGGCGTCGGCCGGGTCGGCCCCCTGCAGATCAAGGTCCTGCGCATGGACGAGCAGGCCTACGCAGCCGAGGCCCACACGTTCGACGAAGCCCTGCTCGTGCTCGACGGTGTGCTGAACCTCGACGTCGGCGGCACCGTCACCGCGGTGCGCGCCGGTGACGTGGTCATCGTGCCAGCCGGTCACCCGCACGCCGTGGCGCCGGGAAGCCAGGGAACGCTGGTCATCCTGGATCTGGCGGCCTGAAGCATCACCCGGATGGCGAGTCGATGCGGCGGGGTGCCGGAGGGGCGCCCGTCTGTGCAAGCGGCCAGGGGCCGTGTGATTGATGCAGGCTGAGCGCGAATGCCGGCTTGTTCCAGCGCCAATCGGCGCTGTCGACCCGGAGCTGAATGAGCACTAGGCCCGGTGCGCTGCCCCAAAGCTGACGTTCAACGTTTGAGCCAACCGGCCCGCGACGGTAGGACGCCGCAGGGCCAGAACGAAATGAGGCCCGAAGGCGGCACGCCGTTGCTGGCCCGATTGAGCGATTGGTTGGGCATCGCGTCGTCGCCTACTGAGCGTGTCGCAGCACCCACCAAACCGGTGAGACAAAGAGCGCAAGAAGCCCAATTGATTGAATGGCCACCACAAGCGCAGTTCGGGCGGGCTGCCGATTCAGCCATACGTAGGAAAGCCAAAGAACAATGGGCATCCCGACAATGAGCAACCAACGAAGCTCCGTAGGCTGCGATATTCGAACCTCAAGTAGGGACAGCATTGACTCCGCGAAGACGCCGCAAACAACACTAAGCGCGACGAGTCCGAGAGAAAGGTTGCGAACGAAGACGGTCATGTTTGCGATACCCAACTTGCGAGCTCATTGGACGGCGAAGCCGTCCGCTGCAGCGGACGGTTAGGGGGCAATTTGGGAGAGCCGATTAGGCCCGGAGCCTGACGCGCCGACAGCTGCTGACTGGACATTGAATCGGGCCTCCTGCGGAGTAAGTTGAAGCAGGCAACTGTTTGAACAGAAATGCCCATTGGCTCTTGGATGAAGCTCATGGTGCACGACGGCGCCCTCGCGTACAAAGGCCAGCAAGTAGCTGCCTTCGCCCAGGCCCTGTGGGTAGGTACTCGCGCAGTGAGTCCATGAACCTGGCAAGGCAGCGCAGATTCGCTCGCTAGAGGCGTACGGGCCAAACACAATGACGCGGTCCCAGGAGAACTGAGTCAGCTTCGCAAGGTCGATAGTCTTGGATCTTGAGGCCTCGGCAGCGATTCGGTCTGACACGCTGTCCTTCAGCGAGCAGCCAAGCGCCGCAGCCACAACAACCAAACCGACGAAGCAGAAAAGTCTTAGCATGCGCACGCCAACGTGCAAGCTCAGCGGAAGGTTGAGTGGCTTCATAGCCAGACCACCGATAGCACGCGCAGGACATCCGTACCGCAAAGCATGAACAGCGCGAGAAACACCGCCGCGTACCAGCGAATCCCTGTTTGAAGAAGACGAGGCAGCCGCCCAACCAACCTGCTTTGCGGCTGAAGGTAGCCGCGTTGCGGGTGGAACCAGATGCAGGCACAGAGCAGGGCCCAAGGCACGGCAATAGCTGGCCCGGCAACCATGGTTGCCGCGAACGCGAAGTGAGGCGGAGCCGCAGAAAGTGCAGCAAACAAGACTGCGACAGCCAGCAGCGACGCGCCAAGGAGCCACCAGCGGCGCGCGAAAAGGCGCTCGGCGACAGAAGTAAAAAACGCGGGGGACGCCACGAAAGCCATTCAACGTCCAAGTTCAGCGGACCAGCCAGCGTAGCTGGCGCAGGTCCGCTGCAATGTGAGGTCGGGCAGCATCAAGTGGCGCCGCTCCGAGGCCGCTCAGCGCCGATCTTCGACAGGAGGCCCCAGGCCAACGTGGCCACGAAGAATAGGACAAGAAAGAACTCGTACTCAATCATTCGATACGAGCCCTCTCCATCGCTTCCCGTGATCGATGGTAGCCAGCGGAGCCAGTCCCAGTTGAACCATCCATGCCACATCCAAAGGCTCCATGCCAATGACGCGCCAAGCGCGGCGGCAAAACTGAGGATTGCAAGGTCAGTTGCAAGGTTCCTTGTCCGCGCACGAATGCCAAGGACAACGAGAAGACAAAAGACGCCAAGCAGAATCCCCCGGCTCACCTTTGGCCAAAACACCGGATCCCATGGCGCGGCCCAACACTCCGCTGCAAACCAAGCGAGCACTGCCTGCACTGCGACGGATCGGAAATTCATGCTGCTCAACTAATAGTTAGGTGTCGGGTCCCGGGTGATTGACCACTCGCTTGGCAAATAGATCCGGATGGGATGTCTGCCACTTCTTCAAGGCCTGGATCGGCGTACTCAGGTCCAGCGCGCGCTGCGGCAGATGCTCGTTGTAAAGCCAGACGAAGCGGTGCAGCGTCGTCTCCAGATCGTGTGCGCTGTTGAAGCGATGCGTGCGCAGCACCTGTTCCAGCCGCCCGTTGAAGCGCTCCACCATCCCGTTGGTCTGTGGGTGCTTCGGGCGAGTGAGCCGATGCTCAATGCCCAGCGCCTGGCACAGCGTGTCGAACTCATGTTCGCCGCTGGCGTCCTTCTCTCGCCGTCCAAACGCCCGGTCGGTGAACTCTCGCCCGTTGTCGGTCAGCAGAGTCTTGATCTTGAAGGGCGCGGCCTTGTGCAGTGCGTTCAGGAACGAGCGAGCTGCCGCCGCCGTCTTCTTGCTCTTGATGGCAATGAAGACCCAGCGCGTGGCCCGGTCGATGGCCACGAACACATAGCGCCGCTCGCTCTCGTCTTGCATCTGCGGCAGGTACTTCACGTCCATGTGGACGTAGCCCGGCTCGTAGGCCTTGAAGGACTTCACCTGGGTTGCTGTGACCTCGGGCTCGGGCAGCCGGTTGACACCACGTCGACGCAGCAGCCGATCCAACGCCGAGCGGCTCATCTCCAGCTCTATGAACTCGCGCACGACGGCCAGCAGGTCGTCCAGCGACAAGCGCAGGTGCGTGCGCAGGTAGACGACGATCTCTTCCTGGCCGGCGTTGAGCGTGGTCTGCAGGCGGTGCGGGGTGTGGCTGCCGTCCTCAACGCTTGTGCGCTTGCGCCATTTGCGGATGGTGAACTTGCCGACGCCAAAGCGCTGCGCCAGCTCGGCTTCCGTGCCATGAGCCTGCTGAATCGCCAGGCGTGTGGCCGGCGTGGTCGTGGCGTTCTTGTGCAAGCTGATCAGCATGTCGTGCCCCGGGAGTTCAAGTCTGCCAGAAGGCCTCTCAAGACCTCCCGGCCCACGAGGATCGCATGTCGGCCGCCGAGGAGCCATTCATCCGGGACTCGACAGTTAGGCCAGCAGATCGTGCTGCATAACTCCGGCGACTGCTGCTTAACCAAGTCAATGAGATCCACGGTAAGCCCTTATGTAGCAAAGAAGATTCGGCTGCAATGCCGGATCTCACTGCCACTAAATTGATGCGGAAAGCGGCGTCCATCGCCACAACTCTGCCAGCCGCTCAAGCCCGGCGCAACGGTGGAGATTACCCGCCAACAGCCCGCACCCGAGTCTCTGTCAAGCGGCCATGCTGGTTGCCGCATAGCAGCCGTTCACGGATGACGGCTCCTGGCCGAGGCTGACTATCTGCGCCACCATCTTTCCTCGGCCGGGACAAGCCGCCGATCTTCAGCCTCGAGCGGACCATGCCGTCGAATCTCCCATGCCTCGCCCACGGTCAGCTTGCGCACGCCACAGAACCGCAGGCTGCAGCAACGAGGAAACGAGCCGTCGATCATTGACACGCCACTGATCGCCAGCCCGATGGGCTTGCGCCGCCGCCCACGAGCCCGCCCGCAGGCGACGGCACTTCGAGGCTGATGGCAGCCAGCTCAGAACTCCACGACCGAGCGGATGCTCTCGCCGCGCCGCATCAGCTCGAAGCCCTCGTTGATCTGCTCCAGCTTCAGCTTGTGCGTGATCAGCTCGTCGATGTTGACCTTGCCTTCCATGTACCAGTCGACGATCTTGGGCACGTCGGTGCGGCCGCGCGCGCCGCCGAAGGCCGAGCCTTCCCACTTGCGCCCGGTGACGAGCTGGAACGGCCGCGTGCTGATCTCCGCCCCGGCCTCGGCCACGCCGATGATGATGCTGCGCCCCCAGCCCTTGTGGCAGCACTCCAGCGCCTGGCGCATCGTCGTCGTGTTGCCGATGCACTCGAAGCTGTAGTCGGCGCCTCCGTCGGCGAGCTGCACGATGGCATCCACGACGTTCGGCACCTCTTTCGGGTTGATGAAGTGCGTCATGCCGAAGCGCCGCGCCATCGCCTCGCGTGCCGGGTTGATGTCGATGCCGATGATCTTGTCGGCGCCGACGAGCTTCGCGCCCTGGATGACGTTGAGCCCGATGCCGCCGAGGCCGAAGACGACCACGTTGGCGCCCGCCTCCACCTTGGCCGTGAAGATGACGGCGCCCACGCCCGTGGTGACGCCGCAGCCGATGTAGCAGACGATGTCGAACGGCGCGTCCTCGCGGATCTTCGCCAGCGCGATCTCCGGCACGACGATGTGGTTGGCGAACGTGCTCGTGCCCATGTAGTGCAAGAGTGGCTTGCCGTCGAGGCTGAAGCGCGAGCTGCCGTCGGGCATCAGCCCCTTGCCCTG
>JAEUPJ010000070.1 GCA_016790285.1 Roseateles sp. | reverse complement strand
ATCGAACTCAAGCAGCGCGTGACCGTGCTGCTGGTGCCCAACAAGCACCTGGAGACGCCGAACTACAAGCTCGAGCGCCTGCGCCACGACGACCCGCGCCTGGAGAACCTGCAGGCCAGCTACACGATGATCGAGGAGCCGCAGGACGAGGTGGGCATCACCCGCCGCGGCGACACCGAGAAGAAGAACAAGCAGGAGCCGGTCATCAAGGGCATCCTGCCCGAGCAGCCCGCGCCGATGCCGGCCCCGGCCCCCGCGCCGGTGGTGGCGCCCACGCCCGCACCTGCGCCGGTCGTGGCCCCGCCGCCGCCTGCGCCCGAAGCCAAGGGCTTCTTCAGCCGTCTGTTCAGCTTCTTTGGCGGCAGCAGCGCACCAGCGCCCGCCCCCACGCCGGCCATTGAGGCGCCGGCACCGGCTCCTGCCACCACCGACAAGCCCAAGCGCGAAGGCGGCCGTGACGGCCGTCGCGACGGCGGGCGCCGTGGCGAGCGGGGCGAGCGCGGTGAACAGCGCGGCCAGGGCGGCCGTCGCGATGGCAAGCCGGGCGAGGGCCGTGGTGAGCGCGCCGAACGCGGTGATCGCGGCGACCGCAGCAAGCGCGCGGAAGGCGGCGACAAGCCCGAACAACAACAGCGCCCCGAGCGGGGTGAGCGCGCCGAGCGCGGCGGTGACCGCCCCGAACGCGGTGAGCGTGGCGAGCGCGGTGAACGCCGCCCGCGCGGCGAGCGCCAGGAGCGCCCGCCCGTCGAGACGACGGCCGCACTGGCGGCGCCGCTGAACGACGACCTGGCCGCCGTGCATGACGCGCCGCCCGCTTTCGTCGACAGCCAGGCCGAAGGCGCCCTGCCCCCGACGGGCGACGTGCCGGCCGGCGAAGAACGCCAGGGCCGGGGCCGCCGCCGCCGCCGTGGTGGCCGTGACCGTGACGACCAGGCCGCTGGCACCGACACGCCCACCGACACGCCGGCCGACGCAGGCGCCAACGCGCCGGCAGACGCCGCCGCGGCTGACGCCGGTGCCGACGCTGCCCCGCAGCTCGAAGGCGACGACGTTGCCGAAGGCCCGGCCCGCGAGGGTCGCCGCCGTGGTGGCCGCGGCCGCAACCGCAACCGCCGCGAAGACGGTGCGGTCGACGGCCAGGAGGCGCCGGCCGAAGGCGCTGCCGCGCCCGTGCAGAGCTCGCTGATCGAAGACGCGATGGCCAATGCCTCCGCCCCTGTTGCAGCGCCCGTCGCTGCGCCGGTGGCGGCAACCGTCGCTTCGCCGGTCGCTGTGCCGGTCGCTGTGCCGGCCGCTCATGCCCCGGCGGCCGCACCCGTGGCCGCTGCGCCGGCCGCCCCGGTCATTGAGGCCTTCGAGCTGCCGTTGGGCCAGCTGCAAGCCATCGCCGAGGGCGCGGGCCTGCAGTGGGTCAACTCGGACGCCGACAAGATCGCCGCCGCCCAGGCCGCCATCGCGGCCGAGCCCGCCCCGGCCCCGCTGGGCCGCGAGCCCGCACCGGTCGTCGTCGTCGACGAAGGCCCGCTGGTGCTCGTGGAAACCCGCAAGGACCTGAGCCAGGTGAAGCTGCCTTTCGAGGCATGATCGCGCACGGCTGACCACCCGCCCCCGAACGCCGCCGGCCACAAGCCGCGCGGCGTTTTCCTTTCCCAGGCTTCATCGAGGCTGACGAATGACCACCACGACCGCGACCACCCCCGCGACTGCCGCGCCCGCCCGGATGCCGGCGCAGATTCCCTACATCATCGGCAACGAAGGATGTGAGCGCTTCAGCTTCTACGGCATGCGCAACATCCTGACGGTGTTCCTCATGACGAGCCTGCTCATGGCCGTGCCCGAGGAGCTCCGCAAGGGCGAGGCCAAGGAGGTGTTCCACACCTTCGTGATCGGGGTGTACTTCTTCCCGCTGCTGGGCGGCTGGCTGTCTGACCGTTTCTTCGGCAAGTACAACACCATCTTCTGGCTGAGCCTGCTGTACTGCTGCGGGCATGCGTGCCTGGCGATCTTCGAGGACAACATCCGCGGCTTCTATTTCGGCCTGTTCCTCATCTCGCTGGGCTCGGGCGGCATCAAGCCGCTGGTGACGAGCTTCGTCGGCGACCAGTTCGACAAGACCAACCGGTCGCTCGCGCAGAAGGTGTACGACGCCTTCTACTGGATCATCAACTTCGGCAGCTTCTTCGCCTCGCTGCTGATGCCCGTCATCCTCAAGCAGTTCGGTGCCAGCGTCGCCTTCGGCCTGCCCGGCCTCCTGATGGCCCTGGCCACGCTGATCTTCTGGAGCGGGCGCAAGAAGTACGTGCACATGCCCCCGCGCGGCGCCAACCCGCACAGCTTCCTGAAGGTGGTGTGGACGGCGCTCAAGGGCGGCGGCCTGGGCATGGCGGTCGCGGGCCTGGGCCTGGCCGGCGCGGCCTACAGCCTGAGCCAGATCGGCAGCCTCGGCTTCGTGGCTGCGGTGTGCCTGGCGCTGGTGCTGGTGATGGGCTTTGGCGGGGTGGGCGCATCGCTGCAGCTCGACCGGGCCCGCGGCCTGCACCCCGATGAAGCCGTGGACGGCGTGCGCGCGGTGCTGCGCGTGCTGGTGCTGTTCGCCCTGGTCACGCCGTTCTGGTCGCTGTTCGACCAGAAGGCCTCCACCTGGGTGCTGCAGGCCGACCAGATGGCCAAGCCTGCCTGGTTCCAGTCGTCCATGATGCAGGCGCTGAACCCGCTGCTGGTGATGATCCTCATCCCCTTCAACAACCTCGTGCTCTACCCGATGCTCGAGCGCGCGGGCGTGAAGGTGACGGCGCTGCGCCGCATGGGCGCGGGCATCGCGCTGGCGGGCGCGGCGTGGGTCGTCGCCGGCATGCTGCAGCTGTGGCTGGACGCGGGCGACACGGTCAGCATCGTCTGGCAGATGCTGCCCTATGCCCTGCTGACGCTGGGCGAGGTGCTGGTGTCGGCCACGGGGCTGGAGTTCGCCTACAGCCAGGCACCGCTGGCCATGAAGGGCACGATCATGAGCTTCTGGAACCTCTCGGTGACCGTGGGCAACCTGTGGGTGCTGCTGTCCAACGTCAGCATCAAGAGCCCGGCGGCACTGGGCGCGATCAAGTCCAGCGGCTACAGCGAGACGGCCTGCCTGATGTTCTTCTTTGCCGGGTTCGCGCTCGTCGCCGCCCTGCTCTTCGCGCTGGCGGCCAGGCGCTACCCGCTGCAGAACCACTACCGCGCCTGAGCGCCGGCACGCAGATCGCGGCTGATTTCACGCCGCGGCGGCGCCGAGGGTGAAATTCCCCGCATTGCCCGGCGCACAGGGCCGGCACCGCGCTCTAGGATGCCGCCGGTTGCCCGACCGGTGGCTTTTCTTCGCCGTTGCCTGATGAATCAGCGCCCCTACATCGACCCGACCTCCGCAGCCGCCGAGGCGTTCAACACCCCGAAGCCCGCCGAGGCCCCGGCTGCCTGGCAGCAGGCCTCGAACCGCCCGCGCAGCACGCCCAGGCGCGTCCAGCGCCCCAAGGAGGCACCGCGCACGGGTTATTTCGCGGCCCACTGGCGCGGCGAACACAGCCTGGCGCGCAGCTACTGGCTGAACAACTTCCTCGTGGCCACGCCGCTGGCCACCGCGCTGACGGCCCTGATGAGCTGGATCAGCGTCAAGGGCGACTCGCTGCAGGTCAGCGCCATCGTCGTGCTCGTCGGCTTCCCGCTCCTGATCGCCCTGAACGTCTGGTGCCTGGTGGGCGCCTGGCGCGCAGCGCGCAACTACCTGCACGACCACGGCTCGGCGCTGTGGGGCTGGCTGGCGCGCATCAGCCTCGTGCTGGGCACCTTGCAGCTGGCGGCTTCGGTGATCTTCGGCTTCGTGCCGAGCCTGGGCGAGTACTGGCAGATGGCGCGCGGCATCGACCCCATCGGGCAGGCCAAGTTCACGCTGTCCCCGGACGGGCGCAGCCTGCGGCTGGAAGGCGTCATCGGCATGGGCGACGGCGAGCGGCTGCGCACGCTGATGGCCAGCGAAGCCGCCCAAGGCCTCAAGCGCGTGGAGCTCGTCTCCCCGGGCGGGCGCGTGCGCGAGGCCGAGCGCATGGCCGAGGCCCTGAAGGAGCGCCACCAGGAGGCGCGCGCGGTGGGCACCTGTGCCAGCGCCTGCACGCTGGTCTTCCTGGCGGGCAGCCCGCGCCACCTGGCGCCCGAGGCGCAGTTGGGCTTTCACCGCGCGTCCACCGGCACCTACAACCCCGTCTTCGAAGAGCTGGCCAACCAGGAGCTGGCCAAGACCTACCGCCGCCTCGGCCTGCCCGAGCCGATGATCGAGAAGACCCTGAACACGCCGGCGCGCAGCATGTGGTTCGTGCCGCGCGAGGACCTGCAGGCCTACTCGCTGATCGCGCCGTCGCCGCGCACCATGGCCGTGGCCCTGCCCGCCGCGGGCGCGCCGCTGGCCGACTTCGACGATGCCCTGCGCGTGCACCCGGTCTGGGCGGCGCTGGACAAGCGCAATGCCGGCACGATCGAGGCCGTCGCCAAGCGCATGCACGCCGCACGCGTGGCGGGTGCGAGCGACGAGGACGTGCAGTCGGCCTCGATCGCGCCCTTGGCCGCGCAGATGCCGGGCCTGGTGCAGGGCACCGACGGCCAGCTGCGCCGCCGCTACGTGCAGATCGTGGGAGACCAGCTGAAGGCACTGCGCACGCCGGCCAAGCCCGGCACGCGCCCGGGCTGCCGCGACCTGCTGGACGGCCGCCTGAGCGCCCGCGAGCAGCTGCCGGTGGAACTGCAGGCCCGCGAGGCCGCCTGGCTGCTGGACGCCGCCCGTGGCACGCCGCCGCGCTGGCAGCCCAAGCCGCCGACGGCCATCGAGATCGAGGTGCTCGACCGCTCCGTGGGCACGGCCGCGATGGGCATGCTCGCGCGGCTGTGGGCCGACGCGCCCGACGCCCCGGCCACCGCGGTAGGCGCGACGTGCGACCCCGTCATCGCCATGCTGGACCGCCTGCCGGCCCAGACCCCGGCGCGCCGGGAACTGGCCGAGCGGCTGCTGTTCCACGCCCGCTGAAGCTCACGGAGCAACGGGCTGCCCGCGGCCCCGCAAGGGGAAAAAGACCGCTGCGGCCCTTATGCGCCGCTGATACCCCGGCCTCTAGGATGCGCAGCAGCTGCCAACCCGGCGGCGCCTCTTTCCTGGAGTTCCCGTGAACGTCTCTTCCAAGCTGCGCCTGCCCCTGCTGGGCGCCCTCCTGGCCCTGCAACTGGCGTCGCAGGCCGCCCCCAGCACGCCGGCCGAAGTCGTCTTCGACACCACGCCGCGCGCCGGCCAGCAGCAGCGCCAGGCGCTGGACATGCGCGCCACGATGAAGATGCGCGCCGAAGCCGGCCCTGACGCCACCGACGAGCAGCGCGCCAAGGTCGCCCAGGCGGCCGAACGCATGGCGCAAGGCGGCGACATCAAGATGCACATGCAGATGCTGCACACCACGCGCGTCGGGCAGCCCGACGCGCAAGGCTGGCTGCCGCTGAGCTTCGTCTCCGGCAACAAGGAGACCACCGTCGAGGTGGGCGGCAAGGTGGTGCCGCTGCCGAACACCCAGGCGGGTGACCTCACGCTCACGGCACGCTTCAACCCCAAGGATTTCTCCTTCGAGCTGCAAAAGGTGGAAGGTGGCCGGCCGGAACTGAGCCAGATGATGACGGCACAAGGCCAGGCCTTGATCTCCGATGCCTTCAAGCTCCACAAGGTGCTGTCCCAGCGGTCCCTCAAGATCGGCGACAGTGTGGACGTGCCCCTCAACCTGGCGCTGCCCATGCCGCTGCCCGGAGGTGCCGGCGCACTGCAGGGCCTGGTGCACTACACCCTGGTGCGCGTGGATCGCGGGGTCGCCCACTTCGACCTCACGATGACGCTGAACGCGAACATCGAGACGCCCATGCCCACGCCCCCGGCCACGGCGGCATCGGGTGCTTCCGCCCCGGCGGAGCCGGCAGCGTCGGCCGCCGGCAGCCCGCCCGCGGCGCCGCGCGTGCTGCGCATGACCATGACGGGCAGCGGCAAGGGCACGAGCTCGCTGCGCCTGACCGACCGGCTGCCGCTGAACACGCGGCTCGGCATGGACATGAAGATGACGGTGGACGGCCCCGACAACATGCGGATGCTGTTCGACATGAACATGGACATGACGTCCAAGGGCGAGGCGCTCGGCATCCGCCAGGCCCCGGCCAAGAAGAAGTCCTAACCCGGCGTCTTCTCGACGACGACGAAGCTGACCGCGTAGTCGCTTTCGTCGCTCAGGGTCACGAGGCCGCTCAGGCCGAGCTCGGCGAACCAGTCCGCCAGCGGGCCTGACAGCTTCAGCACCGGCCGGCCGCTGGACTCGTTGAGGATCTGGCAGTCCGGCAGGCGCATGGGCAGGTGCAGCCCGAGGCCAATGGCCTTGCTGAACGCCTCCTTGGCCGAGAAACGCGTGGCCAGGTAGCGCACGCCACGCGCTTCGGAGCGCGCACGCCGGGCGCGGAACACCCGCAGCTCATCGGGCCCCAGCACCTTCTCGGCAAAACGCTCGCCGCGTCGGGCCAGCGTGGCCTCGATGCGGCGGATGTCGCAGATGTCGGTGCCGATGCCGTGGACCATCAGCTGTAGGCGGTCGCGATCACGCGCAGGTAGCCGCGCACCGTCTCGGTGTAGCCCAGCTCCAGCGCGTCGGCGATGAGGGCGTGGCCGATGGAGGCCTCCAGCACACCGGGCACGTGGCGCAGGAACACGCTGAGGTTGTCGCGATTGAGGTCGTGCCCGGCGTTGATGCCCAGTCCCACCTTCAGCGCGGCCTCGGCCGTGGCCGTGAAGCCGGCCAGCACCTCGTCCTGGCGCGCCGTGGCGAAGGCGCTGGCGAAGGTCTCGGTGTAGAGCTCGATGCGGTCCGCCCCGAGTTCGGCCACCGCCGCCATGGCCGCGGGGTTCGGGTCCATGAACAGGCTCACGCGCACGCCCAGGTCCTGCGCCTCGCGGATGAGGGGCTTCAGCCGCTCGGCGTCCTGCGGCAGCGTCCAGCCGTGGTCGGAGGTGAACTGGTCTTCGGAGTCGGGCACGAAGGTGACCTGGTGCGGCCGGTGGCGGCGCACGAAATCCATCAGGTTCTGCGTGGGGTTGCCCTCGATGTTGAACTCGGCCTGCGGCCAGTCCTTCAGGAACGCGGCCAGGTCGTCGACGTCGCCCGGGCGGATGTGCCGGGCGTCGGGACGCGGGTGCACCGTGATGCCGTGGGCGCCCGCCAGCAGGCACTGCTCGGCGGCGCGCAGCACGCTGGGGATGCCGAGATGGCGGGTGTTGCGCAGCAGCGCGACCTTGTTGACGTTGACCGACAGGGCGCAACGGGCGCCAGCGGCATGGGCGAATGGGTTCATGGCGTCAGGCGCACTTCTCAGGCATCGAGCAGTTGTTGGACGTCGACCATCAGCGCGCGCGTGCGCAGCGGCTGGTGGCCGAGATGGTAGTGGAGCAGCCCGCGCAGCGTGCTCTTGAGCGCCTGGGGGGCAGCGGCGCAGGTCTGGCGCAGGGCGGCCGGGCTGCCGTGCAGCAGCGCCGCCTGCAACTGGACGAGCAGGGAGCCGGCAAGGCTCGCGTCGCCGCTGGCGGGAATGACACCCGACTCGGGCGACAGCTGGTAGCGCCGCGCCGGGTCGACGCTCGCCTGCGTGGGCGTGACGACGCTCAGGTCGGGCAGCAGGCCGAGCTCGGCCAGCAGCTTGAGCTCGAAGGCGCGCAGCACGGCATCACCGTCGGCCAGGTGCGCAAGCGTGTCGGCGTAGGCGTCGAAGAGCTGCGGATGCGGGTCGTGGCGCGCCAGCAGCTTGAGCAGCAACTCGTTGAGGTAGTAGCCGCTGAAGAGGGCCGCGCCACCGGGCAGCGTCGCCCCGCCGCCCCACTCGGCGCTGCGCAGGGTCTGCACTTCGCCGCCCTCGGCCTTGGCCGGCTTGCTCAGGGAGACGGTGATGCGCTGCAGGGGCAGCAGCACCGCGCGCAGCTGCGAATACGGTCGCTTGGCGCCCTTGGCAGCCACGGCGACGCGGCCGGATTCGCGGGTGAAGAGGTCCAGGATCAGGCTGGACTCGCTCCAGTCGTGCTGATGCAGTACGTAGGCCGGCTGGCTGGTCGGGAGACGCGGCTTCATCGGCAGGGCCTGGAAGCGCGGATCACTCGTAGCCGTAGCTGCGCAGGTGCTCTTCGGTATCTGCCCAGCCCGAGCGCACCTTGACCCACAGCTCCAGGAACACGCGGCCGTCCATCAGGTGTTCCAGTTCCTGGCGGGACTCGGAGCCGATGCGCTTCAGGCGCTCGCCGCCCTGGCCGATGATCATTCCCTTGTGGGCGTCGCGCTCCACGACGATGCTGGCGCTGATGCGGCGCAGTTCGCCCTCCTCCTCCCATTTGTCGATGATGACGGTGGAGGTGTAGGGCAGCTCGTCGCCGGTGAGGCGGAAGAGCTTCTCGCGGATGATCTCGCTGGCCAGGAACTTCTCGCTGCGGTCGGTCAGCGCGTCCTCGTCGTAGAACCAGCCCTGCTCGGGCAGGTAGGGCTTGAGGATCTTGAACAGGCGCGTGACGTCGGCCTCCTTCTTGGCCGACAGCGGCACGAATTCGGCAAAGTTGCGGCGCTCCTGCATGCCCTTGAGCCAGGGCGCGAGTTCGGCGCGGCGGTGCACGGCATCGAGCTTGTTGGCGATCAGCACGACCGGCTTGTCCTCGGGCAGCAGCGCGAGCACCTTGGCGTCGTCCAGGCCGAAGCGGCCCGCCTCCACCACGAACAGCACCAGGTCCACGTCGGCCAGCACGCCATGCACCGTGCGGTTGAGGGTGCGGTTCAGCGCCGCGTTGTGCTTGGTCTGGAAGCCAGGGGTGTCGACGAAGACGAACTGCGCCTCGTCGACCGTGCGCACGCCGGTGATGCGGTGGCGCGTCGTCTGGGCCTTGTCGGAGGTGATGCTCACCTTCTGGCCCACCAGGGCGTTGAGCAGCGTGGACTTGCCGACGTTCGGGCGGCCGACGATGGCGATGAGGCCACAGCGCTGCGGGACATTGGGCGCACTGGGGTCGGGCTTGGGGTCGGTCATGGTTTGCCTCGTTCGGCGGTCAGTCTATCCAGCAAGCGGCGTGCTGCCTCCTGCTCGGCGTTGCGGCGGGAGCGTCCCGTCCCCAATTCAGCCACGTCCAGGGCCGGCACCGCGCATTCGACCTCGAAGGTCTGGGCATGGGCCTGGCCACGGGTGGCAACGATGCGGTAGCTCGGCACCGCGATGCGGCGGGCCTGGAGCCACTCCTGCAACGCGGTCTTGGCGTCCTTGGCGAAGTCGCCCGCGCTGGTGGACGTGGCGATCGTCTCGCCGAGCAGCCGGCGCACGATGCCCAAAGCGGCGTCGTAGCCGGCGTCGATGTAGGCGGCCCCCAGCAGGGCCTCGACGGCGTCAGCGAGGATGGATGGCCGCTGGGCCCCTCCCCCGCGGGCTTCGCCGTCGGACATCTTCAGCACGCCCGGCAGGCCCAGGCCCAGGGCCAGCTTGTGCAGGCTGTCTTCCCGCACCAAGTGGGCCCGCACGCGGGTGAGGTCGCCTTCGTCGGAGCCGGCGTAGCGCTCGTACAGCAGGCTGGACACCGCCAGGCTCAGCACGGCGTCGCCCAGGAACTCCAGGCGCTCGTTGTGGTCAGCGCCGTAGCTGCGGTGCGTCAGCGCGCGGCTGAGCAGCTCCGGCCGCTGGAAACGATGGCCGAGGCGGCGTTGCAGGTCGTCCAGGGAAGCGTTCATTGACGCAGGGCAGGCGTCAACGCGACTTGCCCCGGTACTTGATCATCAGGTAGACCGGGCCGAACAGGTCGATTTCCTTGTCCCAGGCGAACTCGATGACGACCTTGTCGTTGCCATCCTTGGTGACGACCAGGTCGCCACTCTTGATGCTCTGGATGGAGTATTCGACCTGGATGGCCTTGTCGAAGTCCTGGCGCACGGCCGGCACCGTGGGCGGGTTGCTGGCCGCGATGCGGTCGACCACGCGCTGCACGGTGTAGTACTCGAGCACGGTCGGGAAGACCTTCATGCCCACGACCGCCGTGACGGCGACGATGCCGCCCCAGAACAGCAGGCCGATCAGCGTGAGGCCGCGCTGGCGGTGGGGGAATGACGAAGGACGGCGGGCAGGGCTCATCTGGGCATCAATCGAAGAAGGTACCGATGCGCTTGAGGTTACCGAAATTCATCCAGACCAAGAAGGCCTTGCCGACGATGTTCTCATCGGGCACGAACCCCCAGAAGCGCGAATCGCGGGAGTTGTCGCGGTTGTCGCCCATCATGAAGTAGTTGCCGGCGGGCACCTTGCAGGTCACGCCCTCGACGGTGTAGCGGCAGTTTTCCTGGAACGGGAAGGGACCGTCCGCCCGGTCGGGCCGGAAAAACGCCTGGGCGTTGGGCTGCACCAGGATCTGGTGCTCCTTCTCGCCGAGCTTTTCGGTGAACCGGGGCCGGTACACGCGCGGCGAGCCGCTGTCGTCGTAGAAGTTGTCCACCGGCTGGGTCGGGGCGAGCTGGCCGTTGATGTAGAGCTTCTGGTTGACGTAGCTCACCTCGTCGCCGGGGATGCCCACGACGCGCTTGATGAAGTCGGTGCTCGGGTCTTCCGGGTAGCGGAAGACCATCACGTCGCCACGCTTGACGTCGTTGTTGGCGATGATCTTCTTGTTGATCACCGGCAGGCGCACGCCGTAGTGAAACTTGTTGACGAGGATGAGGTCGCCCACGAGCAGCGTCGGCACCATGGAACCCGACGGGATCTTGAAGGGCTCGAACAGGAAGCTGCGCAGCAGGAAGACGACCAGGATCACCGGGAACAGGCCCGCGGTCCAGTCCAGCCACCAGGGCTGCTGCAGGATCTGCTGGCGCGCGGGCTCGATGTCGCCGTCGACCCGCGAAATGCCCTGCGCGGCCAGTTGCTCACGGCGCTTGGCGTCGTTGGCGGCCAGGGCATCGGCCGCAGCGCGGCGGGCGGGCGCGAAATGAAAGCGCTCGGCCAGCCAGTACAGCATGGTCACGACCGTCAGCACGAAGAGCAGCAACGCGAAGTTGCCGCTCCACCGACCGACGTACCAGCCGCCCAGGTAGGCCACCAGGGCCGCGTACAAAACACCGGTCAGTGCACTCATCGAGGAGGTTTTCAAGGCAGGAGGGGGGGGTAGGTCAGTCGTCGACTTGCAGGATGGCGAGGAAGGCTTCTTGCGGCACCTCGACCGAGCCGATCTGCTTCATGCGCTTCTTGCCGGCCTTTTGCTTTTCCAGCAGCTTGCGCTTGCGCGTGATGTCACCGCCATAGCATTTTGCCAGCACGTTCTTGCGCAGCGCCTTGATGTTCTCGCGGGCGATGATGTTGGCGCCGATGGCGGCCTGGATGGCCACGTCGTACATCTGCCGCGGGATCTGCTCGCGCATCTTGGCAGCCACCGCCCGGCCACGGTACTGGCTCTGGCTGCGGTGCACGATCATGGCCAGCGGGTCGACCTTGTCGCCGTTGATCAGGATGTCGACCTTCACGACGTCGGCGGCACGGTATTCCTTGAACTCGTAGTCCATGGAGGCGTAGCCCCGCGAGGCGGACTTGAGCTTGTCGAAGAAGTCCAGCACGATCTCGGCCAGCGGGATCTCGTAGGTCAGCATGACCTGCTTGCCGTGGTAGGCCATGTTCAGCTGCACGCCGCGCTTCTGGTTGGCCAGCGTCATGACGACGCCGACGTAGTCCTGCGGCATGTACAGGTGCACGGTCACGATGGGCTCGCGGATCTCGCGGATGCGGCCCGGGTCGGGCATGCGCGAGGGGTTCTCGACCTGCATGACCTCGCCATCGTTGAGCTCGACCTCGTAGATGACGCTCGGCGCGGTGGTGACCAGGTCCTGGTCGAACTCGCGCTCCAGGCGCTCCTGCACGATCTCCATGTGCAGCAGGCCCAGGAAGCCGCAGCGAAAGCCGAAACCCAGCGCCTGGCTCACTTCGGGCTCGAAGCGCAGGGAGGAGTCATTGAGGCTGAGCTTTTCCAGCGCATCGCGCAGCTGGTCGTACTCGCTGGCCTCGGTGGGGTACAGGCCGGCGAACACCTGGGGCTGGATCTCCTTGAAGCCCGGCAGGGCCTCGCTGGCCGGGCCGGCGTTGTTGGGCAGCTTTTTTTCCAGCGTGACGGTGTCGCCCACCTTGGCCGCGGCGAGCTCCTTGATGCCACAGATGATGAAGCCGACCTCGCCAGCCTTCAGGCCGTCGCGGTTCTCGCTCTTGGGCGTGAAGACGCCCAGGTGCTCGATCGGGTAGACCGTGTTGGTCGCCATCATGCGGATGCGCTCGCCCTTGCGCAGTTCGCCGTCGACCACGCGCACCAGCATCACGACACCGACGTAGTTGTCGAACCAGGCGTCGATGATCATGGCGCGCGGCGCCGCGGCGGGGTTGCCCCGCGGCGGCGGCATGCGGGCGATGACGGCCTCGAGGATCTCGTCGATGCCCATGCCAGTCTTGGCGGAGCAGGGAATGGCGTTCTCGGCGTCGATGCCGATGACGTCCTCGATCTCGGCCTTGGCGTTGTCCGGGTCGGCGGACGGCAGGTCCATCTTGTTGAGCACCGGCACCACCTCGACACCGAGGTCCAGCGCCGTGTAGCAGTTGGCCACCGTCTGCGCCTCCACGCCCTGCGAGGCGTCCACCACCAGCAACGCCCCCTCGCAGGCGGACAGCGAGCGGCTCACTTCATAAGAGAAGTCCACGTGCCCGGGCGTGTCGATGAGGTTGAGGTTGTAGACCTGGCCGTCCTTGGCCTTGTACTGAAGCGCGGCCGTCTGGGCCTTGATCGTGATGCCGCGCTCGCGCTCCAGGTCCATGGAGTCCAGCACCTGCGCTTCCATCTCGCGATCACTCAAGCCGCCGCAGCGTTGAATGATCCGGTCGGCCAGCGTGCTCTTGCCGTGGTCGATGTGGGCAATGATGGAGAAGTTGCGGATGTGGTTCATGCTGACTGCTGCTCTGCGGGGCCGAGGTCACGACGGCGAAGCCGTTGCGTTGAAGGCTCATATCGCGCAGCGATGTGAAGGCCCGCGAGGGCCGTGCCGTAAACAAAAAAAAGGCACGTCGAAGAGGCGACGTGCCTTCCAACAAAAGGTATGGCAACTGCTTGTTGGGCCTTCATTGTAGCCAAAAGGCCCTGCCGGGAAACCGCGCCAGCATTGGTTTTCCGGCCGTTGCAGGCTGCCAACAAGGATTTTTAACCACAGGTTATCCACAAGCTCCTGTGGATCACCTGTGGATCAAATCAGGGTGTTGTCGGCGGGCATCGATTCCCCCGCCGGACACCGCAATCTGAGGCTCGTCTGGGGTCCATTTTAGCGGCCAACGCGAACAATCCACCGGCAAGACCCTCAAGTTAGCCGGCGCCAACTTCCAGAAACGGTGGACAACCCCGCCCGCCCGGTCGGACTGCCTTGCCGCATCGCGGAAAGCCCGAGCTGACAGCCGAGGTTTGTGCCGCTTCAACGGGCCGGCTTGAGCAGGACGAAGCTCACCACGTCGTCCCGGCGCACCACCAGGTTGATGACCTTGGCCTTGTCCTTGTCCGCCTTGGCGATCTGGGCCTGGAAGACCTTCACCGAGGTCACCTCGACGTTGTCGACGGACAGGATCAGGTCGCCCTCGCGCAGGCCGGCGCGGGCCGCGGCCCCGGTGGCCGCATCGACCTTCACCCCGGCCTTGAGCTTCATCTCCTTGCGCTGGGCGTCGGTCAGCTCGGACACCTTCAGGCCCAGGGCCGCGCTGGGTGCCGCGGCCGGCGCAGGCTCGCTGCTGCCGCCCTCGGTGGCGCTGCCCGGCTTCTTGCTGCGCTCGTCCTCGCCCACCGTGACGACGATGTCCTTGGTCGCGCCGCGACGGAAGACCGTCAGCGTGGTCTTGGCGCCGGGCTTCACATTGGCGACGAGGCGACGCAGGTCCGCCGCCTTCTCGACGATCTTGCCGTCGACCTTGGTGACGACGTCACCGCCCTCGATACCGGCCTTCTCGGCCGGGCTGCCGGCGATCACGGAGCGGATGACGGCGCCTTGCGGCTTGCCAAGGCCGATCGCCTCGGCGATCTCCTTGGTGATGTCGTCAGGCAGCACGCCGAGGTAGCCGCGCACGACACGGCCGCCGGCGCGCAGCTCGTCGGCCACGCGGACGGCGTCGGCGATGGGAATCGCGAACGAGATGCCCATGTAGCCACCGTTCTGGCTGTAGATCTGCGAGTTGATGCCGATGACCTCGCCGCGCATGTTCACGAGCGGGCCGCCGGAGTTGCCGGGGTTGATGGCCACGTCGGTCTGGATGAGGGGCAACAGGTCCCCCGTGTCGCGCTGCTTGGCGCTGATGATGCCGGCGGTGACGGTGTTCTCCAGGCCGAAGGGCGAGCCGATGGCCATCACCCATTCGCCGACGCGCGCCTTGTTGCTGTCGCCGACCTTCACGAACGGCAGCCCCGAAGCCTCGACCTTCACGACGGCCACGTCGGAGCGCTGGTCGGCGCCAATGATCTTGGCCTTGAGCTCGCGCTTGTCGGTCAGGGTGACGATGACTTCATCGGCCCCCTGCACCACGTGGGCGTTCGTCAGCACATAGCCGTCGGCGCTGAGGATGAAGCCGGAGCCGACGCCGCGGCGCATGGGGCCGTCGTCGTCCGGCGTGCCCCCGCCGCGCGGGGCGCCGCGGCGCTGGTTGGGCACGGGGATGCCGAAGCGGCGGAAGAACTCCTGCATCTGCTCGTTCATCTCCGCCTGCCCTTCGGTCACCTTGACCTTCTCGGCGGTGCGGATGTTCACGACCGCCGGGCCCACACGCTCCACGAGCTCGGCGAAATCCGGCAGCTCGCGCGGCTGCGCCACGGCAGGTGCCTGGCCGAGGGCCAGCGCCAGGGCCAGGGTGGCACTCGACAGCAGGAAGCGCGTGCGCGCGGGATGGTGACGGGTCTCAGCGTGCATTTCGGGTTTCCGGGAAATCGATGGGAACGAGTGGAACGAAAGGGACAACACAGATGGGTTGGCGCACCGCGACTTCAAGGCAGCGGCTGCGAGGCCGCAGGCTCGGGCAGTGCCAGCCCCCAGTCGATGACGTCCGGGGGCGCGTCGCCCGAGAGCGTACGGCCTGCCGCGGTCTGCGCAAAGCTCAGGCCATTCAACCCCTGGGCGCGTGGTGTTGCGATCGGCGCAGCCGCCACGACGGCGTCGGACACCGGCGCGGGCTGCAGCATCCCGATGCCCACCGCCACGGCGACAAAAGTGGCAGCCACGGCCAGGGCGGGCAGCCAGTCGCGCCCCCGCGGGCGCACGGCCGCCTCGGCGGGCAGGCGCGCATGCAGCGCCGCCAGCAACGCCTCAGGGGGCTGATGCAGCGCCGGCAACGCCGTCGCACGCAGGCCGTCGGCACCCGCCTGCCAGGTGGCCCAGCGCTCCCGCAACGCAGGGTCGCGCGCCCAGGCGGCGTCCACTCGCGCCCAGTCGGCGGGCGTCGCCTCGCCGTCCATCACGGCCGACAGGGACTGGGCAAGTTCGTCGTCCAAGGTGTTCACCACCGCCGCCCTCCCCGGCCCTCAAGCAGCGGCCTCAGCCGCGCCGCCACGGCCTCACGGGCCCGGAAGATGCGCGAACGCACCGTGCCCGGCGGGCAGGCCATCAGGTCACCGATCTCGTCGTAGCTCAAGCCATCCACCTCTCGCAGCAGCAGGGCCCGGCGCTGTTCTTCCGCCAGGGACTCGACCGCCTCGTCCAGCTCACGCGCCAGCTGGCGGCTGGCGAGCAGGGTTTCCGGGGTCGCATCGTCGCTTGGAGCGCGGTCCGTGCCAAAAGTTCCCTCGTCGTCGTCGACGGCCTGCACGAGCTTGAGCCGCCCGCGCTGGCCGAGGTGGCGCTTGGCGGCGTTGATGGCGATGCGGTAAAGCCAGGTGTAGAACGCGCTCTCACCGCGGAAGGCCGGCAGCGCACGGTAGGCGGCGAGGAAGGTTTCCTGCGTGAGGTCGGCCACGTCGGCACTGTCGTGCACGCTGCGGGAGAGCAGGCGCTCCACGCGGCGCTGGTACTTCAGGACGAGCATGTCGAAGGCCGCGCGGCTGCCGGCCTGCGCCTCGCGCACGAGCAGAGCGTCTGTGTCGACGGTCATGGCTCGATGGCGGCCGGGCGCGCCGCATGCAGGGTGGCGCGCAACGCGCCCCACGTCGCGAGCTGCTGGTGTCGCGACAGGGCCAGCCAGCAGGGGCGCGGGCCAGCACGCAGCAGCAGCCAGTGGTCCAGGTCGATCACCACGTCCAGCTGAACCTGGGTTTCGTCATCGGAGGCGGGTCGACCGAGCCACCAAGCCTGGCCGTCCCAGCGAAGCCGGCGCGGCAGCGCAGCCGCCTGCCGCCAGCCCCACCAGGCCGCGAAGGGGATGCAGACCACACCGGGCCAGGCCTGCGGGTGGTGGCTGACGGCCCACGCCACCAGCCCGGCCGCGGTGACGGCCGCGATGAGGGCGATCACGGCCTGGACCACCGGCTGCGGCCGCACCTGCACGACGAGCGGCGGCGCGCGACGCATCGCCCGCTGCCGCGGTCAGACGCGCTTGAAGATCAGCGTGCCGTTGGTGCCGCCGAACCCGAAGTTGTTCTTCGCGGCGACGTCGATCTTCATCGGCCGCGCCTCGTTGGCGCAGTAGTCCAGGTCGCACTCGGGGTCCTGGTTGAAGATGTTGATCGTCGGCGGGGCCACCTGGTCGCGCACGGCCAGCGCGGTGAAGACCGACTCGATGCCGCCCGCGCCGCCCAGCAGGTGGCCGGTCATGGACTTGGTCGAGCTGATGACCATCTGCTTGGCGTGGTCGCCGAAAGCGAGCTTGATGGCGTTGGTCTCGTTGACGTCACCCAGCGGCGTGGAGGTGCCGTGGGCGTTCATGTACTGGACCTGGTCAGGGTTCAGGCCCGCGTTGCGCAGCGCCGCGCGCATGGAGCGCTTGGGGCCGTCGACGTTGGGCGCGGTCATGTGGTAAGCGTCCGCACCCATGCCGAAGCCGACCAGTTCGCAGTAGATCTTGGCGCCGCGCTTCTTGGCGTGTTCGTACTCTTCGAGCACCAGCACACCCGCGCCCTCGCCCAGCACGAAACCGTCGCGGTCCTTGTCCCAGGGGCGGGACGCCGTCGCGGGGTCGTCGTTGCGGGTGGACAGCGCCCGGGCGGCGGCGAAACCGCCGATGCCCAGCGGCGAGACCGCCCCCTCGGCGCCGCCCGCGATCATCACGTCGGCGTCGCCGTACTCGATGAGGCGACCGGCTTCACCGATCGCGTGCAGGCCCGTGGTGCAGGCCGTCACGATCGCCAGGTTGGGGCCCTGGAAGCCGAACTGGATGGAGACGTGGCCCGAGATCATGTTGATGATCGAGGCCGGGATGAAGAACGGCGAGATGCGCCGCGGGCCGCGGTTCATCAGTTCCGTGTGGGTGTCTTCGATCAGCGGCAGGCCGCCGATGCCCGAACCCACGAGCACGCCGATGCGCTCGGCCTGCTCTTCGGTGAGTTGGTCTCCGGTGGGAATGCCGGAGTCCCGCACCGCCTGCATGGCCGCCGCCAGCCCGTAGTGGATGAAGCCATCCATGTGCCGGGCTTCTTTCGCGGGGATGTACTCCTCGATGTTGAAGCCCTTGACCTCACCCGCGAAGTGGCACGCCAGGTTGCTGGCGTCGAAGCGGGTGACGGTGGCGATGCCGGAACGACCGGCGAGGATATTGGCCCAACCTTCGGCAACGGTGTTGCCGACGGGACTGATCAGGCCAAGACCGGTGACGACGACGCGGCGACGGGTCATGCGGTGCGGATCAGGGATCAGAGTTGCGAGAGAAAGAGAAGGCGCTCAGGCCTTCTGGTGCTTGACGGCGTAGTCGATCGCCAGCTGCACGGTGGTGATCTTCTCGGCCTCCTCGTCGGGGATCTCGATCCCGAACTCGTCTTCGAGGGCCATCACCAGTTCCACGGTGTCCAGAGAATCGGCGCCCAGATCGGCGACGAAAGCCTTTTCATTCGTGACGTCGGCTTCCGCCACGCCGAGTTGCTCGGCAATGATCTTCTTGACTCGTGCTTCGATATCGCTCATGAACTCCTCCAGGAGAGGTTTGCAGAAAACAGCCCAGCATTCTACGGGCTCTAGATGGGCACCCCTAAATCAGGGCGCCCGGCCCGAAATCAGGCCATGTACATGCCGCCATTCACGTGCAGCTCGCTGCCCGTGATGTAAGCACCGCCGGGTGACGCCAGGAAGACGACGGCCGCGGCGATTTCCTCTGGCGCGCCGAGGCGGCCGAGCGGGATCTGGGACAGCAGCGCGGCCTTCTGGGCCTCGGCCAGCACGTCGGTCATGTCGGTGGCGATGAAGCCTGGCGCGACGCAGTTGACGGTGATGCCGCGGCTGCCGAGTTCGCGCGCCAGCGAGCGCGTGAGGCCCGCCACGCCGGCCTTGGCGGCGGCGTAGTTGGCCTGGCCGGCATTGCCTGAGGCGCCCACGACGGAGGTGATGTTGATGATGCGACCGGAGCGCTGCTTCATCATCGGCTTGGTCGCAGCGCGCGCCATGCGGAAGACGGCCTTGAGGTTGGTGTCCAGCACGGCGTCCCAGTCCTCGTCCTTCATGCGCATGGACAGGGTGTCGCGCGTGATGCCGGCGTTGTTGACGAGCACGTGCAGGCCGCCTTCCTTGGCGACGATGTCGTCGACGGCGGCCTGGCTGGCGGCAGCGTCGGTCACGTTCAGCACGATGCCGCGGCCGCCGTGCGCGGCCAGGGCTTCGGTGATGCCGGCAGCGCCGGACTCGGTCGTGGCCGTGCCGACGACGCGCCAGCCCTCCTGGGCCAGGGCGAGCGCGATGGCGCGGCCGATGCCGCGGCTCGCGCCGGTGACGAGGGCCACGCCCTTGGATGCGGATTCAGTCATGGTTCAGGCTCCCAGCAGGCTGCGGGCCTCGGCGAGCGAGGCGGGGTCGAAGACGCAGGCAGCCTGCAGCTCGGCGTCGATGCGCTTGGCCATGCCGGTGAGCACCTTGCCCGGGCCGGCTTCGATGACATGGCCGACGCCGCGCGCCTTGAGGGCTTGCACGACCTCGACCCAACGCACCGGGCCGAAGGCCTGGCGGTAGAGGGCGTCGCGCAGCGCGTCGGCCGTGCCCGTGACGGCGACGTCGATGTTGTTGATGACCGGGAAGGCGGCGGCCTGGAACTGCACGGTCGCAAGCTTGTCCTTCAGGCGCTCGGCGGCAGGCTTCATCAGGCTGGAGTGGAACGGCGCCGACACCGGCAGCGGCAACGCGCGCTTGGCGCCGGCCGCCTTCAGGATCTCGGCCGCCTTCTCGGCGCCGGCCTTGCTGCCGGCGATGACGGTCTGCTTGGGGTCGTTGAAGTTGACGGCCTCGATGGCCTCGCCCGTCTCGGCCGCAGCCTGCGCGCAGCCGGCGCGCACGGCGTCACCGTCCAGGCCCAGGATGGCGTACATCGCGCCCACGCCCACCGGCACCGCCTCCTGCATGGCCTGGGCGCGGAATCGCACGAGGGGCAGCGCATCGGCCAGGCTCAGCGCGCCAGCCGCCACGAGGGCCGTGTACTCGCCCAGCGAGTGCCCGGCAGCCGCCACGGGCGTGGCGCCCGTCTCGGCCACGAAGGCGCGCCAGCAGGCGATGCCGGCGGTCAGCATGACGGGCTGGGTGTTGGTCGTGAGGTCCAGTTGCTCCTTGGGGCCGGCGTGGATCAGCGCGGCAATGTCCTCACCGAGGGCGGCAGAGGCCTCGTCGAGCGTGCGGCGCACTTCGGGATGGTTGCCCCAGGCGTCGAGCATGCCGACGGCCTGCGAGCCTTGGCCGGGGAAGACAACGGCAAAAGGTGCAGTCATAGCTTGTGGTTCCAGTTCAAGAGCGGGCGACGCCGGCAGCGCGGCCGGCGCCTGCCAGGAGTTATCAGTACTTCAGCAGGGCCGCGCCCCAGGTGAAGCCACCGCCAACGCCTTCCAGCAGGACGGTGTCGCCGCGCTGCACGCGGCCGCTGCGCACGGCCACATCCAGCGCCAGCGGCACGGAGGCCGCCGAGGTGTTGCCATGCTCATCGACGGTGACGATGAGCTTGTTCAGGTCCATCTTCAGCTTCTTGGCCGTGCCCTGCATGATGCGGATGTTGGCCTGGTGCGGGATGAGCCAGTCGATGTCGGCATCGGTCAGGCCGGCCTTGTCCAGCACCGAGCGGGCCACCTTCTCCAGCACGCCCACGGCGACCTTGAACACGGCCTGGCCATCCATCTTCAGCAGCGGCGTGCCGAGCACCTGGCCGCCCGACACGGTGCCGGGCGTGCAGAGGATGTCGACATGGCGGGAGTCCGCATGCAGCTCGGTCGCGAGGATGCCCGGCTCGGCACTGGCGCCCAGCACGACGGCGCCCGCGCCATCGCCGAACAGCACGCAGGTGGTGCGGTCCTTGAAGTCGAGGATGCGCGAGAAGACTTCCGCGCCGACAACCAGCGCCTTGTTGGCCGCGCCGCTGCGGATCATCGAGTCGGCCACCGTCAGCGCGTAGACGAAGCCGGAGCAGACGGCCTGCACATCGAAGGCCGCGCAACCATGCACGCCGAGCTTCTTCTGCAGCAGGCAGGCGGTGGACGGGAAGACCATGTCCGGCGTGGACGTGGCCACGATGATGAGGTCGATCTCTTCGGCGACGAGGCCTGCGGCTTCCAGCGCTGCCTGGGCGGCAGGGAAGGCCAGGTCGCTGGCGGCCTGGTCGGGCGCCGCGAAGTGGCGGGCACGGATGCCGGTGCGCTCGACGATCCAGTCATCGGACGTCTCGATGCCGTCGGCGGCCAGGCGCTCGGCCAGGGCTTGGTTCGTCACACGGTCAGCCGGCAGGAAGCTGCCGGTGCCGAGGATGCGCGAGTAGCGCGGGGAAGTGCTTGCGGTGGGAATCAAGAAGGGGCCTCCGTGCTACGCAGGGCGGGCGCGAGCGCCTTCGGGCGGCCGTGCCGCGCTCACGCAGCCTGCGCGACGGTTGTCGCGTTGTCTCCGGCATCGCCCGCCTTGGCCTGAAGCGTGGCGACGATGCGATCGTGCACCCGGTCCAGCAGCCGGTTGCGGGCGGCATCATAAGCGCGGGCCAGGGCCATCTCGAACGCGAACGCGTCGGCCGAACCGTGGCTCTTGAACACGAGGCCGCGCAGGCCCAGCAGCGCGGCCCCGTTGAAACGACGGTGGTCGACGCGGTGCTTGAAGGCCTTGAGCACCGGCAACGCGAGCACTGCGGCAAGCTTGGTGAAGACGTTGCGGCCGAACTCTTCCTTGATGAAGGCGCCGATCATGGTGGCCAGGCCTTCCGACGTCTTGAGCATCACGTTACCGACGAAGCCGTCGCACACGACGATGTCGGTCGTGCCCTTGTAGATGTCGTTGCCTTCGACGTTGCCGAAGAAGTTGAGCTGACCCGCTGCGCCCGCGGCGCGCAACAGCTCGCCCGCCTGCTTGATGGTCTCGCTGCCCTTGATGGCTTCTTCGCCGATGTTGAGCAGGCCGACGCTCGGCTCTTCGTTGCCTTCCACGGCGGCGACCAGCGCGCTGCCCATGAGGGCGAACTGCAGCAGGTGCTCGGCGGTGCAGTCGACGTTGGCGCCGAGGTCGAGCACAGTCGTGAAGCGGCCACGCTGGTTGGGCATGACGGTGGCGATGGCCGGGCGGTCGATGCCGTCCAATGTCTTGAGGAGGTAGCGCGCCACCGCCATCAGCGCGCCGGTGTTGCCCGCCGACACGCAGGCATGGGCCAGGGCAGGGTTGCCGTCGCGGTCGGCCTTGAGCTGCTGGATGGCCACGCGCATGGAGGAATCGCGCTTGCGGCGCAGGGCGACCTCGACGGGGTCGTCCATCGTGACGACTTCGCTGGCGGCGACGACGCGGCAGCGCGGCCAGGCGGCAGCGGCCGTCAGCGCCTCGGGCTTGCCCACCAGCAGGAGTTCGGCGCCGGGGTGCTTGTCGAGGAAAGAGCGGCAGGCGGGCAGCGTGACCGAGGGGCCATGGTCGCCGCCCATGCAGTCGACGGCCAGGCGGATCGGCTCAGGCAAAGTGGCGGTCATGTCAGTGGTTTTCGTGAGCCACAAAGACCAAACCCGGCGCTGCGCGGTACGCAGGCCGGGTCGGCAGATTCTTCGATGGTGGAGCGCTGCACCGGGCAGCGCCGGGCATCATCAGGCCGCGTCGGCCTTGCTCTTCAGCACCTTGCGACCACGGTAGAAACCGGTCGGGCTGATGTGGTGACGCAGATGCACTTCGCCAGTCGTCGGCTCGATGGCCGTGCCCGGGGTCGTGAGGGCATTGTGGGAACGGTGCATGCCGCGCTTGGAAGGCGACTTCTTGTTTTGCTGAACGGCCATGAAATTCTCCGAAATCTGCGGGGTTTGGGGTTGCGACCCCGGGGAGTGAGGGCAAAGCTCGAACTCCAGGCCGCAGAAAAGCCCACGAGTGTAGCACCGGATCATCAAGTCGCCAAGCCACTCCGCGCTGCAGGACGGGCCGGGCGTGCGCGTGCATGGTGTCAGCCGTCGCGGCGCTTGAGCGCGGCGAGTTTGGCGAAGGGGTTGGGCCGCTCCTCGACCTCGGGAGCCTCGTCCTCGGCCGGCACGGGCAGCGGCTCGGGGCAGGCCTCATGCCGCGGCACCAGCGGGAGCGCCAGCAGCAGTTCGTCCTCGATCAGCTCACGCGCATCCAGGTGGCGCGGCAGGGCCAGCACGTCGTCATCGCTGTCCACATCCAGTGCCGCGGCTTCCGCTTCGGTGTCGACGAACCGGATCCATCGATCGATGTCGATGTCTTCCAGCACAGGCTGCAGGCAGCGCTGGCAGGTCAGCGCCACCTGACCGGACGCGGTGAGGCGCAGCCAGGTCTGCGGTTTGCCACCCTTGGGCTGGCGGATCTCGCCGTGCAGGCGCCACTGCAGCGGCGGCCAGCCGCTGGCCGGCGCCTCGGGGGCCGCCGAATCGGCCAGGCGCTCCAGCAAGGTGGCGGGCCATTCACCGGCCAGGCTGGCACCGTCGTGGGCCAGGGCTGCCACGTCGAGCTTCTCGGGAACAAAGGCGCGCGTCTTCATCCCCTCAAGTTTAGGCGGGCGAGAATGCAAGGATGCCTTCGCTGATCCTTGCCTCGACCTCGCGCTACCGCCAGGAACTGCTCGCCCGCCTGCGGCTGCCCTTCGAGGCCGTGGCCCCCGAGGTCGATGAAACCCCGCTGGCTGGCGAGGCGCCGGCCGCCCTCGCGGAGCGCCTGGCGCTGGCCAAGGCACGCGCGGTGGCAGCGGCGCGGCCCGACGCCATCGTGCTCGGCTCCGACCAGGTGGCCGACCTGGACGGCCAGGCGCTGGGCAAGCCCGGCTCGCACGCGGCGGCGCAGGCGCAGTTGCGTCTCATGAGCGGCCGGGTCGTCGTCTTCCAGACGGCCGTGGCGGTGGTTGCGCGCGGGCTTGCGGCCATCGAGCGCGCCGAGGTGCGCGTGCGCTTTCGCGCGCTGAGTGACGCCGCCATCGACGCCTACCTCCACGCTGACCAGCCGTATGACTGCGCAGGCAGCGCCAAAGTCGAGAGCCTGGGCATCGCGCTGCTGGAGTCGGTCGAGTCGGACGACCCGACCGCCCTCATCGGCCTGCCGCTGATCCGCACCTGCAGCCTGCTGCGCCGCGCCGGCCTGGAGCCGCTGGCATGAAGCCCGGGCGCCTGATCCTGATGCCCAACACGCTGGACTTCGGCGTGGACGATTCGCTGGACCTGCGCGAGGTGCTGCCGCAGCGGGTCATCGAGCAGGCCGCGCGACTCGGTCACTGGGCCGCCGAGAACGCCAAGACGACCCGCGCGCTGCTCAAGCGCGTGGACGCCGTGTCTCCACTCGCCCAGCCGCTGCAGGCCCTGCAGATCGCCGAACTGCCCCGCCCGCCCAAAGGCGGCAAGCCGGCCGCAGACGACAGCCCGGCCTGGCGCGCGCTGCTGGCCCCGGCCCTCGCGGGCCACGACGTGGGCTTGATGTCGGAGGCCGGGCTGCCCGCCGTGGCCGACCCCGGCGCGCGGCTGGTGGCGCTGGCCCATGAGGCCGGCATCGAGGTCGTGCCGCTGTCCGGTCCGAGTTCGTTGCTGCTGGCCCTGGCCGCCAGTGGGCTGAACGGGCAGAGCTTCGCTTTCGTCGGCTACCTGCCGGTGGACGCGGCAGCGCGCGGGGCCCGCATCCGAGAGCTGGAACAGCTCTCGGCCAAGGCCCAGCAGACGCAGTTGCTGATCGAGACGCCCTACCGCAACGAGGCGATGCGCCAGGCCCTCGTGGGCGCGCTGAAGGCGACCACGCGACTGTCGATCAGCGTCGGCCTGACGCTGCCGGGCGGCTGGACGCGCACGGCGACCGTGGCCGACTGGAAGCGCCGTGCCGACGCCCTGCCCGACCGCATCCCTGCGGTCTTCGCGCTGCTGGCTTAGCTTTCGGCGGACGCCGGCTTCTTGGCACCGAACAGGGCCGCGACCTGGCGCTTGGGCTTGATGTAGCTGGACAGCCCCTTGCCCACAGCCGGGGTGGCTGCCTTGGCCTTCTCCCAGGCGGGCGGCTCGCCGCTGGCGCTGGCTTCGTAGGGCTTGTCGAAGAACGGGTCCTTGGGCGCTGACGGCGGCCGGTAGACCGGGCGCGGCGCTGCGGGTCGGGCTTCGGGTCGGGCCTCGGGTGCGTCGACCTCTTCCGGGCGACGGCGCTCGAAGCGCGGCGGGCGGGAGTCCTGCAGCTCGAAGGGGTCGAGGTCGATCTTGCGCTTGATCAGCTTTTCGATGTCCGACACGAGGCGGGCATCGGCCTTGGTGACCAGCGTGACCGCCAGGCCGGAGGCTCCGGCGCGGCCGGTTCGGCCGATGCGGTGGACGTAGTCCTCGGCGTTGAAGGGCACGTCGAAGTTGAAGACGGCCGGCAGGTCGGCGATGTCCAGGCCGCGGGCGGCCACGTCGGTGGCGACCAGCACGTCCATCTCGCCGCGCTTGAATGCTTCGAGGGCCTTCAGACGCTCGTCCTGCGACTTGTCGCCGTGCAGGGCCGCGGTGCGCAGGCCATCGCGCTCGAAGGAGCGTGCCAGGCGCGCCACGCCCAGCTTGGAGTTGCCGAAGACGATGGCCTGGCGGATGGCGCGGTCCTTCAGGATCTGGCGGATGACGGCGCGCTTGTCGTCGTCGGTCACGCTATAGAAGCGCTGCTCCACGGTGGAGGCCGTCTGGTTGGGGCGGGCCGTCTCCACGAGGATCGGGTCCTGCAGATAGCTCTGCGCCAGCCGCTTGATCTCGGGCGAGAAGGTGGCCGAGAACAGCAGCGTCTGGCGCGCCTTGGGCAGGAAGCTGAGGATGCGCTGCAGGTCGGGCAGGAAGCCGATGTCCAGCATGCGGTCGGCCTCGTCGAGCACGACGTACTCGACCTGGTTGAGCACGCAGTTCTTGGCCTCGATGTGGTCGAGCAGGCGGCCCGGGGTGGCAATCAGCACCTCGACGCCGGCCTTGAGTGCCGCCGTCTGCGGCTTCATGTCGACGCCGCCGAACACCACGACCGAGCGCAGCTGGGTGTGCTTGGCGTACTTCTTGACGTTCTCGGCGACCTGGTCGGCCAGCTCGCGCGTGGGCGCCAGCACGAGGGCGCGCACCGGGTGGCGGGCCGGCGACACGCTCGCGGTCTCGTGCTTGAGCATGCGTTGCAGCAGCGGGATGGAGAACGCGGCGGTCTTGCCCGTGCCGGTCTGCGCGGCGCCCATGACGTCGCGCCCCTGCAGCACGATGGGAATCGCCTTGGCCTGGATGGGCGTCATCGTCATGTAGCCGGAATCGGCCACGGCGCGAAGCAGCTTGGGATCCAGCGGCAGGGTGTCGAAACGGGCGGGCGCGGGCGCCTCTTCAGGCGCCGCGACTGCGGACTCGGGGTTTTCTTGCATCCGGTGATTATCCCGGATGCCGCCAACCTACTCCGGACGGGTCACCGGCGGCTGGGCTTCGTCGCGCGAATTGAGCACCATCCACCGCGGTGTGCGGAAGCGGACGATGCGCCAGTACAGCAGCACGTAGCTCGCCACGAACAGGCCCAGGATGATCTGCAGCATGGCCGTGTCGTCCCACCAGATGGTGGCCGGCACGACCGACAGGCTGCACAGCACCCACAGGTAGGGCGCGGTGAGCGCATTGCGCCGCGTCAGCACCGCGGCGTCCTTGCTGCCCAGCGCCCAGCGCATCAGTCGGCGGTAGATGAGGCTGTGCAGGTGGATGCCGTCGGGCATGCCCACGGGCCGCCCGCGCACGACCTTGCGGCGGTACATGGAGAACACCGTCTCCCACACCGGGTAGGCGCACAGCAGCAGCGGGAACATGGGCGATACGTCGGGGTTGCGCACCAGCAGCAGGATGGCCAGCTCCGACAGCATGAAGCCCAGGAAGTACGCGCCGCCGTCACCCAGGAAGATCAGCCCGTAGGGGTAGTTCCACATGAAGAAGCCAAGCACGGCCCCGATGACGGCGATGGCCATGGCCGCCACCAACTGGTCGCCTGCCTGCAGCGCCACATAGGCCAGGCCCGCAAGCATGATGGCCGAGCACATCGAGGCCAGGCCGTTCATGCCGTCGATGATGTTGATGGAGTTGGACACGCCGCTGACCACCAGCAGCGCCAACAGGACGCCGCCCACGGAGGTGCTGGCGATGAGATCGAGACCGGGAATGGCTGTCTGCTTGATCTGCGCCCCGAGCAGCCAGGCACCCAGCGCCGCGGCCAGCAGTGTGGCCAGCATGCGGCGCAGGGGGCTGACGCGCTTGGTCAGGTCTTCGATGAGGCCGGAGACGAAGGCTGGCACGCTGCAGGCAAGCAGCAGGGCCGCCACGGTGCGCATGGCTGGGTAGCGCCACGCCAATAGGCTCGTCCCGACAGCAAAGCCGCTGAAGATGGCTAGGCCGCCGATGCGCGGCACCGGACGCGAGTGGAACTTCTGCGGCCCCGAGAGATCGTGATCGGCCGACAGCGCGCCATGCAGGTGCGACGAACGGATGATCAGCAACGTCACGGCCGCGGCGACGAGAAAACTAAGCGCAAGGATGGGCAGCATCGAGCCGGGACCAGTGCGGGCAGTCTGACGGTCAGTCAGCCCGCCCTTCAAATCAGGCAGGCAAGTGTACCCAGGCGCTCGGCATGCCCCACGGCGGGGCGAAGGCAGCATGGCTGCCGGTCGAGCGATGGCTAGAATCCGCGCCACTTCGCGCCTCGTCGTATTCACGGCTTGACGGCGTCGCCCTTGTCAACCTGCGGCTCCTCCATGACTCTTCCGGCCTTCCGGGACCTCCCCCAACCGCCGAAACACCCCCGGTCGCACCGCGTTCTCTTCGCCCTGGCAGCCTTCGGCGCCTCGGTGATGACGAGCCTGTGCACGCCTGCTTGGGCGGCCACCGACCCTCAGGACAATCTGGCCAGTGGCCCGGTGCGCCTCGTGGCCCCGGCCAGGCCGGTGACCACCGAACCGGCGACAGACAACCTGCCCAACGCCCAGCGCGAACGGCTGCCCGAGCAGGATCGTGAACGTGACCGGGACCGCGAACGGGACTTCCTGATCCCGGGTCTCGTTGACCCGGTGACGGGCCGAAAGCTCAACCTGTCGGAGTTCGAACGGCACGTGCGTCGCAGCGCGGGGGAGGATTCCGAGGTCCGCCGCTTCGGCAGCGAGCTGATGCTCCAGCGCAATGCCAATGCCGGCGAGGCGTCCAGCCAGATCCCGCAGGACTACGTTATCAGCGTTGGTGACGAGATCAATGTGAACCTGTGGGGCTCGGTAGAGGCGGACCTGCGCCTGACGGTCGACCGCACCGGTCGCATCACCATCCCGCGCGTCGGGCCGGTGCTGGTGGCGGGCCTGCGCTTCTCCGACTTGAATGCCGCCGTCGACCAGCGGGTCGCTCAGGTGTTCCGCAACTACCGCCTGAGCACGTCGCTGGGCAAGCTGCGCAGCATCCGCGTCTACGTCACGGGCTTCACCCAGCGCCCGGGCTCGTACGCCGTCAGCAGCCTCTCGACGATCGTCAATGCGCTGATCCAGTCCGGCGGACCGTCGGCGGCGGGCAGCTTCCGCAACATCGAACTTCGCCGTGCAGGCAAGGTCGTCAGCCAGTTCGACCTCTACGACCTGCTGCTGCGCGGTGACAAAAGCGCCGACCGCGTGCTGCAGGCCGACGACGTGGTGCACATCGGGCCGGTCGGCCAGCAGGTCGCACTGATCGGCAGCGTCAATCGCCAGGGCATCTTCGAGCTCAAGCCCGGCGAGACCATGGAAGAACTGCTGACCATGGGCGGCGGCCTGAGCGCCGTCGCCGACCGCACGCGCGTGGCCATCGAGAGCCTGGACATGCGCAACGACATCCGCATTGCGGAAGTCAAGCTGCCGGCGCAAGGCCGCACGGGCCTGAAGGGCGGCGATGTCGTGCGCGCCTTCAACGCGCTGGATTCCCTGCTGCCCCAGCACCGCCAGAACAAGCGTGTGCGCATCGAAGGCGAGGTGCAGCGGCCGGGCGAATACATCCTGCCCCCCAACAGCACCCTGGCCCAGGCCGTGCAGGCTGCGGGCGGTCTCACGCCCGGTGCCTTCGTCTACGGCGCCGATCTGAGCCGCGAAAGCGTGCGCATCACCCAGCAGGCCCAGTACGAGCGCGCCCTGCGGGACCTCGAGACCGAGTTCGCGCGGATCCAGGTCACCCAGAAGGCCCTGACGGCCGACGAGGCCAGCGGCCAGAACGCCCGCGTGCAGAGTTCGACGCGCCTGATTGAACGCCTGCGCGCTGTGCGGCCCACCGGTCGCATCGTTCTGCAGATGCAACCGTCAGCCACCGAGTTGCCCGACCTTGCGCTCGAAGATGGCGACCGACTGGTCGTGCCGGCTCGGCCGTCGACGGTTGGCGTGTTTGGCAGCGTCTTCAATGGCGGCAGCTTTGTGTTCAACCCGGGCGCCAGCCTGGAAGACATGCTCAAGCTGGCCGGCGGCCCGACCCGCGGCGCCGACAACTCCAGCACGTTCGTAATCCGCGCCAATGGCAGCGTCGTCAGTGCCAAGCAACAGTCGAGCGGCTGGATCTCGCTGGGCAGCAGCTTCTCAACGATGCCAGCGTTGCCGGGCGACACGATCTTCGTCCCAGAAGACCTGACGCGCACCAGCTTCAGCCAGGAAGCCAAGGAATGGACGCAGATCCTGTACCAGTTCGGCCTGGGTGCTGCAGCCTTGAAGACACTCAAGAACTAAGGGCGAGATTTGTCGATGCTTCCCACCGATGCGGGGACCCCGCCCTCCGAGTCTGAACTGACGCTGTCCGAAATCGGCGCTGCGCTGCTGGCCAACTGGCGCTGGATGATCGGTGCTCCGCTGGCCGCCGCCGTGCTGGCCCTTGGGGCTAGCTACCTGATCACGCCGACCTTCACCGCCCGCACGACCTTCATGCCGCCCCAGCAGCAGCAAGGTGGTGCGACCGGCGCCCTGGCATCGCTTGGTGCCCTGGCCGGCCTTTCGGGGGGGCTGCGCAACAGCGGCGACCAGCATGTCACCTTCGCGCAAAGCCGCACGATTGCCGACCGCATGATCGAGCGCTTCGACCTGACGACGGTCTACGACGAGAAGTTGCGCCACGACTCGCGCCTGAAGCTCGCCGAGAACACCCGAGTCACGCTGGGCAAGAAGGACGGCGTCATCACGCTGGAAGTCGATGACCACGACCCCAAGCGGGCCGCCGACATGGCCAACGCGTATATCGAGGAGCTGCGCAAGCTGACCGCCGGCTTGACGCTGACGGAGGCCCAGCAGCGCCGCGCGTTCTTCGAGGGGCAGCTCAAGCAGGTCCGCGCCCGGCTCGACGCGGCCCAGGCCGCGCTGCAGGGCAGCGGTGTTTCCACGGACACGATCAAGGCCGAGCCCAAGGCCGCGGTCGAGGCCGTGGCCAAACTGCGCGCGGAGCTCACCAGCGCCGAGGTGCGCCTGCAGATGCTGCGCAGCAGCCTAGCCGAAACCACACCGGAAGTGCAGCAGCAGAGCGCCGCCGTCGGTCGCCTGCGCAGCGAGCTGGCCCGCGCGGGCACTGTGGAACAGTCGGCCGCCGGCGGCTACATCGGCGCCTACCGCGAGTTCAAGTACCAGGAAAGCCTGTTCGACCTGATCGCGCGCCAGTACGAACTCGCCCGCGTGGACGAGAGCCGCGATGGCGGGCAGTTGCAAGTGATCGACGCGGCCCAGCCGCCCGAGCGCAAGTCCAAGCCCAAGCGCAGCCAGTTGATGATCCTCGGCTTCGTGCTCGCGCTGATCGGCGTGGCTGTTAAGACCACGTTGTCGCTGATCCGCGAACGCGCCGGGCAGCGGGTCTAGGCGACGACCTCCGAGGTCTGGCCTGCACCCCGATTGCACGCCGCCCCATCTGAATGAGCCGTACCGCCATGCCACCCGCCGCCATCGCTACGCCCGCTCGCTGCCACTGGGCGGCGCGCGGCCCTGCGCGTGCCTCCGCCCGGTCGGTACGGGGCACGGTGGCACTCGCCTGACCCGGTGGGACCGCTGCTGATGCAGGCGCGACAGGCGACGACACCCATGGCCGAGCCCGGACCCAAATCCCGTCCCGGGCTGCTGCGTGCGGTCCTCGTGCTGGCGAGCGGCACGGCCCTCGCGCACGGTCTCACGGCACTGGCGCTACCGGTGCTGTCCCGCCTGTACACGCCCGCCGACTTCGGCCTGCTCGCCGTGTTCTCGGGCACGCTGTCCATCATCGCCGTGGCCAGTTGCCTGAGGTACGACGTCGCCGTGCCGATGCCCGAGCACGACGACGACGCTCAGCACCTCGTGGCACTGTCGCTGGCCTGCGCCTGCCTGGTGGCCCTGGCGCTCGCCGTCGCGGTGGTCGTGGCGCCCGATCGCATCGCGCAGGCCCTGGGCCAGCCGGCACTGGCGCACTACCTACTGCTGCTGCCGCTCGGCGTGCTGGCGGCCGGGGCTTACAGCGCCTTGCAGTCCTGGCAGATCCGCCTCAAGCGCTTCGGGCCGCTGTCGCGCGTGCGGGTCGCCCAGTCGGCGGCCAGCGCGGGCACGCAGATCGGCCTGGCCAGCCTGGGTGCCGGGCCGGTTGGCCTGCTCGTGGGCTATGTCATGAACAGCGGCGTCGCGTGCCTCGCACTGGGCGGAGACCTGGTGCGCGCTCGACGCCGGCTGCGGCTGTCGCGCATGCGCGAGCTGGCGCGCGAGTATGTGCGGTTCCCGAAGTACTCGACCATCGAAGCACTCGCCAACAGCGCCGCCATCCAGCTGCCGATCATCCTGATCGCCGCGCTGGCCGCGCCGGCCGAGGCGGGCCATCTGTCGATGGCAATCTACGTCATGCAGGTGCCCATCGCCCTCATCGGCACGGCGATCGGGCAGGTCTTCCTATCGCGCGCTGCCGAGGAACACCGCGCCGGTCAGCTGGGCACGTTCACGGTCGGCGTGCTGCGCGGGCTGACCAAGGCCGGCCTGGGGCCGATCATCGCAGCCGGGTTGTTGGCACCGGGCCTGTTCGGCCTGATGCTGGGGCCCGCCTGGTCGCGCTCGGGTGAGATGGTGGCTGCGATGGTGCCATGGTTCGCGCTGCAGTTCCTGGCCTCGCCCATCTCGATGGCGTTGCACGTGACCGGGCATCAGCGCCGCGCCTTCCTGCTGCAGGCCGCGTCACTGCTGGTGCGTGTCGGCGCGGTGCTGGCAGCGGCTCGTGTTGCCCCGGGCTGGGTCACCGAGGCCTACGCCGCGTCGGGCGCCGTCGTCTACCTGTTCTATCTGCTGCTCGTCATGATCTCTGCCGGCGTGCCCCTGCGCCTGTCGTCGGTGGGCGACCGCCAGGGCGTCCTCGTGACACTGGTCTGGACGGCCGCTGCGGCTGCGCTGGCCGCGCTGATCAGCGCCCTCGGAGGTGGCCGATGACGCACCAGCCCCTCGCCAACAACATGCCCGTGCGGCCGGCGCTCAACGGCATCCGGGAGCTTGCGCATGTTTAAGCGCCTGTTCAACACCCGCACCGCGCCCTGGGTGTTCATTGCCGCGATGGCAGTCATCTACCTCGCCCTGCCCGTGGGCGTGGATGCGCTGGTGCTGCCCAATCCGTACTTCGTCCAACTGGGCATCTTGACCGCAGTGGCCTGCACCTGCATCGCCATCGGCTACCGGCTGCCGCTGCTGGATCACCGCTTCGCGCTCGACGCCCCGCGCATCCGCATCGACTCCCGCTCCTTCCACTGGACGGTCTGGGGCACTTTCGGCATCTTCCTGGTCATCACCCTGGTCACGGCCGATTCCATCCCGATCGTGTCGGCCTTCCGGGGCGCAACAGCGGCGGAGCTGGCCCTACAGCGCGGCGACTTCCTGAAGACCCGTACCGGCGCCGAAGCGGCACTCATCTACCTGAGCACGCTGTTCGTCAGTGCCCTTCTGCCCTACAGCCTGGCGCTGCATTTCATCCAGAAGTCGCGGTCGCGCTTCCTGCTGCTCGCCATCTTTCTGGCCT
This sequence comes from Roseateles sp., assembly GCA_016790285.1. Taxonomy (GTDB): domain Bacteria; phylum Pseudomonadota; class Gammaproteobacteria; order Burkholderiales; family Burkholderiaceae_C; genus Pelomonas. The sequence continues at coordinate 52,258 of JAEUPJ010000070.1, read as the reverse complement.
ATTCGCTGAGCTTCCTGCAGAAGGCCCTCTTCATCAATGTGCTCTTTCCCCTGCTCTACTTGGCTTCGCAGGGGACCCGGGCCAGCACGAGCAAGGTGATCGCTATCGTCGGCGGCAGCGTCGCGCTGCTGTTCGGCGTCACGCTGCTGGCTTTCGGCGGCGCCGACGGCCCCGCCTCGGAAGCGGCCGTGGCAGCGTCCGATTCGGACTATTTCCTGGCCACCTACCTCCCCGCCAATTCGGTCGAGCACCTGATCTGGCGCAGCACGGCCGTGCCGATGTTCTCGGCCTCCGACACGCTGCTGGTGCATGCGGAGCAGTTCGGCGGCCAGCCGCTGTGGGGGGCGACCAGTTCCTTCTTCGCAGGCCTGTTCGGCCTGGAGCGCGTCAACATGGAGCGCCTAGTTTCGGAGTACCAGTGGGGCTGGAGCGACATCGCCAACACCAATTCCGTCTACATCACCGAAGCCTTCGTCAACTTCGACTGGCCCGGTGTCGTCCTCCTGTCCTTGCTCGTGGGTCAGGTGCTGCGCTGGTTCAGCCGCTCCCGTGACGAAGCGTTCAAGGCGCTCTGGCCCATCTTCTGCTTTGCAATCTTCACCAGCGGCCTGATCGGCACCCTGCTCAGCAACGGCTACGCGCTGATCTTCATGCTCGCCCTGTTCGGCCGGATCGCCGTCGTGCCGCGACGCCCTGCCAGAACACCCACCCCGGCCGCCCCGCGCTCGCCACAGAAGCCATGAGCCCCATCGACGTCTCGGTAGTTGTCGCCGTCAAGAACGAGGAGAAATACGTCTCCTCGGCCATCGAAAGCATCCTGGCCCAGGAAGGCCTGCGCCATGAGGTCATCGTGGTCGATGACGGCTCGACGGACGCCACGTTCGCCATCCTGTCCGACCTGCAGAAGCGCTACCCGCAGCTGCAAGTGGCCCGCAACCCGCGCGCGGGGAAGTGTTCGGCCTTCAACCATGGCGTGGCTCTCGCACAAGGACGCTTCACCTGCATCTTCGCGGGCGACGACCTCATGCCGGCCGGCAGCCTCGCAGCACGCCTGGCCAAGGTGAATGGCCTGCCCGATGACGAGCCGGTCGTCGGGTTGTGCAAGCTGGTGACGATGTCGGAGATCAAGCGCTACGATGGCCACGTGGTGCCCCGGGCGCACGGCCGTGGGGCGCTGTCCGGCATCTCGCCGTTCATGAACCGAATGGCGCTGCAGACGATCTTCCCGGTGCCCGAAACGCTGCCCAACGAAGACACCTGGATGGAGCTCGCGGTGCTGCACCTGCCAAGCCTGCGGGTCGTGCACAGCGACATCATCGGCTGCCAGTGGCGCGTGCACGCCGGCAACAGCATCAACATGCTGGTGCCCTTCCCCGAGTACAACCGCAAGATCACCGCTCGCCTGAAGGCCTACTCGCTGTTCCTGGGGAAGCACCGCGCTGCGCTCGACGAGCCCGGTCGGCGCGACCTCGAAGCCAAGGTGGCTTGCGAGCAGCAGCGCTCGGCCGGCAGCATGCTGGGCGTGCTGCGCAGCCCGGTCGGCTGGGTCGACCGCCTGCGTGCCCTCTCGATCACGAACGCCGCCCTCTACAATTTTCGGCGTCGCCTGTACGGTCTCTTCTCTGGCTGGTAAGCCCATCCATCCATTGTCCCCACGGGGATCACGCCCATATCCGCCAGCACCATGCCTTCCCGCCCCTACCAGATCTGCTCCAACTGCATCATGGACACGTCCGACTCCGGCATCGTGTTCGACGAGCGCGGCTGGTGCGACTACTGCAACAACTACCATCGCAACATCCTGCCGAACTGGCACACCGATGAACGTGGCGAGCAGGAGATCATGGCGCAGGTGGCGCAGATCAAGCGTGACGGCAAGGGCAAGGACCATGACTGCCTGATCGGCCTGTCCGGCGGCGTGGACAGTTCCTACGTCACCTACCTCGCCAAGGAGAAGTTCGGGCTGCGGCCGCTGCTCTACCACGTCGACGCAGGCTGGAATTCACAGCAGGCGGTCAACAACATCGAGAAGCTGGTCGACGGCCTGGGCCTGGACCTATTCACCGAGGTCGTGGACTGGCCCGAGATGCGCGACCTGCAACTGGCCTTCTTCAAGGCCCAGGTGCCCCACCTGGACACCCCGCAGGACCACGCCTTCTTCGCGGGCCTGTACAACTTCGCGGCCAAGCACAACGCCAAGTACATCCTCACCGGTGCGAACTACTCAACCGAATGCGTGCGCGAGCCGCTGGAGTGGCACTACCACGCCTCCGACGTGCGCCAGCTGAAGGACATCCACCGCCGCTTCGGCACCCGCCCGCTCAAGAAGTTTCCGCTGGCAGGCATCTTCCGCTTCAAGATCTACTACCGCTTCTTCAAGGGTGTGCAGGTCGTCAAGCCGCTCAACCATGTGCCCTTCTTCAAGGAGGCCGCGATGGACGAGCTGGTGCAGAAATTCGGCTGGCAGAAGTACGCCCACAAACACTACGAGTCGCGATTCACGCGCTTCTACGAAGGCTACTGGCTGCCGAGCAAGTTTGGCTACGACAAGCGCCGCGCGCACTTCTCGAGCCTGATCCTGACCGGCCAGCTCAGCCGCGTGGACGCGTTGGCGAAGATCGGGATCCCAGCCTACGACGACGAGACCCTGGCGCACGACTTCGAGTACATCGCGACCAAGCTCGGGCTGACGGTCGCCGAGCTCCAGGCCCTGCACCGTGGCGCCCCCAAGACCTACAAGGACTACGCCAACGACATGGCGATCATTGAGCTGGGCACGCGCGTGCTGCGTGCGCTCGGTGTGCAACGGGCGATCATCCGATGATCAGTATCGTCAGCTACGGCGTCGGCAACATCGGCGCTCTGGCGAACATGTACAAGCGCATGAACATCGCCACCCGCTTCGCCACGGTGGCCGGCGACCTCGAAGGTGCGTCTCACGTCATCCTCCCCGGCGTGGGCGGTTTCGACGACGCGATGAACCGCCTCAACGACTCCGGGCTCCGTGAGCCGCTGGACGCCCTCGTCGCGCGCGGCGGCGTGCCGGTGCTGGGCATCTGCGTGGGCATGCAGATGCTCGGTGAGTCCAGCGACGAAGGCCAGTGCCGCGGGCTCGGCTGGGTGCCGGGCCACGTGCGGCATTTCGATAGCACCGGCCGCATGGCCGGCCTGCCGCTGCCGCACATGGGCTGGAACGATGTGGCGCCCGTCGCCGGGAGCCCGCTGTTCAAGGGCCTGGAGACGGATGCGCGCTTCTACTTTCTGCACTCCTACTACTTCGAGTGCCGGGACCTGGCGCACGTCGCCGCGCGGGCCGAATACGGTTCGCCGTTCACAGCAGCCGTGCGCAACGGCTGCATCTACGGCATGCAGGCCCACCCTGAGAAGAGCCATCACTGGGGCGCGGCGCTGTTGAAGAACTTCGCCGAGCTGGAGTCGTCGGCATGCTGAGACCGCGCATCACCCCCTGCCTGCTCGTGCACGAAGGCGGCCTCGTCAAGACGGTCGGCTTCAAGGACCCGAAGTACGTGGGCGACCCGATCAATGCGGTCAAGATCTTCAACGAGAAGGAGTCCGACGAGCTCGTCGTGCTGGACATCGACGCCACGCGCAACGGCGTCGAACCCGACTACAAGCTCATCCAGGACCTTGCAGCGGAATGCCGCATGCCGCTGGCCTATGGCGGCGGCGTGCGCACGCCAGAGCAGGCCAAGCGGATCATCGAGCTGGGCGTGGAGAAGGTCTGCATCAGCAGCGCAGCCATCGAGGACCCAACCGTCATCCGCCGCATCGCCGATGCCGTGGGCGGGCAGAGCGTCGTCGTGGTGCTCGACGTCCGCAAGAAGACCGGCTTCTTTGCCAGCGGCTTCGAGCTCTGCACGCACAACGCCACCAAGGCACACAAGCTCGATCCGATCGCCTTTGCGGAGGAGTGCCAGGCCCAGGGTGCAGGCGAGATCGTCATCAACTCGGTCGACCGCGACGGCGTGATGAAGGGCTATGACCTGGAGCTGGCACGCCAGGTACGGGCCGCCATCCGCATCCCGATGAGCGTGCTCGGCGGCGCCGGTTCGCTCGGCGACATCGAGGCCCTGATCAAGGCCTGCGGGGTGGTCGGCTGCGCCGCCGGCAGCCTGTTCGTCTTCAAGGGCCAGTACCGCGCCGTGCTCATCAACTACCCACAGCCCGCCCAGAAGGACGCCCTGTTCGCCTCGGCACTGACGCGCTAAACATGTTCGACGACAAGACCCTGCTCATCACTGGCGGCACCGGCAGCTTCGGCAATGCCGTGCTGCGCCGCTTCCTGGACTCCAGGCTGCGCGAGATCCGCATCCTCAGCCGTGACGAGAAAAAGCAGGACGACATGCGCAAGAAGTACGCGTCGCCCAAGCTGAAGTTCTACATCGGCGACGTGCGCGACTCGCGCGCCGTTGCCGCGGCCATGCGGGGCGTCGACTACTGCTTCCATGCCGCGGCCCTCAAGCAGGTGCCGTCCTGCGAATTCCATCCGATGGAGGCCGTGCGCACGAACGTGCTCGGCACGGAGAACGTGCTGGAGGCTGCCATCCAGGCCGGCGTGGAGCGCGTAGTTTGCCTGTCCACCGACAAGGCCGTCTACCCCATCAATGCAATGGGCATCTCCAAGGCCATGATGGAGAAGGTCATGGTGGCTGCCTCGCGCAACCTCGAAGGCTCGGGCACGGTCATCTGCGGCACGCGCTACGGCAATGTGATGGCGTCGCGCGGCTCGGTGATCCCGCTGTTCGTCGAACAGGTCCGCCAGGGCAAGCCACTCACCCTCACCGACCCGGCCATGACGCGCTTCATGATGACGCTGGACGACGCGGTGGAGCTGGTCCTGTATGCCTTTGAACACGGGCGCAACGGCGACATCTTCGTGCAGAAGGCACCGGCCGCGACCATCCGCGTGCTGGCCGAGGCGGTGCTCGGCGTGCTCGGCCTGCCGGAGCATCCCATCCGCGAAATCGGCACCCGACATGGGGAGAAGCTTTACGAAGCGCTGCTGAGCCGGGAAGAGCGGGCCTGCGCCGAAGACCTCGGCGGCTATTACCGCATCCCGCCGGACGGGCGCGACCTCAACTACACCAAGTTCGTCGAGCAGGGCGAAGCCCGCATCCAGGCCGCGGAGGACTACACCTCCCACAACACCGAGCGGCTGGACGTCGCCGGCATGACGGCGCTGCTGATGAAGCTCGACTTCGTGCGCCGCATCGCTGCAGGCGAAGCCAACGTGACGGCCGAGGACTGAGGCGATGAAGATCGGCATCACCGGAGCATCGGGCTTTGTCGGCCGCAACCTGCAATGGCGGCTGCGCGAGGCGGGGCATGCGGATGTCCGCCTGATCTCGCACGTGGCGGACGACGCGCAGCTGATCGAGCAGCTGAGCGGGCTGGACTTCGTCTTCCACCTGGCCGGGGTGAACCGGCCGCAGGATCCTGTCGAGTTCGAGGACGGCAACGCCGACTTCAGCCTGCGCCTGGTGTCCATCCTCGGGAGCCTGCCAGGCGACCCGCCGCCCGTGGCCTTCGCGTCCTCCACACAGGCGGTGCTGGACAACGTCTATGGTCGCAGCAAGCGCGCCGCCGAGGAAGCGCTGCTGCACTATCAGCGCCAGCGCCGTGTGCCGGTATACATCTTCCGGCTGACCAACGTGTTCGGCAAATGGTGCCGTCCGAACTACAACTCGGTCGTCGCCACCTTCTGCCACAACATCGCCCGTGACCTGCCGGTCACGATCAACGACCCAAGCTCGCCCCTTCGCCTGGTCTACATCGACGACGTCATCGACCACATGCTGTCGCTGCTCGGCCCGACGCCGCCTGCGGCTGGCTTCGTCGAAGTCGAGCCGACGTACGACACCACGGTGGGCGAACTCGCGCAGACACTCAACGGCTTTCGCGCGACGCGGCAGGGGCTGATGATTGACCGTGTCGGCTCCGGCTTGACCCGGGCGTTGTACGCCACCTACGTCAGCTATCTGCCGATCGAGTCGTTTGCCTATGAAGTGCCGCGCCACGCAGACCCGCGCGGCGTCTTCGTCGAGATGCTCAAGACCTCCGACAGCGGGCAGTTCAGCTACTTCACGGCCGGGCCCGGCATCACGCGCGGCGAGCACTACCACCACACCAAGACCGAAAAGTTCCTCGTCATCCGGGGCACCGCACACTTCGGCTTCCGCCAGATCGACACCGGCGAGACGCATGAGCTTGTGACGCGCGGCGGCGAGGCGCAGATCGTGGAAACCATCCCCGGCTGGACTCACAACATCACGAACATCGGTGAGGACGAGCTCATTGTCATGCTGTGGGCCAACGAGGTTTTCGACCGCGCCCGCCCCGACACGACCGCCATGAAGGTCAAGCCACTATGAAGAAGCTCAAGGTCTTGACGGTCGTCGGCACACGCCCGGAAATCATTCGCCTGTCACGCGTCATGGCCGCGCTGGACGCGCATTGCGACCATGTGCTCGTGCACACAGGCCAGAACTATGACTACGAGCTCAACCAGGTCTTCTTCGACGACCTGGGCGTGCGCAAGCCGGCCCACTTCCTGAATGCTGCCCAGGGCGGCGCGGCCCAGACGATCGGCAACATCATCGGCGGCATCGACGCCGTGCTAGAGCAGGAACAGCCCGAAGCCATGCTGGTACTCGGCGATACCAATTCCTGCCTCGCGGTCATCGCGGCCAAGCGGCGCAAGATCCCGATCTTCCACATGGAAGCCGGCAACCGCTGCTTCGACCAGCGCGTGCCCGAGGAAACGAACCGCCGCATCGTCGACCACACCGCCGACATCAACCTCACCTACAGCAGCATCGCCCGCGAGTACCTGCTGCGCGAAGGCCTGCCGCCTGACCAGGTCATCAAGACCGGCAGCCCGATGTACGAGGTGCTGCACCACTACCTGCCGGGCATCGAAGCCTCCAACGTGCTGGAACGACTCGGGCTGGCAGAACACCGGTACTTCGTCGTCAGCGCGCACCGCGAGGAGAACATCGAGGCACCGCGCACCTTCGCGAAGCTTTGCGCGGTGCTGAACGCGACGGCCGAGGACCACGGTCTGCCGGTCATCGTGTCCACCCATCCCCGCACACAGAAGCGCATCGACGCCGCCGGTATCAAGTTCCACGCGAACATCCAGTTGCTCAAGCCGCTGGGCTTCCTCGACTACGTGCGACTACAGAAATCGGCGCGTGCCGTGCTGTCGGACAGCGGCACCATCAACGAGGAGTCTTCCATCCTCAACTTCCCCGCCCTGAACCTGCGGGAGGCGCACGAGCGCCCCGAGGGCATGGAAGAGGGCGCCGTGATCATGACGGGCCTGAGCGTGGACCGCGTGCGTCAGGGCCTGGCCATCATCGCGGATCAACCGCGGGGTGACGAGCGCCTGCTGCGCCTGGTGGCCGACTACAGCATGCCGAACGTGTCGGACAAGGTCGTCCGCATCATCCACAGCTACACCGACTACATCAAGCGCGTCGTCTGGCGGCAGTACGACTGATGCGCGTGCTGGTCGTCAGCCAGTACTTCTGGCCTGAGGTCTTCCGCGTGAACGAAGTCGTCTCCGAGCTCGTCGCGCGGGGACACGAGGTGACCGTGCTGACCGGTCGCCCGAACTACCCCGACGGACAGGTCTTCGCCGACTTCACCGCGCGGCCCGAACACTACGCGCGCTATGCAGGCGCCGAGGTCGTGCGCGTGCCGCTGCGCCCGCGCGGCAAGGGCAGCGTCCGCCTGGTGCTGAACTACTGGAGCTTCGTCTTCTGGGGCTGCGTACTCGGGCCGTGGCTGCTGCGCGGACGCCGCTTCGACGCCTTGTTCTGCTTCGAGACCTCGCCCATCACCTCCGCCCTGCCGGCCGTGCTGCTGCGCCGCATCAAGCGTGCACCGCTGCTGCTGTGGGTGCTGGACCTGTGGCCGGACACGCTCGCCGCCGTGGGCATGGTGCGCTCGCCGCGCGTGCTGGGCTGGGTCGGTCGACTGGTGGCATTCATCTACCGGCGTTGTGACCTGATCCTCGCGCAGTCGCAGGGCTTCTTCCCGGCCATCGAGAAATGGTCTCGCGCACCGGAGAAGTCCCGCTATTTCCCGCAATGGGCCGAGGACACCTTCGAACGCATGGACGCGACCGTGGCCTGCGCCCCCGAGGTGGCCGCCGAGCGCGTCGCCTTCAACATCATGTTCGCCGGCAACATCGGCGACGCCCAGGACTTCCCCGCCATCCTGGATGCCGCGGAGCGGCTACGCGAGCGGCCGGACATCCGCTGGCTGATCGTCGGTGACGGCCGCGCCGCCGATCAAGTGCGCGCCGAGATCCAGCGGCGGGGCCTGTCGTCCACAGTGCGCATGCTCGGTCGTCATCCGCAGGAACGCATGCCCGCGTTCTTCCGTGGGGCGGACGCCTTGCTCGTGTCGCTGAAGCCCGACCCGGTCTTCGCGATGACCATTCCCGGCAAAGTCCAGGCCTATCTCGCGACCGGCCTGCCGCTGCTCGCCATGCTGGACGGCGAAGGCGCGCGGGTCGTCCAGGATGCGGGGGCCGGCCTGGTCTGTGCGGCGGGCGACGGCGCGGGCCTGGCGGCGCAGGTGGTGAGGCTGTCCGAAACCAGCGCGGCCGAGCGCGAGGCGATGGGACAGCGCGCGCGTCGCTACGTGCAGACGCACTTCAACCGCGCTAGCCTGATCGACCAGCTCCAAGCCTGGCTCGCCCAGACACGCCTGCCATGACCGCACGTCCCCGCGTCCTCGTGCTGGCCACGCACTTCGCGCCGAGTCAGCGCGGGGGTGGCCTGGTCACCGCGCTGGCCAGCCTCGTCGGCCACCTGCGCGAGGACTTCGACTTCACGGTCGCGACGAGCGCCCATGACCTGCACGCAGGCGAGCCCTACCCACCCGATGCCCTGGACCGGGCGCAGGAGCGCGCGGGCGTGCCGATGGTCTACCTGCCACGCGGCACGGCCCGGATTGCAGCCCTGAATGCCCTCCTGTCGCAGCCGTGGGACCTGGTCTATCTGAACAGTTTCCTGTCGCCGGGCTACACCACGCTGCCGCTGCTGCTGCGCCGGCTCAAAGGGCTTCGCATGCCATGGCTGCTGGCGCCGCGGGGCGAGTTGATGCCGGGTGCCCTGCTGCTCAAGCCCCGCAAGAAGCGCGGCTACCTCGCGACACTTCGTGCAGCCGGCTTGCTGCGCGGCCTGCACTTCCAGGCCACCAGCCCGGCCGAGGTGCGGGCGCTGACGGCGCTTGGCCTGGGTCAGGTCCATGAGGCGGGCGACCTCCCGCCCGACTGCCAGCCGACCGACCTGCCCCCCCCCGAGGCCATGCCGCTGACACCGCTAAGGCTCGTATTTCTGGCCCGCGTGGTCCCGATCAAGAACCTGCTCTTCGCGCTGCATGCCCTGAGCCTGCTGCGCACGCCGGTCACATTCGACATCTACGGACCGGTCGGCGATGCGGCCTACTGGCAGGCCTGCCAGCACGCCATCACCGGAATGCCCGCGCACGTGCAGGTGAGCTACCGCGGCCCGCTGCCCCCGGGCGAGGCGCTGCGCACACTTCCCGCCTACGAGATGCTGCTGCTGCCGACCCAGTCGGAAAACAACGGCTATGTGATCCACGAGGCGCTGCTGAGCGGCTGCGTGCCCCTCATCAGCGACCAGACACCCTGGCAAAGCCTCCAGGCCCTGGGCGTGGGCGCCGACCTGCCCCTGGACACGCCAGACCGATTCGCCGCCTTCATCGAGGCATTCGCTCAGACACCGCCGGCCGAGCGGCTGCAGTGGCGCCAGAGAGCTCAGGCCTACGGCCTGGAAAGACTCAATGCCAGCCCGCAGACGTTGGCGACGCGCGCGATGTTCAACTGCCTCATCGGGCGGGCGTGACCGGCGCCCAGCGGCGGTTGAGTCGGTGGATCAGCGGCTGCTCCACCGCTAGGTGCAGGCCGACGCCCGCGAGCACGGCCGCCACGAGCAGCACGGGGTAGGCGATCCAGGCGCCGGATTCGCCGTGCAGGCCGAGCGCCGTCGCCAGCTTGCAACCCACGCTGATGAGCGGGTAGTGCACAAGATAGAGGCTGTAGGAGGCATTGCCGAGCAGCTGCAGCCCACGCTGCCCGCCAATGACCTGCCCCGCGCGCTCGGCCCGCACGAGGCCCGCGACCATGACCGCCGCGCCCGCCCCCAGCCAGGCAGTCGGTTTGGCTCCAGTCAGCGCGTCGACGACACAGGCCGCTGCGAACACCGACGCACCGACGGCGGCGAAGACGCGGCCCGGCAGGCGCGGCCATCGCTCCACGACGAGTGCGGCCCCCACGCCCGCGGCAAACAGGCTCAGGTACATAGGCCCGCCAGGCAGGCGAGTCGCCAGCACCGCCAGCACGGCCGCAACAGCCAGCAGCGGGTGCACGATCAGCGTCGCGAACAGCAGATAGAAGACGACCTCCCACTGGAGGGACCAAGCCACCGAGATGACCGGGGCGATGCCCGTGGGCACCAGCAGCAAGGCCTTGGCCACGGCGGACGGCGTGAGGTCAAGGATTCGGAAGGCCCCCGCAAACGCCACCAGGAAGACAAGCCAGTAGACCGGGTAGATGCGCACGAAGCGCTTCCACAGGAAACGCTGCAGGCGCTCCGGCCGGCCCACATCCGCCCGGTGGGCCGACATGATGATGAAGCCGCTGAGCACAAAGAAAAAGTCGACACCCGCGTGGCCGAACGGCACGTACAACGGCGCGGTACCGAAGTAGTGCTGCACCGTTGGCCCCAGGTGGAAGAACAGCACCATCAGCGCCGCAATGGCGCGGCAGGCCTGCAGGGAGCGCAGCGTGACCGGCACGTTCAGCCGAAGGCGTGCATCTGCGCCACCAGCTCGTCCCAGGCCGGTGCGGCGTAGCCGGTGGCGGCCTTGAATCGGCTGCCGTTGAGCGAACGATCCAGCACGGGCAGCGGCTCGGCCACGATGGGCGTGTTGCGGCCATAGGCACGGGCCACGACATGCAGCAGGTCGTGCTTGCTGATGGCCGGGCCGGCCACGTGATAGGTGCCGTGCAGGTCACGGCTGGGCAGCACGAATTGCTGGATCACGCGCGCGAGTTCCACCGTCGACAGCGCAGAGAAGATGGCATTCGTGAAGCCGGAGACCGTGCCGCCCTGCGCGAGGAACCAGCCGAGCAAGGCGTGCGAGGTGCCGAGCTCGTGGCCGATGATCGACGTGCGCAGCGTGACCGCGTTCTCGTAGTCGACCTCGCCCATCAGCTTGCTGCGGCCATACAGGTCGTCGGCGTCGGGCAGGTCTTCTTCGCTGTAGCCGCCCCGGGCGCCGGAGAACACGCAGTCGGTGCTGATGTGGATCAGCCGCGCGCCCCGCACCTGCGACAGCTTGGCCAGCCGGTGCGGTAGCAGCGCATTGATGGGGATGGCCACCGCCGGAGCCTCGGCCCCTGCGAGCTGCTTGACGACCCCGATGCAGTTGATGACCACATCGGGCTGCACGTGGTCGAACAGCCGGCGCAGCGCGGGCAGGTCACAGGCGTCGCCACCGGTCACGAGCTGGGCCGCGGGGGCGCGCTCCTGCAGGGTCGACACGGTGTCGGCACGGCGCACCGAGCCGATGACCTCGTAGGCCGGATCGTTCGCAAACCAGCGCAGCACGGCATTGCCCAGCATGCCGTTCGCACCGAGCACGAGCAGTCGTTTCCTCGAATCCGTCATGGGTGGCCTGTCAACAAAGGGCATCAGTCACGACTGGGCTGGCGCACGGCGCCAGCCCAGTCCAGGTGCATGCGGGTCAGGCGCGCGGCCAGTTCCGCCGGCGCCTCGGCCACCGTCTCCAGCCCCGCGACGAACGGGCGACCGCCGGATGCCGTCGGCCTGAGCACACGTTTCACGACATGCCGGATGCGCTGCCAGCGCAGCCTGCGGTACTCGGCAGCGATGGCTGCCTTTAGGGCCGAGATGTCCAGGCCCTGCATCTCGGCCGCCTGCGCGGTCGCCACTTCGATCTCGGTAGCGTACTCCGGATGCCGCAGCGAGCAGGCCGCCAGCAGCCGCGCAAAGTGGTAGCGCGAAATAGCTGCCGGGTCGAGCCGGCTGAGCGTGGACAACGCGGCGTGGCCCCAGACGGTCTCCACGGAGAAGAACTTCGGCACGCCAGGGCTCCAGCCGGCGTCCACGAACCCGCTCGTCTGGCTCTCGGAGGTCAGTTTGCCCTTGTGAGTGTTCATCGCACTGCGGCCCGTGTTGCTTCCACCCGAAGCGCCAGGAATGCTGAGCGGGAAATCCACGATCAGGAATCGCTCCGCACAGACGGCCAAGCCGATTGAGCCGGAAACATCGGGGCTCGAGCCGTGGAAGTACTCGCCCGACCGCTGTTTCACACGCTCCATGACCGAACGGCGCACCAGCCCGTGGTACAGCTTGGGCAGACCGTCCGTACCCTGCGCTGCCTCGTGCAGCGCCAGCGCCAGTGCCTCCCGGGTCGTGCAGAACCGGGCCCCGCCCATCTTCCGCGCAAAGTAGAGGCGCGATGCGTGGCCGGCGCCGAAGTAGCGCGAGCGGAAGTCCGGCCAGACGTAGTTGGCCACGACGTTCGGCGCGATCAGGTCAACACCATTGCGCAGGGCCCAGTCGGCGGCCTCCAGCAGGCCGGCAGCGATGGTGTCGTCATCGCCGATCAGGCAAAGGAACTCTCCCCGCGCCGCAGCCACGGCCGCGTTGTGGTTGCCGGTCATGTCGAGCCGTTGCGCGGGACGGAAATAGTGAAGCCGCGGATCCTTGCCGACCGGGCTGGCGGCCACCCAACGCTGCAGCTCCCCATCGGTGCTGGTGTCGCTGACAACCACTTCCAGCCGCTCATCCCCCTGGCTCAGCACGGACGTGATCGCATGCATGGCATAACGGGCACGGTTGTGGGTGGGGATCACAACGGACAGGAGCGGCGCGGGCATGGAATCGTCAGAGCGTGTCGAAGCGTTGCATTGTCTTTGATCGGCGCTGCAACCCTCGCAGCAGGAGGGCTGCGCACACCAGGGTCACCGCCAGCCAGGCACCCGCACGCAGCGAAGGGCTCGGCAGCAGCAACGCTAGGAAGCCGGCCGGCGCCAGCGCGAGCAGGCGCATTGCGCCGGCGTCGAACAGCGGCTCGCCGCCACGCAACTGCAGCCGCGACGCCGCGACGTACAACAGGACGGCGTCGACCACCACACGCAACAGCCAGACCCAGGCGGCAGCGAAATAGCCCACCGAGGCCGCCGCCCAGCACAAGGCCACGACGAACACCGGCAGTTCCGCGAGGTGCAACTTGGCTGCGGTGGCAGCGCGCCCGGCGCTCTGCAGGGCGGTGTAGGGCACCTGCGCCAGGCTGGTCACGAACATGCCCAGCGAGAACACCATGAGACAGCCCTGGGCCCCATCCGCAAAAGGCCCGCCGAGCCACACCGCCAGCAGCGGGTGCGCGAACGTCGCCAGGCCCAGCGTGATCGGGAGCAACGCCAAGGCCAGCCCGAGCGACGCCTGGCGACAAAGCCGCGCCGCCAGCGGGTCGCGCTGAGCGATCTGCGCCGCCAGCGCCGGAAACAGCACCGCCGTTAGCGCGCCGGGCAGGATCCAGAGCTTCATCACCAGTTCCTGCGGCGTTGCGTAGTATGCGAGCGCCGCCACCGGCACGAACAGTCCGACGATGAAGCGGTCGGCGTAACCCATGAACGGGCCGAGCAGGTTGCTGACGAGCAGCCAGCGACTGTCGTGGACCAACGCGCGGGCCGCATCGCCGCGCCAGCGCCACCGGCCTCGCAGTTGCGGGATCACCCACCGAACGGCCACCACATGCGCTGCGGCGCCCAGCACACGGCCAAGCGCCAGCACGGCGGCGATGGCGGCCAGGTCCGGCCCGACCGCGCGCAGCGCGGCCACCGGCCCGAGAAATGTCCACAGTCCCATCGCCAGCCGAATGCCATTGATCCAGCCAAAGGCACCGCGCGCCTCCAGCATGCCGCGAAGGCCGGCGGTCAGCAGGGTCACGGGCAGAGCCAGAGCCATCCAGCCAAGGCTGGACGCCGCTTCGTTGAGGTCGGGCAGCCCCTTCAGCAACCCCGCCAACGGCATCGCGCCGACCGCCAGGCCAACCCCAGCGAGCGCGCCCACGGCCCCGAGCAGCACAAGCGCGGTGCCGCTCAGCGGCCCGATGTCGTCATCTTCGTGTCGTTCGAAGCTGACGGCGAGCTTCAGAGTCAGGGCGCGCGCCACGCCAAGGTCGAAGAGTCCGAAATAGCTGACCAGGGCCCAGATCAGCGTAAGCACGCCGAAGCGGGCAGTGCCCAGGCCGTCCAGCAGGACGGGGATGGCGTACAACGCCAGCAGCAGCGGGGCTCCGAGTCCGATCAGGTTCAGGAGGGAATGTCGAACGATTCTCAAGGCGGGCCCCGGCGCGGCGGATTGTAGGCGCGCCGTCGCACCACAGCCGGCGGCCGGCGGCCGGCGGCCGGCACGTCCTGATACCATGCCTGCTGTGCCCGCCAACCCGGGCAAACTTTGCAATTCCGCCATGTCTTATTGCCGCCAAGTGCTCCTGGTCGTGCTGGTCCTGCTGGCAGGCACCTCGCCGGCCTACGCCTACATCGATGGGGGCTCGGCCCACCTGCTCATCCAGGGCCTGATCGCGGCAGCCGTGGGCCTGGTCTACTACCTCCGCAACCCCCGCGAGATCTGGCGCGCCCTCAAGCGCCGTTGGAACCGGGACCGCTCCTGATGCGGGTCAGCTTCCGGGATCCCGACGGCAACGTCGAGGATGACGGGCGGCAGGTCTGGCGCAAGGTGCAGCCGCATGCGGTCGGCGCCACCGCCAAACTGCTCAACAGCCCGCTGTACGCCGAGCTTGTCCGTGATGGGCTGCTGATCGGGGTCGAGGAGCAGCAGCACCAGCCGGACGACACGCTTCTGCTGCGTCACCGCCGTGTACCGCTCCCGACCTACCCGTTCGAATGGGCGCCCGCCATGCTGGCCGACGCTGCTCAACTGACGCTGGACATCCAGCGTCGCGCCTGGGCCCAAGGCTGGACGCTGAAGGACGCTGCAGCCGGCAATGTGCTGTTCGAAGGCAGCCGGCCGGTCTTCTGCGACCTGCTCTCCCTGCAGCGACGCCAAGCCGGCGACCTACCTGGCTGGGTGGCGTACGGCCAGTTCGTGCGGCATTTCGTGCTGCCGCTGCTGGCTGTATCGCAGCTCGGCCGCACGCCGCGCGACATCTTCCTGGCAGCTCGCGACGGCCTGCGCGCCGCGGAACTCGCGCCCTACCTCCCCTGGCACGCCCACCTCAGCCTGTCGATGTGGCTGCATGTGCGCCTGCCCGCGCGGCTCGAACGCCGCCGAATCCACCACGACCAGACCCGCCGCATCCCGGCCAAGCCCGGCGCGCCGGACGGCACGCCGTGGCTCCTGGGCAACCTGCAGCGCTTCGTCACACAGATTACGGCACGCGGTCGGGGAGTGAGCACCTGGAGCGAGTACACCGGCAACCGCGACCACTACCAGGCCGCCGAACTGGTGGCCAAGCGGGAGGCCGTCGCACAGCTCACAGCTGGCGGCCGCTTCGAGCGGGTCTTGGACATCGGTGCAAATACAGGCGAGTTCTCTCTCATCGCAGCCCGCGCGGGCAGCAAGGTGGTGGCACTGGATGACGACGTCAATGCACTGCACGACCTGCACAAGCAGGCGCGCGAGCACCTGCTGCCCGTCCAGTGCGTGCATGCCAATTTCGCGCACCCGACCCCAGCCACGGGCTGGCGCCTGGCCGAAACGCTTGGCTTGCCGCAGCGTTTCGCGGGCCGATTCGATCTCGTGCTGGCCCTCGCCGTCGTGCACCACCTGACCGTGACCGAGCGCTTGCCCACGGCACAGCTCTTCGAGGTGCTGGCGGGCTACTGCCGCGGCACCCTGCTGCTGGAGTTCGTGCCTCGCGACGACCCACGGTTCGTCGAGCTGGCCGGCCCCAACCTCAGCCTGTACGACCACTGGGATCTGGCCTTCGTGCTGCGCTGTGCCGAACCCTGGTTCACGCTGCAGGAGCAGGTGACTGTCTCCCAGCACCGCACGCTGCTGCACTTGACCCGACGCGACGCGCCGCCTGGAGCCGCTGCATGAACAACCGGACTGCCGGATGGCGCCCCGATGGCCGCCAGATGGCGCGGTATGCGCTGCTGAGCCTCGTGAGCCTCGGCGCGATCGGCGTGGGCGACGTCATCCTGCGCTACACGTACTCGCTGTACCTGTCGTTCCAGCCCGGCGTGTTCCTGCAAGAGGGGCACCTGCTGCTGCTCGCCGTGGCGGGCTTTGCGGCCCTGGGCGGGTGGGTTGATCGCCTTGACCGGGCGGAGCGCTGGTCTGCCCGAGCCGTTCGCGCGCTGCTGCTCACGCTGGTGTTCGTCGCCCTCTTCCAGGTGTTTCGCCAATCGCTGGCCACGAGCCTGCCCCTGCCCGGCTGGGCCAAGGCGGGCGCGATGGCTGCCTGCGCCATGGCTGCGGCCGGCGTGGCCTGGCGGGGTCGGGTTGAGGTCGGCGAGCGGCTCGGCAACGCCGCCTGCCTGGCGCTGGTGACGCTCTTCGCGCTGCAGCCCGGCATGGCCGGCTTCCTCCTGAAAGCCGCGTCGGGCACGACCCACGCCTCCAAGGCCAGCGACACCCACGCGACGCCGGGCCCGCGCCGGACGGTCGTGATCGTGTTCGACGAATGGGACATGGAGGTGTCCGAGCGCGAGGGCCTGTTCAGCCAGGCACCGATGCAGCGGCTGCTGGCGCAGTCCTTCTTCGCCGAGCGGGCACTGCCGGCCGGTCCGAACACGCTGGAGTCCATTCCCGGCATGCTCTTCGCCCAGCCTTTCGGCGAGATCGACCGCGGTGGGGCGGCCGAGCTGCGCAGCAAGACGGGGCAGGCCTGGACCCCTGACAGCCAACAGCTCTTCAGCGACCTGCAGTCACGCCACGTCAGCCATGCCGTGGTTGGCTACTACCACGACTACTGCGCCCTCGTGACCACGGCGCGGCGCTGCCATGCCGAACCGGTGCAGTTCTTCCAGGGCTGGAAAGCGCAGTTCCAGCGCGCATTCAAGCGCACAGGCGAGTTGGACTTTCCGTACTCGGTGTTCCTCAAGCAATGGCACGCCACTTATGCCCGGCTGCACGAGGAGGCCCTGCGCGCAGTGGAAGACCGAGACAATGACATGGTCTGGATCCACATCAACGTGCCTCATCCACCCAGCGCCGTGGGACGCCATGCCCCCAGCAACCTGCTCAACGACTACCGCGTGAACCTGGTGCTGACGGCCGAGCTGATCGACGCAGTGCAGCAGCGCCTGGTGGCCCAGGGCGGCGAGTCGACGCTCGTGCTGACCTCCGACCACTGGCTGCGGGAGCACGAACTGTGGGCCGCGATGTACGAACAGCAGCGCGGTGCCGGTAGCGGCAAGGCCGGGAAGACGCCCGACCATCGCGTGCCGTTCATCGTCTGGTTCAGCAAGGCAGACACAGCGGTGCGTCATGCGCCCACGATCAGCACGCTGGCCACCCGGCCGCTGGTGCTGGGGCTGCTGAGCGGCGAGGTGAACAACCCGCAGGCCGTCGCAGACTTCTTCAGGAAGCAGCCTGCCGCGGTGCCGCCGCGCTCAGGCGGCGCCGGCGTTCATTGAGGTGATCGCCATCATCACGGCGACCATCAACACCCCGATCACGCTGCCGATCAGCAGGATGGCGACCGGCTCGATCAGCGCCATCGCCCGCTTCTGACGCTCGCGGGCCGCCTCGGCCTGCATCTGGCCGAGCGAGGTCAGCATCGCGTCCAGGCTGCCGGCACGCTCGCCGACCTTGATCAGATTCAGCCGCGAAGGTGCAATCCAGGCTGACTGCCGCAGGCTGTCGTACAGGCTGCGACCGTGCTCCAGCTCGCGCGCTGCCGATCCGATCAGCAGCGAGAACTCCCGCAGGTGCAACGCGCCGCGGGAAAGCTTCAAGGCCTCCAGCAGCGGCACGCGGTTCTGCAGCATCGTGCCCATCAGCAGCGCCCAGCGCCCCACCTCGGCCTCGCGCAGCCAGGGGCCTAGCACGGGCAGCTGCGCGGCCTGCTCGAACAGCATGCGGCGAACGTCGGCACGCGCCAGGAGGGCGACCGTGACACCGAGAACCGCGGCCGTGCCGAGGCCGAGAACCAGCAGATGCGCCTTCAGGAAGACCGCCGTCTCTATGACCCAGACCGAAAACTCGGGCACCTGCGCCCTCGTGCCCTTGAGCAGTGGGGCAAAGCGAGGGATGACGCCGATGAAGATGATCAGCACGGCCAGCACACCAGCCAGCACCAGGATGCTGGGATAGATCATCGCGCTGCGCAGCTCCTGCGACAGGCGACGGGCTACTTCCATCTGTTCGGCGCAGTCGTTGAGCGCGCTGGCCAGCTGGCCGCTCGCCTCGCCCACCTTCACGACGGTCATGAGGTGCGCGGGCAGCCCAAGGCCGCTGACGTCCAGCGCGTCATGCAGCGTGCTGCCTTCGCGGACCGCCTGCAGCGCCCGCGCCATGGTGTCGCCCATGCCGTGACCGGCGTGGCCACTGGCCAGCGAACCCAGGGCCTCGTCCAGCGGCACGCCAGCGGCCAGCAGCGTGGCGAGTTCGCGCACCGTCACGACCTTGTCGGCAGCCGTCATGCGGCCGGGTCGGCGCATCGAGCTGCCGCCGCTCGGCGCCGCATCCGGCGCGGCCGCCGTGAGCTCCAACGGCGTGAGCCCCTGGCGGATCAGCTCACGGGCCGCATGGGCGTCGTCACGCGCTTCCAGCTCGCCGCGAACGATGTTGCCGCTGCCGTCCTGGGCCCGATAACGAAAGGTCTCCATCACCCACCGTGCTCGCTGGCGGCCCGCAGGACCTCATCCAGCGTGGACAGGCCGCGGGCAGTCTTGATGAGGCCGTCGTCCACCATCGAGCGGCGACCGTTGGCATTGGCCAGGTGGAGCAGCCGCTCCGACGAGGCGCCCTGGGCGATCTCGTGCTGCATGGCCGCCGTGACCGTGACGAGCTCGTATACACCCAGGCGGCCACGGTAACCCGTGCCGCCACAGGCGTCGCAGCCGCCAGGCATGCGCCAATCGGGCGCTGCGGGCGCGGCCACCGACGCAGGCAGCCTCGCGCGCAGCGCCTGCCAGCGGGCCTGCAAGGCCTCGGCATCGCCGTGAGGCTGGTTGCAGACCGGGCAGATGCGGCGGACGAGTCGCTGTGCCATCACGGCCCGCAGGGCCGCGGCGACGAGGTAGGGCTCGATGCCCATGTCGACCAGCCGGTTGACGGCCGACAGCGCGTCATTGGTGTGGACCGTGGCCAGCACCAGGTGACCCGTGAGCGCCGCCTGGATGGCGATCTCGGCGGTCTCGCGGTCGCGGATTTCGCCGACCATGATCACGTCCGGGTCGTGGCGCAGGATCGAGCGCAGCGCGCGGGCAAAGGTGTAGCCGATCTCGGCCTGCGTCTGGATCTGCACGATGCCCGGCAAGCGCAACTCCACCGGGTCCTCGACCGTGATCAGCTTGCGCACGCCATCGTTGATGTGCGAGAGGGCGCTGTACAGCGTCGTGCTCTTGCCGGAGCCGGTCGGACCGGTCACGAGCACCAGGCCGTTGGGCAGGCCCAACCACTCTTCGAACAGGGCCAGGTGATCCGGCTCCATGCCGATGCGGTGCATCCCGATGTCGCCGCGCTCCTTGGGCAGCAGGCGCAGCACCAGCGATTCACCGTAGACGGCCGGGATGGACGAAATCCGGATGTCGAGATTGCGCCCGGCCACGCGTGTGGAGATGCGCCCGTCCTGTGGCAGGCGCCGTTCCGCGATGTCCAGCCCGCCGATCAGCTTGATGCGTGACGCGATGGCCGGGTAGCGGTCCATCGTCAGCGTGCTGCGGGTGTGCAGCACGCCGTCGATGCGAAAGCGCAGCGTGCATTCGCGCTCCCCGGGTTCGATGTGGATGTCTGAGGCGCCCGCCTCCAGGGCCTGAGCCAGCGTGTTGTTGACGAACGAGACAACCGGCGCGTCCTCGGCCAGTTCGCGCAGGCTGCGCTCGTCCAGGCGCCCACCCGCCTGCGGATGGCTGCGCAGACGTTGCGCCGCCCCTTCGGCATCGGCCGGCAGCATCAGGTGCCAGCGCACGAGGCGCCCCTGGGGCTCGTGCTCCAGGGCCTCGGCCACATCCGGATCGAGCGGGTCGGCGCCAGCGACGGCGAGCCCTTCGCCCTCGCGCCATACAAGCACCTGACGGTCCAACCACCAGCCTGCGGGCAGGCTCAAGGTGGCCATGCCTTCGCGGATGGCGTCCTCGTCCAGTGCGTCCGGCGCCAGCAGCGGCACGCCGAGCTGCTGGGCCAGGGCGGCATACAGCACCTGGGTGGACACAGCGCCGAGTCGCACGAGGATCTCGCCCAGCCGGCCGCCCTTGACGGCTTGCACCTGCAGCGCGTTCTCGACCTCGGCGGCCTTCACGGCGCCGTGCTCGACCAGCAGCTCGCCGATCAGCTTGCGAGCGCTCACGGCCCCGCCTTCACGGCTGGCGGCTTGGCGATGAGGTCAAGCACGGGGTTGTTCGGTGCCGTGGTGCCGTCCGGCTTCGCCGCGGTGTCGGCCCAGCCGCCCAACTGCTTGCGGAAGGCCGCGGTCATCGCCTCGGCCTCCGTGCTGTCGTTGAGGATGTAGGGCGTGATCAGCACGACCAGCTCGCGGCGGCTCCCACCGCTGGTGCGCGTGCTGAACAGGTTGCCGATGAGCGGGAGGTCCTTCAGGAAGGGCACGCCGGCGTTGCCCTGGCTCGTGTCGTTGGAGATGAGACCGCCCATCATGACCGTCGCGCCGTTGCGCAAGGTCATCTTGGTGGACAGCTTGCGCGTGCTGAAAGTGGGTGAGGTGTTGACGCCGGTATTCGTCGCGGCCGCGGCGCTGACCTCCTGCTCGACTTCGATGTCCACCTGGTCGCCGGAATGGATGACGGGCTTCACACGCAGGATCACGCCCGTGCTGCGGTACTGAACCGTCTGCAGCACGGCAGCCTGTGTGGGTGTCGAGACGGTGCCGGTCGTCGTCTGTTGACTCGTAATGATGGGCACTTCCTGGCCCACCTGGATGATGGCCTGCTCGCCATTGCGGGCTTGCACACGGGGGCTCGACAGGATCGTGGCCTGGTTGGTGGACGCCAGCGCATTCAGGGCGGCCTTGACCGTACCGGCCCTGTCGAGCAGTCGGAAGTTGAAGCCCGACGAACCGATGCCCGTCCCCCCCTTGGTACCAAACGTACCGATCCTGCCGTCACCGTAGTCGTGGCTGGCCAGCCACTCGATGCCGAGCTGGCTGCTGTCAGTGGTGGACAACTCCGCCACGGTCACCTCGATGAGCGCGGCCTTGGCCGGGCGGTCCAGGGTCTGCAGCAGCGAGCTGATCTGGCTGTACTCGTCAGGCTCGGCCTGAAAGATCAGCATGTTGCTCGACTGGTCCACGACGACCGAGGTCAACCGCGTCGAGTTGCTGGCGCTCGACGTGCTGCCCGTCGCGGGTGGGGTGGCCGTGCTGACGCGGCCACGGCTGCCGCTGAGCAGCTGATCCAATGTCTTGGCCAAGTCGCCCGCATCCTTGTGGCGCACCTGGTAGGTGAAGAAGTTCTTGCCCACGCCGCGTTCGTTGGGCTTGTCCAGCGTGCGAGCCCACTGCTCGACATGCTTCAGCACCTCGTCGCTCACCGCGAACACGTAGACCGAGTTGACCGCCGACACGGGCAGCAGCGTGACCGGGTAACGGATGCCTTGCAGCGGACCCAGCGGCGCGACGGCATAGCCCTGCGCCGTCAGGACCTCGACGAGACGCCGCGCCAGATCGTCGACCGACAGGTAGGCCGGCGTGAGCGCAATGCTGCGGCGGCCGCTCATCAGCGGCTGGTCCAGCACGCGGATGGCTTCCAGGGCCGCCTGCATGTTGTCCGGGGTGCCGTTGAGCAGCAGGGCATTGCGAGTCGCGTCTTCCTGGATATTGACGCGATTGGCAAACAGCGTCTTGAGCCACATGGCCACTTCGTTCTGGCGCACCGACCGCATCTCGACGAGCTGGAAGATCGGACGCAGCGGCAGCGGCGTGTCGGGCAGGGCTTCCGCGCGGCGGATCTCGGGGAGATCGCCGAACTGAGCGTTGTCCGGCAGCACGCGCACGAGACCGCCCACGTCCACGACCGCAATCTGATAGCTTTTCAGCAGCAGCTTGAGCGCCGTTTCGAGTTGTGCCGCGGACTGCGACGCCGGGGCGCGGAACGTGACCAGGTCCTTGCGGGCCAGCACGGCGGGGTCGATGTTTACATTGCGCTTGAGCATCTCAGCGTAGACGACCTGCACGAAGTTGGGCAGCGGCACCTGCTGGAGGTTGATCGCGCCCACCTCGTCGGACTGGCGCCCTGCGATATCGGTGCTGACCTTGGCATCGGATGCACTGCGCTTCTCCGAGAACTTGCTCGGCGCGACCGTGGGGGCCTGGGGCAGGTCCGTCACGCGAAGGCCCTCAGCGGCCGGTGGCTGCGCGCCCTGCAGGCCTGCGGCGGTGCGCTCGGGGGCGGCCTGGCCCATGGGGGCCGGCACGATGGGTGCAAGTGGCGCGCACCCCGACAGCACCACGGATGCCGACAGCACCACGTACCGCCAGAAAGCCGTTTGCGGCATGACCTTCAGGGTCTCATTCACGATTTTCAACTCCAAAGCTCTCGCGCTTCTTGCCCAGACGGACATGGATCTGGTTGCCATCGACCGACTCGATGATGTGCCCGGTGGGCAGCTTGTCGCCGACCTTCAGGCGCTCGGCCGGCTTGCGGTCGCCCTCGTACAAGACGAGGACACCTCCCGATTTGCCAGCGCCAAAAATGCCGGCGAGACGCCAGCGTGGCGCTTCTTCGGCAGCGGCACCCGCTGCAGGCGTCTTGTCGACTCCCCATTGCGGCGCGGCCGCGACGATGGCGGCACGGGTGGGCGTATCGGTCGGCTTGGCCAGCACGGGCAGTGTCCAGACATCACGGCGCGCCTGGACCAGCGCAGGCGCATCCGACGAGGGGCGCTGCCCCAGGGTCCAACCGGCGAGCAAGGCCGCAAGCGCCCACAGCATCTTGGCACGAATCGAGGCGACGTTCATGGGGCCTTGGCCTGTTCGCGGTACATGACGCGGATCTCCAGTTCGGCGCGCGGCTGCGGCGCCTGGGGGCGCAGTCGCAGCGTATCGACCACCATCGACGGCGATGCCATGCCGATCTCCGACAGCA
Organism: Roseateles sp.; assembly: GCA_016790285.1. Taxonomy (GTDB): domain Bacteria; phylum Pseudomonadota; class Gammaproteobacteria; order Burkholderiales; family Burkholderiaceae_C; genus Pelomonas. Next base: position 28,938 of record JAEUPJ010000070.1, on the reverse strand, counting down.
GACCCATCAATGCCAGCCGGTTGTTCATGTCGACGGCCAGCCGCACCCGCAGGGGCCGTGCATCATCGACCGTGAGCTTGCTGTCGGTGGCGATGATGACCAGCTCCCGCACGGTCAGGCCCGCCTTGCCGCAAAGCTCGCGCAGGCGGTCCTGCAGCATGGCTTCGGCCTGCCCCTGGCTGCCTGCCGCCCACAGCAGGGCCTGGGTTTCTTTCAACTGAGTGCGCGCGTCTTCGGCACGCTGGGGCCAAGCCTTCTCGGACAGCAGTGGCTTGAGGCGCTGAAGTTGTGACCGCGTCTCCTCGGTTTCGGCACGCCACGCCGTCGCCCAATCCTGCGCCACCAGAGCGAGCCACACCCAGATCGTCGCAATGATGAGGCGGACACCCCAGCGCAGTCGAACGTTGGCTTGCCATTCACGGCGGGCATTAGCGAGGCCCTCGGTCAGCGCCGAAGGCACGGGTTTGGCCACGGTGAACTTCATGGCTTGCCTCCCATCGGAGCCGCCGGGCGCACTGCAGGCGCCAGGCCTTCCGAGTTCAGGCGCTGCAGACCGGCGTCAGCGTTGCCGCGTTGTGGTGGCACGGCCGAAGCGAGTTTCATCTGCAGATCCACGCCCGCACGGGCCTGCCCATCGCGCACTTCAGCGACGCCGACGAACCAACCACCCGACTCCAGGCCGGCGATCACCTTGCTCCGCGGGACATCGGCCGGCAGGTCCACCAGCACGCGCACGTCCTGACCCTGCAGTTCGAATTCACGGATCAAGCCTGCGGGAGGCAGCAGGCGCAGCAGCTCCTCCAACACTTCCAGCGGCAGCGGTCCCTGCAGTCGCGCCATCAGGGCTGCGCCTTTGTCGGCGGCAGCCAAGGCCTTTTCACGGGCCGCGAGCACCGGCGCGACGTCAACCTTCATTTGCACGAGGTCCTGTCGTGCCTGGCTGCGCGCCTGATCGCTGTCCCAGAGGTCGCGCACGGACGCCGCACCCAGGCCCAGCAAGACGAGGAACAGCATCCCGACGAGGCGGCTTTCCTGACCCTGACCTGCCTGTTCGAGCTTGCCTGGCGGCATCGGCAGATCAGCCGGTTTCTTCCAGGCGGGCTGTTGCGGCTCGGCTTCGGCCTGCGATGGCTCTGCCGGCCAGCCGGCCTGGCGCAGGAACTGCGTCCAGGCCTCGGCGCCAGGGCGCGTGGCCCACCAGCGGGTGGCGCGGAGCACGCCTTCCGTCCAGGCCTGGGCCTCATAGCCGTCCAGGGCCTGCACCAGCCGCACGCCATCAGCGATCGACGCTCGGGCCAGGGTCTCCGGCAACCACTGCGGGTTGCGCACAGAAGCCGTCTCGAGCGCCGACTTTTCCACGGCGAACACCTGCGCTACGGCGCCTTGCCATGCAATCAGGTACTCCGCGTCCGGCAAGGGCGCCCACGCCGCCATCTGGGCCCGAAGTGCCGTCGGCCGATCGGCCACAGCCAACGAGGACAAGTCGAAGGCACGGTGGCGCATCAGACCGCGCGAGATCAGCGTCAGTCCACGTGCCTGACCGCCCTGAGCGGGCAGCTCGAACCGGTCAGAAAGCAGGCGCGGTAGACGAAGCGGGTCGAGCGAGGTCTTTGCTCGCGTCAGGAAACTTGACGGTTGCTTGATGGGCATCGGGAGTGACGAAACGATCCGCCTGGCGAACTTCTTGGATCAGCCAGGGAGCGTAGGTCCCCGTCGGGACAATCGAAAGAGTGTATTCGACGGCCATCGGCAGCCCTGGCGCCCACAGCTGCATGCGCATCTCGTTGCTGGCATGAAAAAGTAGGCTGTCGTCTGTGGGGAAGGGGATGCCAGTGCTCGCGGTGGCCGCCGCAGCGTCGACGAACGGCGCCGTCGTCCGCAGGCGGTCGAAGAGGTCCCATTGGTCGGGAGATACTTTTGGCCAAAGTGCCTTGAGCAAATCCAGCGGCGCGGTATTGGGATTAAACAAACTGTTTCGCGTGACGCTGACCCAAGCGCTGAATCGTTGGCGCAAAGCCGGGTTTGCCGACCAGACCGGCATACGAGCAATCTCGTCGACCGACAGAATCCAATCGTCTCGCGGTGGCGGCAGGCCGAGGCGGGCGTAATCCGGCGCCTCGGCACCGTTGAGCCGCTTCAGGTGATCAGTGTCGGTGTAGTCGAGCAACACGTCGATCATGCTGTTCGCGTCTTCGAACGAGGCGCCGGCCGACATGAGGGCCGTGAGCCACCGCTCCCGATGGGGTTCATTCAGCGACATCAGGCCGCGAGCATCCTGGACACGGACCCAAGCCCCACCGGGCATCACGTAGGGCTGGTTGTTCAGCTGCAGTGGCAGTTCATCGGCGAACCCGGCTGAGGCCAGCCCGAATGGGCGCGTACTCAGCCAGTAGAGGGCACGGGCCCTGCCACTTTCCAGCTCAGTCCGGCCCGCCGCAAAGCTCTGCAAGGTGAGCGCCTGCTCACGCAGAGCATCCAGCCGCAGCGCGAAGCGCGCGGCAATGAAAGCAACCAGGGCCAGCGCCGCCATCACAAAGATGAGCACATAACCTTGCTGCCGGCGGGAAGGGCGTGCGAGCGTCATCAGGGCAGCTTCTCGATGTCCACCCGCTTGCCGAGGCTCTGTGCAGAGGCCTGCATTGCAGCCACCAGCAGCAGTTCGTCGCGGGCCCCGTAAACGGCCACCGCGCGCGGCAGCAGCGGCGAGTTCGGCGCCACGACGGGCCAGTCTTGCAGCCACTCGCCACGGGGGTCGAGGTACCTGAAATGGCCGGTATCGCCCCGCCAGTGGGCCAGAACCGCCGCTTGCACCGGCTTGCCCTGGGGCCCGATGACGAGGCGCAACTCGGTTTCGTCGCTCGACTGAATGTAGGTGAACGCCAAGGAGACGGGCATCGGGCCGGACGGCTCCGGCAGGGGCAGCATGCTGCTGACGCCCTTCAACGACCGGGCGCTGGCGACGACCGCCTCGGGCGTTCCGGGCTCCGCCGCCCGCAAACCCTCCAAGCACTGCTGCATCCAGAGCGCATGCAGACGCTCGAGCCGGGCCTGCAACTGCCCCGAACCCAGGCGACGCTCGACCTGGCCGATCTGGAAGAGCCCTTCCGACATCAGGGTCGCCACCATGGCTGCGATGACCAGCGTCACCAGCATCTCCAGCAGCGTGAGGCCGCGACTGCGCCTGCGGGTCATGGGGGATCCATGCCAGGGCGCGGGCCGCCGGTGTCCAACTGCCTTAGGCCGGTCTGGTCCATGCTGAAGTCGACACGAATGCCCGCCGGCTCGTCGCTGGCCACAACAGTCAGCCGATACAGGCCCACTTCCCAGCGCGGGCCCTGGCTGCCGGCGTAAGGCAGGCTGTAGCGCAGGGGTTCGAGCAGTTGCGAGGTCCACCGCACGACGACCCGACCGACTCGCCGCTCGCCCTGGGGCTCGGCCTGCGGGTTGACGCTCGTCAGCACAGCAAGTGCGGTGAGCTGGAGCGCGGCGCGGGCTTGCGCGTCCTCGGTGCGCCGCACATCGGCAATGCTCTGGCCGATCCAGGAAAACAACGCCAGCCCGGACGTCGCCAGGATGACGAGCGCCACAATGGCCTCCAGCAGGCCCACGCCTCGCACGCGCTTCATCATGGGGCAGCGCCTTCAGGCGTCCTGGACCTCGCCCGTCATGGCCACCACGCGCCACTTCAGCGCCGGCGCGCCCGGGCGGCGCAAGATGATGTCCGCCGCACTCGCGCCCCCCGTCGGGCCATAACGCAGCGGCGCGGAAAGCTCAATGACGACGTCGGGCGGCAGGTCCGGCACGAGCTGACGAACCGCAGCGGCGTCCAGCTGAAGAGCCCTGCCCTCACGGAACGCGCGCAGGGGCTGGTCGGTCAGCTGCGCCCGGAGATCCTGCTGCCAGCCGCGCTCCCGCGCAGCCGCCAGCCAGCGCGAGCTAGCGGGAGCGACCAAGCCGACCGTCAGCGACACCAGGACGAGGACGACGAGGATTTCGAGCAGCGTGAAACCACGCCCTGCCCGCGCACCTCCAAGGCGCCCGATCAAAATCATGGCGCGGCGGGTAGAACACCGACATCGGCGGCGTCTCCGGTACCGCCGCGCTTGCCGTCGGCACCCATTGAGAACAGCGCGAATGGCTGGCCGTCAGCACCGGGCACCGCGTACTGGTACGGCTGGCCCCAGGGATCTTCCGGCAACGCGCCGTCGAGATAGGGGCCGCGCCAGCGGGCAGCCGTGGCCGGGTCGGCCGGGGCCTTGGTCAGCAGCGCCAGGCCTTCGTCGGCTGTGGGGTAGCGACCGATGTCCAGCCGCAGGCTTTCCACCGCACCGCGGAGCATCTTGGCCTGCGTGGTCGCGGCCGTGACCTTGGACTGGTCCACCTTGCTGAACAAGCGCGGACCCACCAGGCCCGCCAGCAAACCGATGATCACGAGCACCACGAGCATCTCGAGCAGGGTGAACCCCGCCGAGCGGCTGAGGTTACGACGACCAACCACGAACTTTCTTGCCATCTGGGAATCCATCTACGCTGAATCGTTCAAATTCTAGGGCCGCACGCTGCCACCTCTACAGGCACCAATGAAAAAGGGCGCCCGAAGGCGCCCTCTGACACGTGAGGTCCGATCAGTTGGCCGGACGCTGCAGCGGGTACGAAGCCAGATCCGTCACCTTCCCGGTGGTGGCATCGTACGTGTACGAGTTGTACACGCCCGAGATCTTATTGTTCGGGGCTGCGATGATGAACTTCAGGGCGAAGCGCGTGCCGACGCTCAGCGTCGGGCAGACGTCCGAAGCGTTGATGAACAGCTGCTTGCCAGACTTCAGATTGAAGGTGGTCGTGCCGGTGTTGCAGGTCACGCCGTCTTCCGTGATGGCCGAGGCCGTCACGACAGCATCAGACGAGTGCAGGCTGGTCAACACAGCGCGGTTACCCGTGCCAGCGTAGATGGTGGCGAACGGAGCTTGCAGTTCCGTGCCGTCACGAACGATGGAACCAATCGCCTTGTCAGCGATGCTGGCGGTCGACGTGCCGGCGGCAGCCGCAACGTCAACACGGACGCTGTAGGTCGAAGCCGAGATCGCCGAGGTGCCGTTCACGACGTAGCAGATACCACGCGTCGTGTAGGTGTTCAGGTCGGTCGTGAACGAAGCGCCCGTGGCGGTCGGCACCGTCGTGGACGCCGTACCGGCAGCGCAGTCAGCGTCAGCGGCGATGTAGACGCTAGCCTTCTTCGCCGTGTCATTGGCGCCGAAGGGAATGCCCGTGTCACCAGTCAGAACGATCTTCGTGCCAGTTGCAGCCAGCAGGTCGGCAATGTCGACACCCGAGCCGTCATGCTCAAGAACCGTAGCATCCACACCGAACGTGATCGAACCGAGCTTGGCGGTCGTGTCGTTGATGTAGCCGCCGCCCGTCTTGAACTTCAGGAACGACTGTTCCACCGAAGCGGTGGTCGTCGGGGTGGTGTCCACCGTGAACTTCAGGCCTGTCGCGAACGTGATGATGTCCTGGCTCTTGGTGTACAGCTTGGAAGCACCAGCGGAACCGGCAACAGCGCTCACAGCGGTTTCATGCAGCGAGTACGTGACATTCACGGCCGAGGCTGTGGAGGTGACGCGCAGATCCGGCACCTTGACGTCGACGGAAGCGCTTGCAGCGTGGTCGGCAGCAGCAGTGACTTGATAGATGACGTAGTTGTCACCGATCTGGCCACCTTGCACAACGGCGAAGGAATCAGCAGCGCCGTTGTTGTTGATTTCGATGTCGGTACCGCCAACGGCGCCATGGGCGGCGTCCAGCGTTGCATTCGCGTAGTCGATGCGGATGTAACGAGTCTGGCCGTTGCTAACGCCAAAACCAATCTTGGTCGTGAAGTTGATGGCGTTAACGTTAATAATCGGGGTAGCGTTGTTGTAGGCCAGTTCCTTGGCGTACTTGCTGACCGTAGGCGTTGCTGCGTCGAAGTCAACGCCCGCCGTCACCGCAGCGACCGCCGCGTTTCCAACCAGCGCACCGATCGCCAGAGCGGTCGCCTTCAAGACATATTTTTTCATTCGGTGAACTCCACAAGGGTTATGGAAAGAGATCAATGATTCGCGAATCACACGTGTTGTTCCAACACACGCCGCGGCATTCTAGACCGCATTTTTAAGCGACTGTCAATGAAACTTGAACACCTCGGGAAAACACGCTAGTTCGCAACGGCCTGCAGCCCGGTCAGCTTTGGCCGTACAGCAGCGACTTCATAGTAGCGGCAGCATGCGCACCCATTGTGCGCACGCGCGCACTTTCGTTGCCCCGGAGAGACAGTCCGCAACGCTTCGAGCAATTTGCACGGCTTGTGACGCGGGTAACGGCACGTACCTCATCGCCCTGCGACCGCAGCCCGCTCCATGCGAGCGCAGCGCTATCAAGCATGGCGGTACTCGACGCCCAGCAGCGCGTGCAGACGCACACGCACGTCGCCATCGTCCAAAGGTGCATCTTCACCTTCCTCGATCTGCGCCAGCCACGCCGCAATGCCTGCATGTCTCGGGCTGTCGTCCAGCCGCGCAATCAGCAGCTGCTTGATCGGCGTCGGCATCGTGGCATCGGCGTCGGCCAGCAGTTCTTCGTACAGCTTCTCACCAGGCCGCAGTCCCACATAAGCAATACCGATCTCGTGGTCGGCATGGCCCGACATCCGGATCAGCGAACGGGCCAGCTCCGCAATCTTCACCGGCTCGCCCATGTCCAGCACGAAGACCTGACCGGTCTTGCCCAAGGCTGCCGCCTGTACAACGAGCCGTGCGGCCTCTGGGATCGTCATGAAATACCGGGTGATGTCCGGGTGCGTCACCGTGACGGGCCCGCCCCGGGCGATCTGTTCCTTGAACTTCGGAATGACGCTACCGCTGGAGCCCAGCACGTTGCCGAAGCGCACCGCCATGAAGCGCGTGACATGCCCCTGGCCGGCCATGTGACTGATCACCAGTTCCGCAGCCCGCTTCGTTGCACCCATCACATTGGTGGGGTTGACCGCCTTGTCGGTGCTGATGAGCACGAGCCGCTCGACGCCGAACTCTGCGGCGGCCTTGCAGGCGCGGTAAGTACCCAGCACGTTGTTGCGCAGGCACACCGCCGCGTTGCCCACTTCCATCAGCGGCACATGCTTGTAGGCAGCCGCATGAAAGACCACGTGCGGCCGATGCGCTGCGAACACGTCGCGCAGGCGGGAGAGATCCTTCACGTCGCCAATCAGCCGCACGAGCGGCAGGTGCGGGAAGCGCTCGCTGAGCTCCTGCTCGATCTGATAGAGCGCGTACTCGCTCAGCTCGAACAACACGAGCTGCCTCGGGCCGTAGCGCGCCACTTGGCGGCAAAGCTCGGCACCGATGCTGCCGCCGGCCCCCGTGACCAGCACCGTCTTGTCGCCGATCGCCTCGCTGATGCCGCCCTCGTCCAACCGGATCGGCTCGCGCCCAAGCAAGTCCTCCGGTTCGATGTCCCGGACCTCGTTGACGCGGCGGCCGGACAGCAGCTCGTCGCCGCTGGGAACGGTCAGCACATGCAGGCCGCTGCCGGCGGCGAGGTCAAGCGCCCGGTGGCGCTGAGGAGGCGAGGCGGCCGGCATGGCCACGAGGAGATGCGTCACGCCCTGCGCCGCCGCGACGGCGCTCACTTGCGAAAGGGTGCCCAGCACCGGCAGGCCGGCCACGCGCCCTCCGCGCTTGGACACATCGTCGTCGAGGAAGCCCACAACCACCCAGCCCTGCGTGTGCTGGATGCCGGCCACCAGCAGCCGCCCCGCGTCCCCGGCGCCCATCACGAGCGCCCGGCGCTGCTCCTGGGCCGTGCCGTTGATGCGGCTGCGCATGTGCTCGTAGAGCATGCGGTAGCCCATGCGCATCATCGCCAGCAGCATCAGCGTGAAGAGCGGGTGCAGGGCCAGCACAGCACGCGGCACGGCCTGCAGGTGGGCCATGCGCACGGCAGCCATGCCCACGAGGCCGGCCAGCAGGCAGGCCACGGCCAGCCGCTTGACCTCGCCGAAACCGGAGAAGCGCCACATGCCCTTGGGCACGCGCAGCCCCCACAGCACCGCCGCGTAAATGGCGAGCAGGCCGAGCATGACCCAGCCGTCGTAGCCCGGCCGCGCCGAGAACCAGCGCTCGAAACCCAGGCGGAACAGGTAGGTCGCCTGCCAGGCGATGGCCACGACGAGCACGTCCAGCAGCAGCGCCAGCGCCTCGCGGTGGGGACGCAGCCGGGTGAGCAGGGTGTCGAGGAACTGCCAGTTCATGGGCGAGGATTGTCAGCCGCGCACGACGCGGCCCAGCGTGGCCAGGATCAGCCGCAGGTCGGTGGCGAGATTGGCACGCGCCGCGTACTCGGCCGACAGCCGCAGCTTGGCCGGCAGGATGACCTCGCGGTACTCCCGTTCAGGATCGGCCGCAGCGGCCAGCAGCTCGGCCTCGTGGCTGAAGGCGAGCGACGCCGGGTCGGTGATGCCCGGTCGCACGGCCAGCACGCGCTCGCGCAGGTCGGCCGGGTACAGCGCCACGTAGTGCGGCAGCTCGGGCCGGGGGCCGACCAGGCTCATGGCGCCGCGCAGCACGTCCCAGAGCTGGGGCAGCTCGTCGAGCTTGGTCTGGCGCAGGAAGCGGCCCGAACGCGTGATGCGCGGGTCCTCGCCCACCGTGATGGCCGCCCCGGGCTCGACGCGCATCGTGCGGAACTTGTGGATGGTGAAGGGCACGCCGAAGCGACCCACGCGTGTCTGGCGAAAGAGCACCGGCCCGGGCGAGTCCAGCCTCACCCACACGGCCGCGAACAGCAGCGTGGGCGCCAGCAGCACCAGGCCGAGCGCCGCGCAGACGATGTCGAACCCGCGTTTGACCAAACCGCCGCTCACTCCAGCAGGGCGCGCACGGCCGCGATCACGCGCTCGACGTCGGCGTCGCTCATGGCCGTGTACAGCGGCAGGCTCACCATGCGCTCGTAGGCCTTCTGCGAATGCGGGAACTGCTCCGGCGTGAGGCCGTAGCGGTCGCGCCAGTAGGGGTGCAGGTGCAGCGGCACGTAATGCACGCTGCAGCCGATGCCGGCGGCGAACATGCCCTCGATGAAGGCGTCACGGGTGATGCCGGCGTCGTCGGCCAGGCGCAGCACGTAGAGGTGCCAGGAGTGCGTGTCGCCCTCGGGCGCGTCCGGCGGCAGGATGACGGGCAGGTCGCAGAAGGCCTCGTGGTAGCGCGTGGCGATCTGCTCGCGGCGTTGTTGGAAGGCCGGCAGCCGCTTGAGCTGGTGCAGGCCCAGCGCCGCGGCGATGTCCGTCAGGTTGTACTTGAAGCCCGGCGCCACGATCTCGTAGTACCAGCTCGGCACCTTGGCCGTGAAGCGGTCGAAGGCGTCGCGGCTCATGCCGTGCAGCCGCATGATGCGGGCCCGCTTGGCCAGCTCCGGGTTGCGCGTGACGAGCATGCCGCCCTCGCCGGTGGTCATGGTCTTGTTGGCGTAGAAGCTGAAGACGGTGGCGTCGCTGCCGAGCGTGCCGATCAGCTCCTTCTCGATCGTGGTGGGCAGCGCGTGGGCGGCGTCCTCCACGACGCGCAGGCCATGCCGGCGGGCAATGTCCAACACGGCGAGCATGTCCACCGCCAGGCCGGCGTAGTGCACGGGCATGATGGCCTTGGTCCGCGGCGTGATGGCGGCCTCGATGGCGGCGATGTCGATGTTGAGGGTGGCCGGGTCGATGTCCACGAGCCTCACGTCGGCGCCGAGGTAGCGCACCACCTCGGCCGTGGCGGTGAAGGTGTGCGTGGTGGTGATCACCTCGTCGCCCGGGCCGATGCCGATGGCTTCCAGCGCCAGGTGCAGGCCGGCGGTGGCGGAGTTGACGGCGATGCACTCGAGCTGGCTGTCTTCGGCGTTCTGGCCCAGGAACTCGGCGAAGGCCTGCTCGAACCGCTTGGCCTTCGGGCCCGTGGTGACCCAGCCGGATTTCAGCGTGTCGACGACCTCGGCGATCTCGTCGTCACCGATCTCGGGCAGGGCAAAGGGGAGGAAGGGCTGGGCAGTCATCGGAGGGATTTTCGGGGATCAGGGCTTCTCGATCAGCACGAGGCGGTGCGTGCGCAGCCAGGGCACCGCGTTGAGCAGGCCGTAGCCGGCCGGCCAGGCGCGCGCCAGCGGCGGCGCGAGCGTCACGCGGCGGGCGGTGAAGCGGCCCTCGGGGAAGAGTTCGCGCACGCGGCGCAGCGGCACGCCGCGCACGTCGGGGTTGCGGGGGTTGTTGAACGTGAAGTCGTACCAGACGACCGCCCCGCCCGGCTTGAGCCAGCGCCACATGGCCTCGGCCACGCGCTGCTGCAGGGCGTCGTCGAGGATGGACGAGAACACGGTGGACTGCAGTACCAGGTCCTGGCTGCCGGGCTCGACCGGTGCCGCTGAGGCATCGCCCGCCATCAGGGCGACGCCCTCGGGCAGGGCCGCGCGTGCGGCGGCCAGGCGCTCTGGCAGCAGCTCGACGCCGGTCAGGTGGGCCGGCAGCAGCCCCAGCCGCAGCAGGTCCAGCAGGTTGCCGCCGGCGCCGCAGCCGACCTCGGTGGCGCGCCAGTCAGCCGGCAGCCCCGGCCGCAGGGCCAGCAGACGCAAGAGGGCGCGCTGGCGCTCCTGCCACATCTGCCACACCTCGGGCCGCAGCAGGCTGTAGCGGTCAGGCTCGACGCGCCCGGCGCGGCGCGCGTAACGCTCGGCGATGCGTTGGAGCTCGGTCATGACAGGGCCTGGATGAAGCGCTCGGCGAGCACCGGGTAGGCGTGGTGCGCCATCGCGTAGGCCCGGCCGCGCTCGCCCATGGCAGCGCGCTCAGGCGGCGACAGGGCCGCGAGTTGGCGCAGGCCCTGGGCCACCGCCGCGGGGTCCTCGGGCGGCACCGTCAGGCCCGCACCGGCCTCGGCGACGGGGTCGTTGCCCGCTTCGACCGAATGCAGCACGGCGCGGCCCGCCATCAGGTAGTCGATGAGCTTGTTGGGGGCGATGCCGAAGCGGTAGATGGGCGTGCGCTGCCAGCCGATGTAGGCGATGTCCAGGCCCGAAAGCAGCGTCGGGATCTGCGCCTTGGGAATGGGCGGGAAGAAGCGCACGCGCGTGAGGCCCTCGGCCGCCGCGCGCGCGGCCAGCCGCTCGGCCTCGTGGCCGCTGCCGACCAGCACGAAGCTCATCGGCGCCTCGCGCAGCAGCGCGGCGGCGTCCAGCAGCACGTCCAGCGCATTGGGCAGGCCCATGGAGCCGGCATAGCCCACGACCACCCGGCCGGCAGCGCGCTCGGCGTCCAGGTGCGCCGCGAGCGCCTCGCCCAGCGGCGCGCTGCCGCCCTGCCATTCCTCCGGCGCGAAGCCGTTGGGCACGATGTGCAGCTTGGCCAGGTCCAGCCCCCGGGACGCCATGTGCTCGTGCACGCAGGGCAGCATGGACACGACCCGGTCGGCGTCGCGGTAGGCGTCGGCCTCGGCCTTGCCGCACATCAGCACGAACGGGTGGCGGGGCGACATGCCCGACAGCTCGATCAGCGACAGCGGCCACAGGTCGTGCACCTCGTACACCAGCTTGGCCTTGGCCAGCCGCGCGAGCTTGCGCGCCACCCACACATCCATCGGGTAGGTGCTGGAGGCGATGACGGCATCGGGCCGGAACTCGCGCGTGAGCCGGAAGGCGTCGCCGCCCAGCTGACGCAGGAAGGACAGGATGTTGCGCAGCCGCCCCACCCCGTTGCCGCCATAGTGCGGCGTGGGCAGCCAGCGGTAGCGGATGCCGTCGATGACCTCCTCCCGCGGCAGGCCCCGCATCTCGGGCTGCACCGCCCGCACATGCGAGTAGCTGGCCGCCACGACGAGCACTTCGTGCCCTGCCCTCACCCACTCCCGGGCCAGGTAGTAGGGCCGGAACTCCATGCCGTGCGCCGGCGAGCCCGCGTAGTGGTTGACCAGCAGCAGCCTCACGCCGACAGCTCCCGCAGCCGCGTGAGGAAGCGCTGCACGTGCGGCTCGAACAGGCCGTTCGCGGCGACCCACTCGCGGTTGGTGACGGCCAGGCGCGCGGTGTCGAGGGCGGCCATGCGGGCGGGCAGGTCGTCCAGCGATCCGACGATGAGGCCTCGTGCGGAGTCGCCGATCAGCTCCCGGTTGGCGGGCAGCTCCGACAGCAGCGGCACGCACCCGTGCCCCATCGCCTCCAGCACCGAGACCGACACCGAGTCGCTTTCGGGCAGGCTCAGGAACCAGGTCGAGCGCGCGTAGTGCGCCGCCTGGGCGGGGGCGTCGAGCCGGCCGACGAAGCTCACGCGCTCCGCCAGGCCGCGCGCGTCGACGTCGGCCTGCAGTGCCGCGCGCAGCGAGCCGTCGTTGGCCACCACCAGCCGGGCCTGCGGCTGCACCGCGGCGATGCGGGCGAAGGCGTCGATGACGAGCTGCGGGCGGTAGATCGGCTCCAGGCCCCGGTTGGCGAAGCACAGCCAGGGCTCCTTCTTCGCGTTCTGCCGGGGCAGCGCCTCCAGGCCGAAAGGGAAGACCATGACCTCGCCCGCACCCAGTTCGCGCATGCGCTCGGCCATGTGCCTAGAGTCCGACGTCGTGATGGCACAGCTCTTGAGCGCCTTCTTCGTGAGCCACTTCCAGCTGCCGCCGCGGTTGGGCGTCACGAGGATGTCGCTGCCCCAGGCCGAACCGGCGATCTGCGCACGCAGCCGCCAGCCGAGCTTGGCGGCCCACGCGAGCGTGCCGTGCGAGGTCAGGTAGTGGGCGTGCAGCCAGTCGGCGTCGGTCTGGGCCAGCCAGGCGCCCACCTTGGGCAGCTGCTTGACGAGGGCGATGTTGCCGCCGCCGTGCTCCGGCGCGGTGTTCAGCGCCAGGCGCTGCGCATCGGGCAGCAGGCGGTGGAACTCGGGCAGGAAGCCGCGCGAGGAGATGGCATGCAGCTGCACGCGCGGCGCGAGCGCCCGCGCCCACTTCAGCAGGTGGGGGCTTTCGCCGTCGCCGATGAGCACGAGCTTGAGGCCGCCGCCCAGGCCGGGCTGGCCCTTGGGCGTGTTGGCTGGCGGGCTCACGGCTGCACTCCGGCCCAGGCCTCGTAGGCCTCGCGCAGCTCGGGGTGGCGCACCAGCAGTGCGGCGTCACGCTGGCGGGTGTCGCCCACCTGGCGGGCGGGCTGGCCGGCCATGATGGCGAAGTCCGGCGCAATGCCGCGCAGCTGCGAGAAGGCGCACAGCATGGCGCCCTTGCCCAGCACGGCGCCGGGCTCGATGAGGCTGTGCGGGCCGACGAAGCTGTAGGCGCCCAGCCGGATGGGCGCCCGCGCGTAGCCCGGCGGGTGGCCGCCCTGCACCGCAAAGCGCCGGCCGTTCACGCGCAGCGCGTTGTGGGTGCTGTGCGTGACGATGGAGCAGAAGTTGGTGATCTGCACACCCTCTTCGATGACGAGGCCGGCACTCGCGTCGATGAAGTTGAACTGGCCGATGAAGACATGGTCGGCCAGTTCCAGCCCCGCCTCGCCCTCGATGCAGGTGCTGGGTGCGATGCGTGTGTACGGCCGGCCGCGCTCGCCGAAGACCATGCGGAACAGCAGGCCGCGCGCGAGGCGGCGGCGCCAGTGATTGAGCCAGGGGCGGATCATTCCCAAGTCCAGAGTGCCCAGAAAAAGTAGCCGAAGTAGAGCAGCATCGCGGCCGACACGCCCCAGCCGGCCCCGGCGAGGCCGCCGACGTGCAGCCCCGCGGCCAGGCCGGCCACGAACATCACCTGCCCGACGAGCGCCAGCTTGAGGCCCCAGGCCTGGGCGCCCCAGGCCATCATGACGACCGACAGCGGCGAGGCGACGAAGTGCAGGGCCACGTAGGGAGCCAGCGAGCGGGCCAGCTCGCCTGCCTCGCGCCATTCAGGGCCGAACACGGTCGCGAAGAGCCAGGGGCCCAGCGCGAGCAGCAGCAGCATCAACGGGACCGCGAGGGCGGCCAGCAGCAGGAGGTTGCGCCGCACCAGGGCGCGGCCCTCGGCCACGCTGGCGGCCTGCGTCAGGCGCGGGTACAGCGCCTGCGACAGCGACCCGCCCACGAGCGACGCCGGGGCCTTTAGATAGCGCAGCGCCAGCGCCCAGACACCCGCCGCGGGTGCGCCCAGCCAGGCCGTCAGGATCACGAGGGCCAGGGTGTCCTGCAGGGCGCCAGCAAAGGCATGCGGTGTGTTGAGCAGCGGGAAGTCGCGGTGGCGCGTCGCCACGTCCCGCAGCGGCTGCTCGCGCAGCAGGCCCCGCCAGCCGCCGGCCGGGGCCGGCCGCGCCTGCAGCGCTGCGGCGGCCGCCGCGCCCAGCGTCGCGCCGCCCATCAGGCCCCAGGGGCCCGCCTGCAGCAGGCCGAAGCCCACCTGCGCCACGGCCGCCCCGCCCCATTGCACGACCCGGCCCCAGGCCAGCGCCGCGAACTCCCCGGCGCGCGCCGCCCACTGCCCCAGCGCCTGGCTGGCCGCAGCGGCCATGACGGCCAGCGGCAATGCCGCCGCCACGGGGAGGTCGGCCCAGAGCATCCAGGCCCCGCCCACGAGCACGGTCGCCGCGGTGACCGCCAGCAGCAGGCGCAGGCACAGGGCCAGCAAGGCGGCAGCGCCGGCTGATTCGCGCTCCAGCGCCAGCGCGAACTCGTAGCGCGCGCAGCCCACCACGGCGATGTTGGTCGCCACCGTCCACACCAGCGAGAACTGGCCGTACTCGGCCGGCGAGTACAAACGGGCGATCCACGGCCCCAGCAGCAGCGGGATGGCCTGGGCCAGCGCGCTGCCGGCCAGGAGGGTGAGGGTGGCTCGCGTCAGGCTCATGAGGGGTGGGAAGGGCGCGGGATTCTAGAATCCCGGGTTCACCCAAGGCCCGCAATGAACCAAGCTGCTCAAACCCCGCCCACCGACGACAACCAACTGATCGCCGAGCGCCGCGCCAAACTGGGCGCGCTGCGGGCCGCCACGGCGGTGCCCTTCCCCAACGACTTCAAGCCCCAGCACCGCGCCGCCCCGCTGCAGGCGCAGTACGGCGAGGTGCCCAACGAGGAACTCGAGCCGCAAGGCATCAAGGTCACGGTCGCCGGCCGCATGATGCTCAAGCGCATGATGGGCAAGGCGAGCTTCTGCACGCTGCAGGACGCCACCGGCCGCATCCAGCTGCGCGTGACGGTCGACAACGTCGGCCCCGAGGTCTACGACGCCTTCAAGCACTGGGACCTGGGCGACATCCTCGGCGGCGAGGGTGTGCTGATGAAGACCAAGACTGGCGAGCTGACCATCACGGTCACCACATTGCGGCTGCTGACCAAGAGCCTGCGCCCGCTGCCGGACAAGTTCCACGGCATGACCGACCAGGAGCAGAAGTACCGCCAGCGCTATGTCGACCTGATCACCGACGAAGAGGCCCGCAAGCGCTTCGTCGCGCGCAGCCAGGGCGTGTCGGCCATCCGCAGCTTCATGGTGGAGCACGGCTTCCTGGAAGTGGAGACGCCCATGCTCCACCCCATCCCGGGCGGCGCCAACGCCAAGCCCTTCGTCACGCACCACAACGCGCTGGACCAGGAGATGTTCCTGCGCATCGCGCCGGAGCTCTACCTCAAGCGCCTGGTGGTGGGCGGTTTCGAGCGCGTGTTCGAGATCAACCGCAACTTCCGCAACGAAGGCATCTCGGTCCGCCACAACCCCGAGTTCACGATGATGGAGTTCTATGCGGCCTACTGGACGCATCACGACATCATGGACTTCACCGAAGCCGTGCTGCGCCACGCCGCGATCGCCGCCACCGGCAGCGCTGCGCTGACCTACGCCGGCAAGCCCGTGGCGCTGGACAAGCCCTTCGCTCGCGTGTCCGTGCGTGACTCCCTCATCCAGTTCGCCGGCCTGACGCAGGCCGAGGCCGACAACCCCGACGTGCTGCGCGCCAAGATCATTGCCGCCGGTGAAGACGCCCCGGCCCGCTGGAGCCTGGCGGAGCTGCAGTTCGGCCTCTTCGAGGCGGTCGTGGAAGAAAAGCTCTGGGAGCCGACCTTCATCATCGACTACCCCGTCGAGGTCTCGCCGCTGGCCCGCGCGTCGGACAGCGACCCCAAGATCACCGAGCGCTTCGAGCTCTTCATCACCGGTCGCGAGTACGCCAACGGCTTCTCCGAGCTGAACGACGCCGAAGACCAGGCCGCACGCTTCCAGGCCCAGGTGGCCAACAAGGATGCGGGCGACGAAGAGGCGATGTTCTTCGACGCCGACTTCATCCGCGCGCTGGAATACGGCATGCCCCCGACGGGCGGCTGCGGCATCGGCATCGACCGCCTGATGATGCTCATCACCGACTCGCCGTCGATCCGTGACGTGATCCTGTTCCCGGCGCTGCGCCGCGAGGC
This sequence comes from Roseateles sp., assembly GCA_016790285.1. Classification (GTDB taxonomy): domain Bacteria; phylum Pseudomonadota; class Gammaproteobacteria; order Burkholderiales; family Burkholderiaceae_C; genus Pelomonas. The sequence continues at coordinate 12,536 of JAEUPJ010000070.1, read as the reverse complement.
CTGAACCTCAGCGCCCTGGCGCGGGTAGCTTCCTCAAGACGTCGCCGTGCGTGCCGGCGTGTCGTGCACGTCGCCCGCGCTCGCGAAGAGGTCTGACGTCACCGGGCCCGGCGCGTCCGTCGACCGGGCGCGCGTGACCGCGCGAGGCCTTGCCGGCTTGCGGTGTGGGGTCTCCAGGGCGCTGCGCCACCACTCCTCCGCGAACAAGTCCGGCTCCGCGCTCCAGCGTCGCGGCGCCGCGGTGTCCGCGGGTTCGAGCGGGGCGGCATGCAGCGCGTCGGCAGCGAACGGCACGAGCAGGCGCTGGGCATCGGCCAGCGAGCCGTGCAGCCATGGCCACCGCAGGTCCGCAGGGAGGATGGCCGGCATCCGCGCCTCCAGTGCCAGCGGGTGGCTCATGCGCCCGTACACCGCGTGCCCGGTCGCGTCCAGCGTCAGCACGCAGAACGACAGGTGCTTCTTGCCGTCAGCACCCATGCCTTCGTTCCAGAGACCCGCCAGCGCCAGGGGCTCGCCATCCACGTGCTGGATCGCCCAGGCCTCGGGTCGCCCGGATGCGTAGCTCCACGCCGTGAGCCGCTCCACCGGCACCACGCAGCGGCGACCGGCCCACCAGTTCTCGCGGAATGTCGGGTTCGACTTCATCGTGTCGACGCGGCATTCGCGGGCCTGTGCGGCATGGGCGCCTGGCTGGGCCAGCGCCGGCAGCAGGCCCAGTTGCCCGACCCGGACCTCGCCGAGCAACCCCGCCTGCGGGCCGGCCCCCGCCACGATGAACGCTGCCCTCTCGTCGCCCGGAGCAGCTTCCGCGTCGGGCTCGACGGGAAGCGTGACGCCGAAAGCCGCCAACAGGCGGGCGGCGTCCGTCACGGGTTCGTAGTTGCTGCGCATCCGGGTTCCTCGGTCGACTGGGCAGCGGTACTGTACATAAAAACAGTATTGCCACCCTGCCGCAGGATGCAGCTCAAACGGGAATCGGCCGCAAGGCCTACGCCGCTGAACGCTGGGGCGCCTTCCCCGCAATGATCATCGCCAGCACCTCGTCCTCCGTCACGTCCGCCGTGCGGCAGGTGCCCACCAGGCGCCCGGTCTTCATGACCATGAGCCGGTGCGACAGCGCGAACACATCCGGCATGTCGTGCGTGACGAGCAGGATGCCCACGCCCTCGGCCGAGAGGCGCCGGATGAGGTCGTGCACCATGGCCGTCTCGGCGGGGCCGAGCGCCGCGCAGGGCTCGTCCATGATCAGCACGCGGGCCTTGAACTGCAGCGCCCGCGCGATCGCCACCACCTGGCGTTGACCGCCAGAGAGGGACATCACCGGGTCGGCGATGTTCTTGAAGTTGGGGTTCAGCCGCGCGAACAGCGGCACGGCAGCCGCCCGCATGGCCGCGTCGTCGAGCAGACCGAAGCGGGTGCGCAACTCGCGGCCCAGGAACAGGTTGGCGACCGAGTCGAGGTTGTCGGCCAACGCCAGCTTCTGGTGGATGGTCTCGATGCCCGCCGACCGGGAATCGGCCGGGCTCGCGAACTTCACGGCCTGGCCATTGAGCAGCAGTTCGCCGCCGTCAAACGGCAATGCGCCCGCCAGCATCTGCATCAGCGTGGACTTGCCCGCGCCGTTGTGGCCGAGCACGGCCAGCACTTCGCCGGGCGCCAGGCTCAGCGAGACGCCATCGACCGCATGCACACCGCCGAACGATTTGCGCGCCTCGCGCACTTCCAGCAACGCGGTCATTTCTGCACCACCCGATCAAACACGACCGCCGCCACCAGCACCTGGCCCAACACCACCATGCGCCAGCCGATGGACACATCGGTCAGCAGCAGGCCGCTGTCAATGCTCTGGATGATGAGCGCGCCGAGCACCGTACCCGCCACGCTGCCGCTGCCGCCGGCCAGCGACACGCCACCGATGACGGCCGCGGCGATGACGGTGAGTTCCATGCCGGTGCCCATCGAGTTGGTACCCGCGTTCAACCGCGCCATCGCCACCACCGCCGCCAGCGCCACGAGGGCGGCCAGCAGCAGGTTGAGCTGGATCATCACGCGCCGCACCGGGATGCCGGCCAGCCGCGCGGCGTCGGGGTTGCCGCCGATGGCGTACACATAACGGCCGAAGCGCGTGTGCCGGGCCATGAAGCTCAGCAGGATGACCACTGCCGCCCAGATCACGAGCGGCAGTGGCAGGCCCTGGCCCTGCTCCTGGCCTTCGATGCGGTAGGCGTTGAACACCGCCACCACCACGACCACGGCCAGCGTGCCCAGCGCGCCGTGGATGACGCCCGATTTGCCGTCCGGCGCACTGCCCGCGCGCACCAGCGCGCGACGCTGCACGATCTGCCAGACCCAGATCAGCGCGATCAGCGCCGCCCCCAGCAGCCAGCTGCCGCGCTCACCCAGCGAGCCGTCCAGCCCGCCACCGAGGGCCAGCAGCCAGGGCTCGGTGACCGGCTGCGTCTTGCCGTCGGCCACCAGGAAAGCCACGCCGCGCAGCGACACGAGGCCGCCCAGCGTCACGACGAAGGACGGGATGCCGATGACCGCCGACAGCCAGCCCTGGAACAGGCCCACCAGCAGCGCGAGGCCCAGCCCCGCCAGCAGCGAGGCGGGCACCGACCAGCCCTGCGTGTACTGCAGCCAGGCCATCAGCACGCCGACGGCGCCGAGCAGCGAGCCCACGGCCAGGTCGATCTGCCGCGCGACGATGATCAGCGCCATGCCGCTGGCCACGATGCCGACGACCGCCGTCTGCTGCGCGATGTTGTAGAGGTTCTCCGCCGTCAGGAAGCTGCCGGTGAGCACGTGAAAGCCGATGGCGATGGCCACCAGCACGGCCGCCATGACGGCGAGCCGCTGGGTCTGGGCATTCATCGCAGGCCTTACTTGCAAGCAGCCGGCGCCTTGGCCGCGTCGACGCCCTTGCACACCACGGCCTTGGGAACCCAGCCGGCGGTGATAACTTCGCCGAGGTTGGCCTGCGTGATGGCCACGGGTGCCAGGAACTTGGCTTGCAGGCTCACCTTGCGCTCGCCACCGGCCCAGGCCGCAGCCCCCGGCACCTTCTGGCCGGCAGCCAGTTGCACCGCGGCGGCGGCGGCTTCCTTGCCGAGTGCACGCGAGTCCTTCCAGACCGTCACGGTTTGCGTGCCGAGCGCGATGCGGTTGAGGGCCGCATGGTCGGCGTCCTGACCACTCACGGGCACGCCCTTGATGCCCTTGCCGGACAGCGCCGCGATCGCGCCGCCCGCGGTGCCGTCGTTGCTGGCCACCACCGCATCCACGCCGCCCTTGAGCTTGGTGAGGATCTGCTCCATGTTCTTCTGCGCCACCTCGGGCTTCCAGCCGTCGGTGTACTCCTCCGCGACGATCTTCACGTCGCCCTTCTTCACGGCGTCGGCGAGCGCGTCCTGCTGGCCGGCGCGCAGGAAGTCGGCGTTGGGGTCGCTGGGCGAGCCCTTGATCATCACGTAGCGCCCCTGCGGCTTGGCGGTGAGCACGGCCTTGGCCTGCAGGCGGCCGACCTCGCGGTTGTCGAAGGTCAGGTAGAAGACCTCGGGGGCTTCGATGAGGCGGTCATAGGCCAGCACCGGCACCTTGCGCGCCTTGGCCTTGTTCAGCGCCGGGACGATGGCATCCTTGTCCATGGCCAGGATGATCAGCACCTTGGCGCCCTTGGCGAGCAGGGACTCGACGTCGCCGATCTGCTTCTCCGGCGAGCCGCCCGCGTCGGCACTGACGTAGCTGGCGCCCAGGCGGGCGAGCTCGGCCTTGATGGCGGCCTCGTCGGTCTTCCAGCGTTCTTCCTGGAAGTTCGACCAGCTCACGCCGACCACCGGGCCTGCAGCCAACGCTGTCATCGAGGCCATCAGCAGCGTTGCCGCTGCCCACATCTGCTGTTTGCGCATCTTGTCTCCATGGCCCGCCGGGAGTTGTTCTGGAGCGGGCCGCGGATTCTAGGAACGCAGACAACAAAAAAGCGACCCTCGCGGGTCGCCTTTGCACAGCTTGAAACTCGATTGTTTCAGCGGGCAGCCAGCGCCGAGGCGCGGCGCACGACCGGGGCCGGGAAATCACCCAGCTCGCGGGCAGCGTTTTCGCCGTGGTCGGCGGCCAGAGCGGCGGCGGTCTTCACGTCGGTGGTGACTTCCGTGGGCTTGACGCTCAGGACGGCCTGACGCGGCAGCTTGGTGGTGGCCACGGCGGCGGCCTTGGCCGAGGCGGGCGTGGTCACTTCAACGCCCTTCTCGCCCTGGATGGCGGCGAGTTCACCGCTGTTGCGAGCGGCAACGAGGTCGGCAACGACCTGATCACGGGTCAGGGGGGCATCGGTCTGGGCCGAGGCGGCACCAGCGGCAACAAGGGCGATGGCGGCGAAGAGGGTGGACAGCTTGTTCATGACGGGCTCCTTCAGGTACTGGCAGGAACGTCCTGCTTGGGTCATTCGGACATCGCGACCGCGGTGTCCATGGCCTGAACTGTAAGAAGTCGTCCTCAGTAGAAACACCAGGAGAACCGGAACTGACTATTTGCGCCGCACAAATAGTCATCCCTAGTTCGTCATGATCCTGCCGCCAAAGTCAGCAATCAACGGTGCTCGAACGTGGGCGCCCGCTTGGCCAGGAATGCTTCCATGCCTTCGCGCTGGTCGTGGCTGCCGAACAGGGCATGAAAGTAGCGGCGCTCCACCGCCACGCCGTCGGTGAGCGGACCCTGGTAGGCCAGGTTCACGAGCTCCTTGATCAGCATGACCGACGGCCCGCTGAAGCCATTGATCGTCTCGGCCGCGGCCAGCGCTTCTTCGAGCAGCTTGTCGGCCGGCACCACGCGCGACACGAGGCCGGCGCTCTCGGCCTCGGCGGCCGCCATCATGCGGGCGGTCAGCAGCATGTCCATCGCCTTGCTCTTGCCGATGGCGCGCGGAAGGCGCTGCGTGCCGCCCGCGCCGGGGACGATGCCGAGCTTGATCTCGGGCTGGCCGAACTTGGCGGTGTCGGCGGCGATGATGAAGTCGCACATCATGGCGAGCTCGCAGCCGCCGCCCAGCGCAAAGCCTGCGACCGCGGCGATGACGGGCTTGCGCACCTGCAGGATGGTTTCCCAGTTCTTGGAGATGAGGCCGCTCTTGAAGGCTGACGCGAAGGTGTGCGGCAGCATGGTGGGGATGTCGGCACCAGCCGCAAAGGCGCGCTCCGACCCCGTGAGCACGATGCAGCCGATGCCGTCGTCCGCGTCGAAGACCAGCAGTGCCTCGCCCAGTTCGTCCATCAGCTGGTCGTTCAGCGCATTCAGCGCCTTGGGGCGGTTCAGCGTGATGAGGCCGGTCTTGCGCGGGCCGTCGCCATGCACGGCGGTGAGGATGCATTCGTAGGTCATTGGGACAGTCTCCTGGGGATGCGGGGATCGGCAGATTCTGGCGCGGCTTGCAAAGGCGCGCGCTTGAGGACGAGGTCGATGTGGGTTTCGGCGTCCTGGCGGATCAGGATGCGCACGGGCAGGTACTGCAGGGACGGGGCGAGCCACACCTCGGCCAGCAGGTCGCCGCCCGCCGCGGTACGGGCGGGCTTCAAGTGCCAGGTGGCGATGGGGCCCATGGGCGTGTCGAGCGTCTCTTCGCCAACGACGTCGTACTGCCAGGCGTACTGGCGGCGCGGCAATACGAGCGGGAAGCGCACGGCGTGCCCGGCCAGCAGCGGCTCGCGCCCGGTCAGGAAGAGCCAGGTCAGCTGCACGAACTGGCTGGCCGAGTCCTGCGCCCCCGGGGGCACGGGCTCGCGCGCGCCGTGGGCGAGCTGCACGTCGGCGCCCAGGAAGAGCACGCGAGCGCGGCGCGGGTCCATGAGGACGAGCTTGGTCTCTTCGTCGTAGCGCTGCGGCGCGATGCCCTCGGGCGTCAGCCGGCCCTGGCTGCTCATGCGGCGGCTGATGAGGCCCAGGTCGACGTCCAGATGCACCTGGTAGTCGCGCCCCTGCCGCAGCCACTCCACCTGCGCGCTGCCGTTCAAGGGGCCGCGGTAATGGCCGGTCAGCAGGTAGCTGAGGCGGGTGGACAGCGGCCACTCGGGCCCGGGCTCGTCGCTCGCGACCGCGGACGCGGCCGTGCCGGCCCGCGGTGCGGACGAGTCGGCCGGCGCCGAGGCGGCTTCGGCGATGGCAGCGGGGAGCGAGTCCGCCGGAGCCGAGGCGTCCGGGGCTGGCTGTGCGGGCTCCGAAGCCGCCGGCGCCGGCGCGCCCGATGCCTGCTTGGCGGCGGCCCGCCGCGCCGCTGCAGCTGCTGCCGGCGGGGTCACCACGCGCAAGGGGGGCGCCTGAACCACCATCTCCTGCACGAACGCCACCTGCATGCGAGGTGGCATCGGTGGCGAGGCGTCGTCGAGCCAGCCGTCATGGATGCGCTGCACCTCGTGCCCGAGCAGCAGGTGCAGGCCCAGCACGGCCAGCACCAGCAGGCCCGGTGGCCGCGCGGCCTTCATGGCGGGGTCAAGCGCCCAGCCAGCGCTGGCGCGCGTCGTGCGCACCGTCCGTGAGCGACAGGGCGATCGCCGCCGCCTTGGCCGGCGGCAGCTCGACAGGCAGCTCCACCAGGCGCTGGTCTCGGCTCACGAGCAGGCGCAGCGTGTGCGTGCCAGCGGTCAGCAGGGTGGGCGCGTCGTCCAGGCGCCGCAGGCGCCAGCCATTGGCGCCGAGGATCTCGTCCCGCGCATGCAGGCCGCCGGCCTGCGCGCTGCCGCCGTCCAGCACGTGCGTGACCGTGACGCCGGTGAGGGCGCTCTCACGAACCCGCAGGCCCAGCCGCTGCGCGACCGTCTGGCGACCCTCATCGCGCCAGGTCACGCCGGCGGCACCCAACAGTTCGGCCAGCGGCAGTTCATCCGTGCCGTGCACCCAGCCGTGCAGGGCCGCGGCCACGTCGTCGCCACCCAGCATGCGCACGGCGCCCAGTACGTCCGCCTCGCTGACGGGGCCGCCCTGGCTCGACTGCCACAGCCGCGCCATCAAGGCATCCAGGCTGCTGCCCTGGGCGCGCAGCCGCAGGTCCAGGCACAGGGCCACGAGCGCGCCCTGGCCGTAGTAGTTGCTGGTGGCGTTGGGGCTGTTCTCGTCGGGCCGGTAGTACTTGGTCCAGGCCTCGAAGCTGGCCTGCGCCAGCGGCTGCACGCGCCGCCCCGGCGCCGCGAGCACCCCGTTGACGGACGCCGCCAGCAGCTTGAGGTAACGCGGCGCGTCCACCAGGCCCGCGCGCAGCAGGAACAACTCGTCGTAGTAGCTCGTGAAGCCCTCGAAGAACCACAGCAGCTCGGTGTAGTTCTCGCGCTGGTAGTCGAAGTGCGCAAACTCCGCCGGGCGCAAGCGCTTCACGTTCCAGGCGTGGAAATATTCGTGGCTGAAGAGCCCGAGCAGTCGGGCATAGGGGTCGCTGGGCAACGCGGGCTCCGCTGCGGTGGGCAGTTCGCGCCGCGCGCAGATCAACGCCGTGCTCGCGCGGTGCTCGAGGCCGCCGTGACCGTCGTCAACCGCCCAGAGCAGGAAGCTGTAGCGCTCGAAGGGAGCGCCGCCCCAGAAGGCGATCTGCGCCTCGCAGATGCGCTGCACGTCAGCGAGCAGCCGCCGGCCGTCGAAGCTCGGCCAGGCGCCGGCCACGACCACGCGATGCACGATGCCCGCCGCCTCGAATTGGCCGTGCCAGTGGGCCCCGATCTCGAAGGGGTGGTCCAGCAGCTCGTCATAGTCCGGCGCCTGCCATCCGCCTTCGACCTCAGGCATCTCCGTGGCGACCTGCCAGCCGCGGGGCAACCCGGCGAGCTCGATGCGATGCGGCGCGCGCTCGAAACCTTGCGCCCGCAGGCACAGGCTGCTCGGGTTGAAAAAGGCCCGCTGGTCATCCAGCCAAGCCGTACGCACGGAAGCATCGAAGGCGTAGACGTCGCAGGTCAGCATCAGCGCGCCCGCGCCGGGCTCGCTGGGCACCCGCCAGCTGGCCTTGTCGAGCTGCTCCACGGGCAGGTCGCGGCCTGCCTGGCAGGCGCGCAAGCCGCTGAGGTGCTTGGCGAACTCGCGAACCAGGTAGCTGCCGGGAATCCACACCGGCAGGCTGAACACCTGATCAGCCGCCGGCTCGGGCAGCGTCAGCGTGACGCGGTAGCGGTGGGCCGAGAGGTCGGCCAGCTCGATGCGGTAATGCGGGCCGGCTGACATCAACTGCCCGCCGCAGCGAGGAAGCAGCTGAACGACGCCACCGCGGTGAGCCGGAAGCGCAGCGTGAGCCAGTCACCAGCGCCCAGCTGCGGGTAGACACGGCGGTCGATCACGTAGCACGCGATCAGCACGCCGCCGTGCAAGGCCAGCCCTGCATAAGGCGACATCAGCACACCCAGCCAACCCAGCAGCGGCGCCGTGATGCCCCACACGAGCGGCTGGCGCCCAGGCAGGCCGCGCGCGAAGGACAGGCCCCAATGGATGCCGCCGAGGAAGGAAATGATGAGCGCCGCATACGCCGACAGCGCCAGGCTCACGAAGGCGTGCTGGTCCAGGTTGCGATCGGCGATCAGCCAGATCAGGGCACAGCCCAGCACGAAGGGAACGAGGCCGGCATAGCCCAGCCGGTGCGCGAGTTGGCGGTTCTCAGGGCTCATCGGATGACGAGGCGATCAGGACTTGCTGGTCGGGGTCAGGGCTTGCAGGCGGCGTTCGAGTTCCACGGCACCGACCGCGCCCGGGATGCGGTTGCCGTCCTCCAGCAGGATTGCGGGCGTGCCGTTGACGTGGATCTTGCGGGACAGCGCCAGGTTGCGCTCGATGGCGGCGTCATCGCAGCCCGCGGGTGCCTTGGGCGGCTGCTCGCTCTTGAGCATCCAGGCCAGCCACGTGGCCGTGCTGTCCTTGGCGCACCAGATGGCGCGCGACTTCTCGGGTGAGTCGCCGCCCAGGATGGGGATGAGGAAGGTGTAGACGGTGACGTCCTTCATCTCCTGCAGGCCCTTCTCGAAGCGCTTGCAGTACCCGCAGTTCGGATCCGCGAAGACGGCGATGCGCCGCTTGCCGGTGCCGCTCTTCCACACGATGGCATCCTTGAACGGCAGGGTCGCGAAGTCGATGCGGTTGAGCTGAGTCACGCGCTCTTCGGTGAGGTTCTTCCTCGCCTTGAGGTCGATGAGTTCACCTTCGATGAGATAGCTGCCCGTCGGGTCGGTGTAGCGGACCTCGTTGCCGATGCGGATCTCCCACAGACCGGGCATCGGCGCGGGCCGCACCTCGTCGACCTTGGGCGCATTGGGCATGCGCTCGGCGATCGCCTTGCGGATGACGGCCTCGTTGGCATGCGCCGTGATCCCGGCGGAGATCAGGGCAGTGAACAAGGCAGCGAGCGAGAAGGAACGGTTCAGCACGGTAGCGTCCAGGCAAGAGTCGCGAAGAGGCGGTCAGAGACCGAGAGCACGCTGGGTGAGCCAGCGCTTGAGGGGTGTGAGTTGGTCCAGGGCGTCGAGGCCGCGGTTTCGCAGATTGCGGGCAACGGGCGACGGCTGCGCGAACAGGCGTTGGAGTGCGTCGGTCAGCTCGCCCATCGCGAGCGTCGGGGCCAGGCGCTCTCGCGCATACCGGCGCAGCAGCCGCTCGTCACCGAGCGGGCGCCAGGATTCACGCCCGGCCATGACGCGCGCCAGCGCCGCCACGTCACCCAGTCCGAGGTTGAGGCCCTGGCCGGCCAGCGGGTGCACCAGATGCGCGGCATCACCCATCAACACCCAGCCCGGCCCGCTGACTTCACCCGCACGGGCCAGGGCGAGCGGCCAGCCTGCACGGGGCCCACCGAGGGACAACTGGCCGGCAGCGCCCCCTGTGGCGACGTTCAACTCGCGTTCGAAATCCGGGGCGGGCATGGCGAGCAGCGCCTGCGCGCGCTGCTCTTCGCACGACCACACGAGCCCATAGGAGTGGGCGGGGCTGGGTCTCTCAAACGGCAGCAGCGCGAGAACTTCGCCGCCGGCGCCGAACCATTGACGGGCCACACCTTGGTGGGGACGGTCCGCCACGAGGCGCGTGGCCACGGCACGGTGACCATAGGCCTTGGGCTCGAAGGCAACGCCCAAGGCTTCGCGGGCGGCGGACTGGCGGCCTTCACACAGGGCGGTCAGCGCCGCCGGCGTGTCAGGCGACACCTGGCGAACATGAGGCGAGAAGCGCAGAGCAGTGGCCAACTGCGCGTCCAGCGCCGCCGCATCGACGATCACGGCGAGCTCTCGCACGCCTTGCTGCCAGGCCGAGAAGCTCAGACGGCCCGCCGTCTCGGCCTCGGTGGCGTCTCCGCAAACGACCATGTCGTACACGGGACTCACGGCATCCGCGGGGAGGCCGTCCCAGACCTTGAGCTCGGTGAGCAGCGCAACGGACGCAGCGTTGAGCGCATATGTCCGGACATCATCCGAACGGGCCGCCTCAGCGGCGTCTGCCATGCCGACCGACAGCCCCTGCGCGGCAAGACTCAGCGCCAAGCTGCTGCCGACGGCACCCCGCCCTTTGACCAACACGTCCACGCTTTGCATGGCCCGATTGTAGGCAGGGGGTGTGGCCCCAGCCTGCTGCAGGGAAGCACGGACGCCGCAGACTAAAATCGTGGGCTTCAGCCCCGGCGCGCGCCGGTGGCTTCCCCACCAGAAAGACCCGCCATGAGCCTCAAATGCGGCATCGTGGGACTGCCCAACGTTGGCAAGTCCACGCTCTTCAATGCCCTGACCAAAGCCGGCATCGCCGCCGAGAACTACCCGTTCTGCACCATCGAGCCGAACGTCGGCATCGTGGAATTGCCTGATCCGCGGTTGGCTGCGCTGGCAGAGATCGTGAAGCCCGAGCGCGTGTTGCCCGCAGTCGTGGAGTTCGTCGACATCGCCGGCCTGGTCGCCGGCGCCAGCAAGGGTGAAGGCTTGGGCAACCAGTTCCTCTCCCACATTCGCGAGACGGACGCCATCGTCAACGTCGTGCGGTGCTTCGAGGACCCGAACGTCATTCACGTCAATGGCAAGGTCGACCCGATCGCCGATATCGAGGTCATCCAGACCGAACTGTGCCTGGCCGACCTGAGCACCGTCGAAAAGAGTCTGCAGCGGTACAGCAAGGTTGCCAAGGCGGGTGGCGACAAGGAGGCCGCGCGGTTGGTTGAGGTGCTGAAGAAGTGCCAGGCCGCACTCGATGAAGCCAAGCCCGTGCGGTCCATCGACTTCAGCAAGGAAGAGCACGCCGTCCTGAAGCCCCTTTGCCTGATCACAGCCAAGCCGGCAATGTTCGTCGGCAACGTCTCGGAAGACGGGTTCGAGAACAATCCGTTCCTCGATCGCCTGCGTGAGTACGCTGCGAGCCAGAACGCTCCGGTCGTGGCCATCTGCGCGAAGACCGAGGCCGATCTGGCCGACATGAGCGACGAAGACCGCACTCTCTTCCTGGCCGAGATGGGGCAGGACGAGCCTGGGCTGAACCGGCTGATCCGCGCCGCATTCAAGCTGCTGGGCCTGCAGACCTATTTCACGGCCGGCGTGAAGGAGGTTCGCGCATGGACGATCCGCATCGGCGATACCGGGCCGCAAGCTGCCGGCGTTATCCACACCGACTTCGAGCGAGGCTACATCCGCGCCCAGACCATCGCCTATGACGACTTCATCCAGTACAGAGGTGAACAGGGCGCCAAGGACGCAGGCAAGATGCGCGCGGAAGGGAAAGAGTACGTCGTCAAGGATGGCGACGTCCTGCATTTCCTGTTCAACGTGTGATTTAGACCTTCCGAGACCGCTGCACAACCGACATCGCAACGAGCGGCGAGCAACCGGGCGGGCGAGGGTTTCGAGATGCGCAGTCAAGATCTCGGATTCGGGCCGTTTTGACGTGTTTTGAGCGCCTGCCCGGGGGCTTTGGCCTCTCAGGACGGACTACTCCCTGAACACGGCTGCAGCCGCCCGCTTTGCAGCTTCCTCATCGCCTTGAGCAGGTTCAGCCCCAGCGCCGCCCAGGCCATTTGCGCCTGTGTCTTGGCGGCCCCGAGATAACGCGCTCGACTCAGATGGAAGCGCCGCTTCATCGTCCCGAAGCCCTGCTCGACCTTGTAGCGCAGCGTCGCGATGGCTCGGTTCATCTGCGTCTGCAGGGGATGCACAGGGTTGCCTCGGCTGCCTTTGAACTGGATCAGGTCGCCGATGCCCTTGGCCTTGAGGTAGTCGCGGTTGGCCGTGCTCGCGTAGCCTTTGTCTGCCAACACACCTTCGGGCCGGATGCCTTGCTCGACGAGGGCGTCGACGATCCCCGGCAGCTTGTTCACCTCGGCCTGGTTGGCCGGGTGTACTTCGACGTGATCGACGTAGCCGTCCTCGGTGTCCACAGCGCTGTAGCCGCGGTAGCCGAAGAAGGCGTCCTTGAACCGCCCCGGGTATCGCGGAGGCTCAACACTCTGAGAGGATTGAGCCATGAGCAAGTCGAACAAGTTCTCGCCCGAGGTGCGTGAGCGCGCGGTGAGGATGGTGCAGGAGCACCGAGGGGAGTACCCGTCGCTGTGG